>NZ_QLJK01000008.1:0-195480 GCF_003950715.1 Sphingomonas sp. S-NIH.Pt3_0716 | reverse complement strand
CTTCGCGGCTCCGCGTGATTCATTTTTCACGCGGAGCCGCGAAGATCGCGGAGGAGAAAGAAGGAAGGGCGGGAATGGGTGGGAGCAAGACATAGCCCCTCCCTTCCAGGGAGGGGTTGGGGTGGGTTGCGAGCGTAGCGAGCTTCTGCCCTGTCGACCGTAGACCGCCGCTACGCGGCGCACCCACCCCCGACCCCTCCCTGGAAGGGAGGGGATTAGGAAACGTCCGCTTCTGGTCGGTTCTTGCCGGGCAGTTTTCCGCCCACGAACCGAGCGACCGCTATCGGGGTGGCCTCGCGAACGGCGTCTGGGCTGATATCGCCATCATGCTCCTGGGAAGAACACCCCCGCGCGCGTCCACGCAGAGGCGCCCGTCATGGCTCAGTACTTGGGGATGCTGGGATCCTTGCCGGGATAGGGGCTATCCTCGCTGCCATAAATGCGCGGATAGCACCACGCTGCCGCCTGGTCATAGTTGCCGAAGCCGTCGCGCACATAGCGCGCCTTGCAGGCTTCGTATTCTGCGTCCTGCTCATCGGTGCCTTCGGACGGAATGGTGGTCGGCGGCTGAGCAACCACCGGAGCGGAGACGAATGCAAGCGCAATCAAAATCTTCTTGATTTCCATGTGTTACTCCTGATTCCCCCCTGGATCAGAAGCTATCAACAAGGTGTGTCGGCTCAAGCTGGAGTTGAAATCAAACGGATATTGTCATCGATGTTTCTACCCTTCCTCATTTCTATATTCCAACCGCCAACAGTTTGTGTCGCAATCGACGACGACACTCTCAAATGTAGCGAGATTGGCCGCGTCCGACTTCTCGGTATCGACGCGCCGGAACTGCCGGGGCCCTGCCGCAAGGGCCGCAGCTGCGCGCCGGGCGATCCGATCGCCAGCAAGAAGCAGCTGGTAGCGCGCGGGGTGACGATCAGCCCGGTCACGCGCGATCGCTATGGGCGGACGGTTACCCAAGTCTACGCTGGCAACAAGAACCTGGCTTACGAGCAACTTCGGGCCGGCAGGGCGGTTTATGTCGAGAAATGGTCGTTAGCCGCCAAAGCCCGGCATCAAGGACGGAAATCGATAGCCGTTGGACCGCTCGAAACGCGTCGCCCGACCTCCCGACCCCGGATCAGTTCTTGCGCTGCGGCACCGTGAAGGTGCCCGACACGCGGCCGCTGGGGCTGGTCGATGTGCCGGCGCCGCCGGTCGATCGGCCGTCGACCGTGGTGCGGCCGCTATTGAGATCCATCACCAGCCGTCCGCCGGTCAGGCGGTTGACGCCCTGGGTCAGCGAGACATTGCCGACCATGGTGATCAGCTTGGCATTGAGGTCATAAATGGCGACATTGCCGCGCGCGGTCTGGTCGGCCTTGGTGATGACGACATTGCCCGACGCGTCGATGCGCTGGATTTCCACGCCATTGCCGGTGTTCGCCGCGCCATTGGGCTGCTGCTTGTAGGCCACGGTCATGCGGGCGGCGTTCAGCGTCATGCCGGCCTGCGTCACCTCGACATTGCCCGACACCACGACCCGGTCGGCGCGGTCCTGCACCTCGATCCGGTCGGCGGTGAAGTTCACCGGCGCATTGCTGTCATGATTCTTGAACACCTGCGCATCGGCGCCGGCGTAGAGGAGGCCGGTCGCGCCCAGCGCAACGGTCGGCAGCAGGATGAGGGTGCGTTTCATCACTTTTGCCCTTTGAGGCCATTTTGTTCGATGCGCAAGGTCGCCCGGCCGTTGAGCGTGACCGTGCGTGCATTCATGTCCGCTTCCAGATGGTCGCCGCTGAACGTGCCGATCGGGATGCGCCCGTCGACCCGGCCTGCGCTCTTCATCCGCCGCGTCTGCAAATCGATGCCGACGTCGCGAGTGACCAGGCGATATCCGCCGGCCGCCTCGAACTGGACCGGGCCGACGATCGCGACTCGCTCGGTCTCCATGTCGTAACGGCCCTTCTGCGCGTTCAGCACCGCCGGCCCTTCGGGCAGCAGGATGCGCGCGGCCATGTCGTTCAGGTCGACGATCGGCTCGCGTGAGCTTTTCTGCACGGCCGAACCGGCCCGTAGCGAGAAGGGCTGGCCCTTGCTGTCCTGCCCGCGATAGAGCGCCTCGGACACGCGCATCCGCTCCTTCGCCACCTCGACCTTGTTCTTGTCGAGCACGAAGCTGACCTTGTCGCCGCCAGTGAAAGGGGCCATGGCCAGCAGGGCGGTCAGCACGCCGACCGCCACCGGCAGATAATTTTTGAGCAGGCGCACCAGCTTGTCATGGCTGCCGCCCCGCCGGGCCCAATGGCGGCGGACGTTGCGCTGTTGCTCGGCCTGGATGGACATGTCTGCCTGCCGCCTCGTCGCTTACATGTGCGAGAAGATGTCGTTCTCGGGCCAGCCCGCCAGGTCCAGCGCCGCGCGATGGGGCAGGAAGTCGAAACAGGCCTGGGCCAGTTCCATCCGCCCTTCGCGGGTCAGGCGCTTGTCCAGTTCGGTCTTCAGTTGGTGCAGGAAGCGCACGTCGGACGCGGCATAATCCTTCTGCGCGTCGGACAGGTTCGGGCCGCCCCAGTCGCTCGACTGCTGCTGCTTGCTGATGTCTTGGCCCAGCAGTTCGCGGACCAGTTCCTTCAGGCCGTGGCGGTCGGTATAGGTGCGCACCAGCTTCGACGCGATCTTGGTGCAATAGACGGGGGCTGCCACCACGCCCAGATAATGCTGGATCGCGGCGATATCGAATCGGCCGAAATGATAGATCTTGATCCGCTCCGGATCGGCCAGCACCGCCTTCAGGTTCGGCGCGGCATAGTCGCTGCCGGGGTTGAAGCGGACCAGATGCTCATCGCCCTTGCCGTCGCTGATCTGGACGACGCACAGGCGATCGCGCGGGGTGATGAGCCCCATGGTTTCGGTATCGACGGCGATCGGGCCGGGGGCAAGGACGCCCTCGGGCAGATCTTCTTCATGGAAATGGACGGTCATGACTTTTCCCTCTATGGGGAAACGGGCCATATCGCAATCAAGGCTTTGGCAGATAGGGCCTGTAAATCGGCGCTGCGGGCGCTCTTTTTGCCCGATATGCGAAATCATTCGCGCTGCCCGGAAAACTTGATATAGTGATTCCCAAACCGCGACTTTGCGGTGGATTGTGCATGTCATTCGCCCGACATGTTTGTCCAATGTGTCTTGGGGCGAAGCGAAAGTGACTAACAGGGCATGAGTTTTGACAGAGGGCGCCGCGGCGGGCGCGGCAAGGACAAGCGCGACGGTTTCGGCGACGACAATTTCTACGACCAGGGCAGCGGCGGCGGCTTCGGCGGCGGTGGCTTTGGTGACCGCGGCGGCTTCGGTGGCGGCTTCGGCGGTGGTGATCGTGGTCGTGGTGGCTTCGGCGGTGGTGATCGCGGTGGCTTCGGCGGCGGCGGCGGTTTCGGCGGCGGTGGCCGCGGTGGCTTCGGCGGCGGCGGTGGCGGCTTTGGTGGCGGCGGCGGCGGTGGTCGCGGCATGCCGGCCCAGGTCGTTGGCGAAGGCAAGGGTGTCGTCAAGTTCTTCAACGGCCAGAAGGGTTTCGGCTTCATCGTTCGTGACGATGGTGGCGAAGACGTGTTCGTTCACATCAGCGCGGTCGAGCAGGCCGGCCTGACCGGTCTGGCCGAAGGTCAGCCGCTCGGCTTCACCCTGGTGGATCGTGGTGGCAAGGTGTCGGCGACCGATCTGGTCATCGACGGCGAACCGCTCCCCGTGACCGATCGTGCGCCGCCGCGTGAACCGCGCGAGCCCCGCGCCGGTGGTTTCGGTGGTGCAGAGCGTGGCCCGCAGCGTCAGCTGACCGGCGAACGCGCCAGCGGCACGGTCAAGTTCTTCAACGCCATGAAGGGCTTCGGCTTCATCCAGCGTGATGACGGCCAGCCGGACGCTTTCGTCCACATCAGCGCTGTCGAACGCGCCGGCATGGGCGCCCTGAACGAGGGTGACCGTCTGGACTTCGAACTGGAAGTCGATCGTCGCGGCAAGTACGCGGCCGTCAATCTCCAGTCCAAGGCCGACTGATCGGCCGTCGCCCGTTCGCCGTACGGGCGACGTGACAGGAATATCGAAGGGGGTCGCCTGCCCGGCGGCCCCTTTTTCGTGTCTGCCGTTCATCTCGATCAGCCGACATGTCGCCATATATCGTCAAAGCGATGCGCCTGAATTTGGCACAGGAAACGTGAATATCGACGGAAATGTCCGATGATATTCATATCAAAAATGCCGTAAATTCGGCGCTTATGTGCAATTGATCAACATGTTGATCTCCATGTTTTTCTGATGATCATTTGCCCCATCTGTCAATTTGGCGAATTTGCCTGACCATTAGCCTCGGATCATAATCGTCCCGAATGGAATGAGCCTTGCGGCATTGTCGACAAGGCCTGACCCGATGGGAGGATGATATGAAGCAGGCCCTGATCGGCCGTCTGCTGGCGACTGTCGCTGCCGGCCCGGCCCTGATGCTCGCAACCGCACAGGCGCAGGATACCGCCGCACCCGCACCCCAGGCTGACGCCGGGGCAGGGGAGATCATCGTCACCGCCCGCAAGCGTGACGAGCGGCTGATCGACGTGCCGGTTGCCGTATCGGCCCTCTCGACCGACCAGATCGAACGCTATGCCACCACCAGCTTCCAGGCGATCAGCCAGCAGGTGCCGCAGCTAGTCATCGCCGAATCGCAGAATCAGGTCGGCGGCTCGATCAACCTGCGCGGCATCGGCGCCGGCATCTCCAACCCCTCGACCGAAACCGCCGTGACCCTGAATTTCGACGGCGTGCCGATCAGCTATGGCAACGCCATCCGCCTTGGCCAGATCGACCTTGGCCGGGTCGAGGTGCTCAAGGGGCCGCAGGCGCTCTTCTATGGCAAGAACAGTCCGGGCGGCATCGTCTCGCTCATCTCCCAGGATCCGGGCAAGGATTTCGAGGCGAAGCTGCGCACCGGCTATGAATTCATGGCCGACCAGCGCTTTGTCGAAGCCAGCGCCTCGGTGCCCCTGACCGACGGCCTCGCCGCCCGCGTCGTCGGCTATTATTCCAAGGAGGATGGCTGGTTCCGCAACGTTGCCGAGCCGATCGCCGGCATCACGCCGGGGCGCAGCGCCGACAGCCTCAATTCCGAAGATGTCTTCGTCCGCGGCACGCTCGCCTATGATGCGGGCGGATCGACCCGGATCAAGGCGAAGGTCAATTATGGCCAGCGCGAACGGGACGGCGTCGGCCCCACCGGCCTCAGCCAGATCATCTACTGCCCGGCCGGCGTCAGTCGCTATGGCTCGACCGACTGCACGCTCAACCGCAATTTCTACGACGCCATCCTCGCGCCGGCGACCGCCGCCAGCGATCCCAGCTATGGCGACGGCGTGCCCTTCATGAAGTCGAAGCAGTTCCTCGCCTCGCTCAGCATCGACCAGGATCTGGGCGACGCCCATACCCTGTCCTCGGTCACCGGCTATTACCGCCTGCGCGAACGCTCGGTCGACAGCTTCACCTTCTCCAACAATCCCTATTTCGGCGCGTCGAACGACATCACCGCCAAGGGCTTCAGCCAGGAACTGCGCCTCGCGTCCGACTATGACGGGCCATTGAACTTCCTCGTCGGCGGCTTCTTCCAGGACGCCCATTTCCTCACGCGTCAGGCCTTCACCACCAATTTCGGCACGCCCTTCGTGGTCGGATCGACCTATTATGACGTCCATACCAAGGCGACCTCGGTCTTCGGCCAGCTGCGCTACAAGATCGCCGATCCGCTCGAACTGGCCGTTGGCGGCCGCTATAGCTGGGAAGACAAGTCGCTGACCGGCACCTCGCTCGGCAGCCCGATCCAGATTCTCGGCCCCAAGCAGAATTATACCGATTTCTCGCCCGACGTGACGCTCACCTGGCGCCCGGACAGCGACCGCACCGTCTACGCCGCCTATCGCGAGGGCTTCACCTCGGGTGGCTTCAACACCGTGCCGACGCGGCTGCGCACCGATGCGGACCAGAGCCGCGCCGCGATCGACCTGTCCTATGACCAGATGACCGCGAAGGGCGGCGAGATCGGCACCAAGGGCTATGTCGCCGATCGCCAGATCCTCTACGATCTGGTCGGCTATTATTATAGATATAGCGGGCTCCAGCTGTCGCGCTACGACAATGCCTCCTTCACCCAGCTGACCCAGAATGCGGGCGGGGCGGAGATCAAGGGCGCGGAACTCAGCCTCACCATCCGGCCGCGCACGCTCGCCGGCCTGACGTTTAACACGGCGATCGCCTACAACAACGCCCGCTACACCGATTTCATCGGTGGCTGCTATGCGGGTCAGTCGATCGCGCAGGGCTGCAATCTCAATCCGCTCAACCCCAATCTGCCGCAATCGACATGGGGCACGGCGGCCAATCCCTATCAGAATCAGGACCAGACCGGCCAACGCCTGTTTCGCGCGCCCGAAATCGCGATCACCGGCGGCTTCACCTATGACCATGGTTTCGCCGACCGGCTCGGTGGATCGCTGTCGGTCGATTTCAATTACAGCAGCGCCTATGTCACCCAGACGGAGGGCAACCCCAGGACGCTGCAGGATGATTATGTCCAGCTCAACGCCGCCCTCTCGATCAATGGCGGCGCGGGCAAGCCCTGGGAATTGTCGTTGATCGGCCGCAATCTCACCAACAAGCTGATCATCGTTGGCGGATCGGTGGTGGGCGCGAGCGCGGCCGGCACCGGCACCAACGCCGTGCGCGAAGGCGACATATTGGGTTCGCTCGGCGCCCCGCGCGCGGTTATGCTGCAACTGACGGTGAAGAGCGGTCTGCTGGGCGGCCGCTGATCATCCCTATGCAAATACTATGAAAACGGGCCGGAGGTCGGCTGGAATTTGACCGACGGGGGCCATTAAGTCCCTTGTCCCATGACCCACCGACCTCCTCCTCCCACCCCGGCCGATGCCGGGCGGCGCAGCGATCGGCCACGGCTCACCGGACGCCTGTCGATCCGGCCGCGCGCCACCCTGGCTCCTCCGGCATTGCAACGGAGCCGGGCATCATGACCCGGCGCGATCTCGCCTGGCGCGGCCTTGGCCTGCTGCTCGTCGGCGCGGCGGCGGGCAGTTCGCTGCTGCATCGCGCCCTGACCCTGGACGGCCCGGCATCGGCGCCGCTGGAAATGGCGCTGGCCCTCGCCAGCTTCAGCTTCGCCAGCCTCGGCATATTGCTGCTCTGCCAGGGCGTGCGCCTGCGCGATGGCTGGCGCCGCGACCTCGACCGACGCCAGGCGCAGCGCGACGGCCATCGCGATCCCCTGATCCTGGCCGAAGATCGCGCCCCGCTTGCGGCCTTTCTGGCCGCCCGCGCCCGGCGCGACTGACCCTCATTTCCCATATCCCCAAAGGACAAATTTGTGAGCGAACGCGACCTGCATTTCGTGATCCCGACCTATCGCCTGCGCGACGTCGGCGCGACCGTCGAGGCCTATGACGAAAATTTCGCCCGCAGCGGCCAGACCGCGCCGATCATCGTCTTCGATGATTCCTCGGTCGCCAATCATGACAAATATTTCGGCGCGCTGGAGGCGACCAAGACGGTCAACGACCTCTGGTATGTCGGCCCGGCCGAAAAGGAGCAGTTCGTTTCCTACATCTGCAAGCGGCTGCGCGACCGCAAGCTCGACGTGCTGGTCCGCAACCTCTTCCGCCCCAGCTATGGCGGCAACCGCAACTTCACCCTGATGTATACGCTGGGCGACCTGATGGTCAGCGCCGACGATGACATGCGCCCCTATGCCCTGATCGAGGACAGCCCGGAAACGCTGGGCGAACGGGAAATCAGCCGGGGCAAGACGATTCCGCGCGGCGCCAATGGCCATTGCCGCAAATCCTATGACATCCTCCAGTCCTTCCGCGACATATTGGGCAAGACGGTGGCCGACGCGCCGGCCAATTACGACCAGGGCGAACTGGTGATCGACAGCGCCATGGACCTGGAATCCAACAATTCTCTCGGCTTCGCGCGGGAAAACAGCCTGACCCTGCAGGAGGGGCGGCTGCCTCGATCGGCGGTGGTGAAGATGGCGCAGACCTTCCGCACCGGCACCAACGATATCGACGCGGTCGATTTCGTCGACATGTTCCTCGACGATCCGGACGAGGTCGATGCCGAACGGCTCAACGACACCTATGTGCTGGTCAATTTCCGCCCCTGCCTCACCAATCTCAACTGGCGAATGGACTGCGGCGTCGCGGGCTATGACAATCGCACCGGCCTGCCGCCCTTCTTCCCGACGCGCTTGCGGTTCGAGGACTATATCTATCGCCTGTGGATTCAGCAGTCGAACATGGTCTCGGCCCATGTCGATTCCGCCCAGACCCACATCAAGAACAGCTATATGCGCAATCCATTGGCGTCGGAGGTGTTCAACGAGGCGATCTGCGGCCTGCTCAAGCGCAAGATCCGCACCAGCCTCAAGCGCACCGACGAATGGTCGATCGCCTTCGACTATGACGGCGCGGTCAGCCTGCAGGACAGCGAGGAGATATTGGACAGCGCCCGCGCCTTGCATGACCGGGTGCTCAAGAGCATGGCCGACGCGCGCACGACCGAGCGGCGCGATGCGCTGGGCCATTTTGCCGCTGGCCTGTCACGCACCTTCTATGATTTCGAGCCGGATTTCTTCCAGCAGAATGTCAGTCGTATGGTCGATGACGAGGTCGGGCTGATTCGCTCCTCGCTCGAAATCTGGCCGACCCTGCTGGAGATCGTCTATTTCAAGCGCCATTGCCGCAACCTGCCGATGCGCCGCGTGAAGAACCGCTCCGCCCGATCGCCCCAACCCAGGCCCGTAGCAGCCTGAGGGTTGGCGGCGGGCGCTCCGTTTCCGCCCCCTTCATCCCGGCGACGGCCGGGGCCCCTCTCAGTGACGGGGGCGGGGCGGAGCGCCCATCATACCCGCCGGAACGGGAAGGGGCTGGCGGTCCGCTCATAGCTGTGCAGGTCCAGCGCGCGGGTGACCGGCGGCAGCGCCCGGTCCGGGCAGTCGCGCCGCTCGCACAGATGACAGGTCGGCCCCACCGTCACCGCGTCGTCGCGCTCGGTATCGATGCCATCGGCATGGATGATCCGCCCGGCATGTTTCGCCTCGCATCCCAGTACAATCACCTGCCGCCCGCGCGCGCCATCGGCACGGGGCAGGGCGATTGCCAGCGTGAGGAAGCGCCGCTCGTCCAACGTCTCGATCAGTTGCGGCAGCACGATGTCGGGCGCGTCGGCCGCATGCACGTCCCAGCGCGGACAGGTGCCGCCATAGCGGGCAAAAGGATAGGCCTCGCCATCGAAGCGCTTGGACACGATCCCCGCCCGGTCGATCCGCACCATGAAGAAGGGGATGCCGCGCGCGCCGGTGCGGTTGAGGCTGGTCAGCCGGTGCGCCAGCTGCTCGGTCGACACGCCGAAGCGCGCGCGCAGCAGGGGAAGGTCATGCCGGCTCGCCTCCGCCGCCTGGCGGAACCGGTCATAGGGCATGATGAGCGCCGCGGCGGCATAGTTGGTCAGCGCAATGACGGCGAGCCGCCGGCTGTCCTCGTCCGGCGGCGCGGTGCGCGTCACCTGTGCCGCGATCAGGTCGGCCATCTCCTGCGCGCAGAGCTGATAGGCCATGGCGAACAGTCGCCCCGATGCCGGCAGTCGCTCGCTCAGCATCAACCGCCGCCGGTGCATGTCATAATGGCGCACCGTTCCGGCCAGCACATCGGCGCGCACCATCTGCACCGCCATGCCGTGCCGTTCCTTCAGCCGCGCGCGCAGCCCGGCCTGCAACAGCGCCGGATCTTCCTCCAGCTCCGCGGCGATCCCTTCGGCCGCGGCGTCGATTTCGGCGAAATGATTGCCGGCCTTGGCTACCGTCTCGCGCCACCAGTCAACCGGCGCGACCAGCGGGGCAGGGGCAGCGCCGCGCCCGCTCGCCTGCATCTGCTCGGGCAGGCGGCGCAGGTCGGCCAGCGCGCGGTAGAAGCGGCCGATCGCCTCGCTGACGCCGGGATAATTTTCCGCGACCTCCAGCACTTCGTCGCGCGCGATGCCGATGTCGCGCACCAGCGCATCGGACAATATCTCGGCCAGGTCGCTCGCCGCCCCATCCTGGCTGCTGGCGGTGAAGTCGCGAATGTCGATGTCATAGGTATTGGCCAGCCGCAGCAACATCTGCGCCGTCAGCGGCCGCTGGTTGCGCTCCAGATGGTTGAGATAGCTGGGCGACACGCCCAGTTCTTCGGCCATGCGCGTCTGGTTCAGCCCCAGTTCGCGGCGCAGCACGCGGAGCTTGGGGCCGAGATAGAGCTTCCGGTCGGTCACATCTGCCATAAGGTCATATTGTCATGATTTGACAATATGAACAAGTCGCGGCGTGACTTGCGGCCACTCATCGCCCTTCCGCTTCCCCTTCGACCTGTCAATATCGCTGTCATCAACCAGCACAGCCACAAGGCAGGAAGGACAGGAAGATGACGACCGATACGATGGAAGCGCCCCAGCCCGCCCGTTCGCGCGCGGTCTTCAGCCAGGAGGATTTCGGCCTGATCCGCACCGCCATCGCCCATTATCTCAAGGAAGTGCAGGACCAGCCGGAATCGGTCAAATATGCCAATCTCTACCACCGCCTCGGCCGCGTTGCCTGACCGGCGGAGTGCCTGACCGGCGGAGTGCCTGAACGAGAAAGGGCGCGGGATCACTCCCGCGCCCTTTTTCTTGTCTCGGCCTGTTCCGATCAGAACAAACGCGTCAGCCCATAGAACAGCGCGCCGATCGCGGCCGCCGCCGGCAGGGTCACGACCCAGGCGACGATGATGCTCGACGCGACGTTCCAGCGCACCGCCGACAGCCGGCGGGACGCGCCCACGCCGACGATGGCGCCGGTGATGGTGTGGGTGGTCGATACCGGCACGCCCAGATGGGTCGCCATGAACAGGGTGATCGCGCCGCCCGTTTCCGCGCAGAAGCCCTGCGCCGGGGTCAGGCGGGTGATCTTCGATCCCATGGTGTGGACGATCTTCCAGCCGCCCAGCAACGTGCCCAGGCCCATCGCCGCCTGGCAGCTCAGCACCACCCACATCGGCACATGGAAGCCGCCGGTCAGCAGCCCCTGCGAATAGAGCAGCACCGCGATGATGCCCATCGTCTTCTGCGCGTCATTGCCGCCATGGCCCAGCGAATAAAGCGACGCAGAAACAAGCTGCAGCTTGCGGAACACCCGGTCCGCGCCCTGCGGCGTGAACTTGCGGAAGATCCAGCTGATCGCCAGCACCAGCATCAGCGCCAGGAACAGGCCGACGGCGGGGGATATCACGATCGCCGCGCTGGTCTTGAACACGCCGCTCCACACGATCGCCGACAGGCCGGACTTGGCCGTGCCCGCGCCCAGCAGGCCGCCGACCAGCGCATGGCTGGACGAGGATGGGATGCCCAGGCCCCAGGTGATGAGGTTCCAGGCGATCGCCCCCATCAGTGCGCCGAAGATCACCGATGCGTCGATGATGTCGGCGCTGACGATGCCCTTGCCCACCGTCTCGGCGACATGCAGGCCAAAGAAGAGGAAGGCGATGAAGTTGAAGAAGGCGGCCCAGGCGACCGCATATTGGGGTTTCAGCACCCGCGTCGACACGATGGTCGCGATCGAGTTGGCGGCGTCATGCAGGCCGTTCAGGAAATCGAACAGCAGCGCAACGCCGATCAGTGCGATCAGCAGCGGGAAGGCGAGATGGGCTTCCATATCCGGTCAGGCCTGTCAGGCGTGGTCGATGACCAGGCCGGAAATCTCGTTGGCGACGTCCTCGAACCGGTCCGTCACCTTTTCCAGATGGCTGTAGATTTCGTTGCCGACGATGAAATCCATCGGATTGCCGGCGCGGGCTTGGCTGTAGAGGGCCTTGAGGCCCGCCTCATGCAATATGTCGGCATGGCCTTCCAGCTTGACCAGCCGTTCGGTCAACTCGTGCAGGCGCGCCGAATTGATGTTGAGCGAGCGCAGCAGCGGCATCGCCTCCGCCGTGATCCGCGCGCATTCGACGATCAGCGCGCTCATGTCCTGCATCTGCGGCGCGAAATCCTTGACCTCATAGAGCGCGATTGCCTTGGCGGTCTGGTTCATCTGGTCGATCGCGTCGTCCATCACGCCGATCAGGCCGGTGATGGCACTGCGGTCGAACGGGGTGACGAAGATGCGGCGGACGTCCTGCAGCACTTCGCGGATGATGTCGTCCGCCTCATGCTCGCGGTCCGAAATCTCCTTGATATGCGCGTCCATGTCCGGGCCGCCCTTGAGCAGCTTGGCCAGGGCGTCGGCGCCGGCGACCAGGGTCGCGGCATGGTCTTCGAATTGCTCGAAGAAACGCCCCTGCTTGGGCATCAGCGCGTGAAACCAGCGCAGCATTCCAGTCCTTTCACTTTGCTTCTCGCGGATCGACAGCAGCAACCGGAGGAACCAGCCCGGATCGGCGGGCGGTTCGCGGAAAGCCGCGATGATCGATTGCAGTTCGGGTTCGTCGACGGCCTTTGCGGCTTCGGCGACGGAAAACCAGCGCAGCTCGCGCTGCCCTTTTTCGGGCCATTGCGTCAGATGGCCGGTCACGGCAAGCGGAAAAACCTCGACATTCGCCTCGCGCGACTTGCCGCTGCGCTTG
This sequence comes from Sphingomonas sp. S-NIH.Pt3_0716, assembly GCF_003950715.1. NCBI lineage: Bacteria > Pseudomonadati > Pseudomonadota > Alphaproteobacteria > Sphingomonadales > Sphingomonadaceae > Sphingomonas > Sphingomonas sp. S-NIH.Pt3_0716. The sequence goes on along the minus strand of NZ_QLJK01000008.1, from coordinate 182,806 downwards.
CGCTTGTCATAGCTGTATCGGCCGATCGGTGCGGGACAGGCGATGCCATGGATGCCCGCTTCCTCGAACGCCTCGACTTCCGCCGCGCGATGGCCGGCCAGCCCCTTGATGCGATTGCCCTTGGGAATCACCCAGCGCCCGGTGTCGCGCGACGTGATCAGCAGGATCTGCATCGACCCGTCGATCGGGTCGCTGGTATAGGGGAGAGCGGCAATCTGGCGCATTACCGGCGGCTTACGGGCGGCCTGCCCGAATCCTCATGCTCTGCCGCAGCGCGTTCCATCGGCGCTATGTAACGAAAATGTCATTTTTTGCAATCGCTCCCTTCGCCCAGAGGGGCAGGCGAAGGGAGCGACCGGCGCCCCGCTGGGCGAGGCCGGGAGGCGGATCAGATCGAGATGCGCGCCGTCAGGCGAATGTCGCGCCCGGCGAGCGGGGCGAAATCCTTCAGGAAGCTCGCATGGCGCCGCGCTTCCACGTCGAAGATATTGTTGGCCGACAGCATCAGCGTGGTGCGGTCATTGCCAGCCAGCGGCTTGAACGAGATTGATGCGTTGACCATGGTGAAGCCATCGGTCGGCGTTTCGAAATCGGTCACCCGATCCTGCTCGAACACATGTTCCAGCTCGGCGCGGGCGCTCAGCCGTGCGCCCTGCGCCTCGATTCCGCCCAGCAGGCGGAGCGGGGGAATGCGCGGCGCCGGGCCATTGCCCTTGATCGTGGCACGGACATAGTCGGCGACACCGTCGATGTTGATCGCATAGCTGCCGACCTGCGCCAGCTTCACCGACGCTTCGGCTTCGAAGCCATAATAGCGGGCATCGGCCTGGGCATAGGCATAGCAGGGGAATTCCATCTCGGCCCCGCCATTGGCCGCCTGGCAGACGCTGTCGTCGACCACGCTTTCATAAATGAAGCCGCTGAACCAGTTGTGATAGGCGGCCAGGCTGAAGCTGTAGCCATTGCCCGATCCGCGCAGCGTGCCTTCCACGCCCCAGCTCTTTTCCTTGCCGAAATCGGGATTGCCCAGCTCGAACGCCTGGGTGCCGGCATGATTGCCACGCGCGAACAGTTCCTCGGCCGACGGGGCGCGCTCGCTGCGCGACAGGTTCAGGCCCACGCGCCAGCCCGGCATGATCGTCTGGCTGATGCCCAGCGATCCGGACAGGGCGTTGAAGCTGCGCTGGCTGGCCTCGGCAAACAGGTCGGCATCCGGGTCCGACTGCAGCTTGGTATGTTCATAGCGCGCGCCCGCTTCCAGGCGCGTGTCGCCCAGGTCCAGCGACTGCAGCGTGAACAGGCCGAACTGGTCGGTCTGGTTCTTGGGCAGGAACTTCTCTTCGCCATCGGCCTGGAAACGGCGGGTGAAATACTGCGCGCCCGATGCACCCTGCCAGCGATTGCGGTCGGCCTGGACGAATTCCAGCCGGCTTTCCATCGACTGGTTCTTGAAGGTGGTGCCGACCTCGCCCGACGGTTCGATTTCCTGATGCTGGTAATCGGCCCAGCCCGCGCGCAGGCGGATGCTGTCGAGGAAGCCGCCATTGACCGCGACCTCGCCGCGCAGGTCGGCGCGGGTCTGCTTCATCGCCAGCGTCACATTCTCGTGGCTGTGACCCTCTTCCTCATGATCGTGGTCATGATCGTGATCATGGTCATGTTCCTCGGCCACTTCCAGGCGCGACGGCACGCCATAGGTGTTCTCGCTGTGCGAGATCGACATGCCCAGATTGCCGCCATCGCCGATATAGGCGAAGCCGCCGGCCACTTCCCACACTTCCGCCGCGGTATTGGCCAGCTTGCCCTTCAGCCGCGCATTGTCCTGGATTTCCTCCTCGTCGGAGGCGGCGGCGATCTCGCGCATCGCCTTGGACAGGATATAGCCGCCGGTGCGCAGATTGTCGGTCTTGCTGTAGCTGCCATCGACATGGACGACGAAATTCTCGGTCAGCGGCACCTCGATCTCGCCCGAACCGCTGCGTTCGTTGGCGGCGCTGCCATAGGTACCGATCGCGTCGATATGGATCGCCTCGTCGGGCACGCGGCGCGGGATGCGGCTGTCGATCACATTGACCACGCCGCCGATCGCCGACGATCCATAGAGCAGGGCGGACGGGCCGCGCAGCACCTCGATCCGGTCGGCGGTCAGCGGGTTGATCGCGACCGCATGGTCGACCGAGGTGTTAGACACGTCGAAGCTGCCGATGCCGTCGGTCAGGATGCGCACGCGCTCGCCCTGGAAGCCGCGCAGGATCGGGCGCGATGCGTTGGGGCCAAAGGAGGTGGCCGACACGCCGGGCTGGCGCGCCAGCGTCTCGCCGATGGTCGGGCGCAGGCTGCGGGTCAGTTCCTCGCCGGTGACGATCGAGGTGCCGGACAAAATGTCGCCCTGGCTGCGGGGGATCAGGGCGGTGACGACGATGTCGCTGCGCGGGTCATGATAGCTGCCATCGGCCTGGGTTTCGGCGGGGGCTGCGGTCTGGGCGGCGGCGGGCCAGGCCAGGCAAAGGGCCGTGAGGGCACAGCCGGCGCGCAGCGACGGGGAACGAAGCATCAGGCTTTTTATCCTTGCAGAATATGTGGGTCGGCCCCCGCGTATCGGTCATGATACATCATATCAATATACGATCGGCGAAATGAAGGCCGTTTCTGCCGCATTCACCACCAACTGTTGCATTTTTGCACGGCATGGCGCGCAGCATATTACCCGCCGTCAAGACGGATCAGCCGCACAATTCCGCTATCATTTACTGGTCAGAGGAAGAGGAAATCCGCCAGCGCCTGCACGCCGGGGCGCGACAGCGATCGTTCGTTGACGGTCTGGCGCACCTCGATCGCGGGCAATGGCACGTCCAGCGCCAGCCGGCGAATGCCGCTCATCCGCCCCAGATCGCGCGCCATCGGGCCAAAGGCCGCAAAACAACCCGCGCCTTCGCGCAGCGCGGTGATGATGTCGAACATATTATCGGTTTCCAGCATTACCGGGCCCAGCCGGGCGCCGCCGCGCGCCAGCGCCGCATCGATGATCGGGCGCAGCCCGTTGCGTGGATCGACCGCCAGTTGCGGCGTGATGGTCAGGTCGCCGCGCGACACGCTGCCCGCGCGCGCCAGCGGATGGTCCGCCCCGGCATAGAGATTGACCTGTTCCGACCAGCCATAGCGCGACGGCAGGCCGGCCGGTTCCTCCAGCGCATAGAAATAGGCGATGTCGGCGCGCAGCGATTCGATCGCTCGCGCCGCCTCGACCGCCGACTGGACGCTCAGGTCCAGGGTGATGGCGATATCGTCATTGGCCGCCTCGAATGCGGTCAGTGCATCCTGGAAATGGCCGAACACCGGCGCCGGCGTCGCCAGGATGATGGCGCGATTGGCGGGCGGCGGCGCGGCCGGCAGCGACGGCAATTGCGCATCCGCATCCAGCAGCAATTCCGGCAGCGCGGGCGGCGGGGCCGGCGATGGATCAGGTTGCGGGGTAGGGGCGGGCGTGGCTTCCTCTGCCCAATCCTCGGGATCGTCCTGTGCCAGCAGGGTCATCGCCTGCGCCGTGCGCCGGCCCGCCGGGGTCAGCCGCGCCGCGCCGCGAATATCGTCGAACAAACGATAGCCCAGCCGCATTTCCAGCGACGCCATGTCGCGCTCGATCACGGCGGATGAAACGCCCAGCGTCTGGGCGCAGCGCGTCAGGCTGCCCGCGGCCACCATCTGCGCGAAAATGTCGAGTTGGCGCAGGGACGGGTTGGTCATGGCCGAGCGATAGAACAAAGACGAGGCCGGGTTAAGAGGCGTTCTCACGCATTTACCATCAATGCGCTGTTGACGAGCCCCGGTGAATGATGGCAGGGCGCGTCACCTGACGGGCGGGTATAGCTCAATGGTAGAGCACTAGCCTTCCAAGCTTGTGATGCGGGTTCGATCCCCGCTACCCGCTCCAGTCCGTCATCCCCGACATATCAGCGGCACCGCAGCTTGATCCGCAGGATCGGGGCGGGTGCCGCTGCGGCCTTCAATGCTCCTTCTTCCAGCCCATCGCCTTCAGCATCATGTCGAACAGGCGGGTGTTGGCGAAGAAGCCATGGACCTGATCGGCGCCCGGCCCGGCGGCGGCGGCGATCACTTCCTCGCCGGTGTGGCTGTCCTCGACGCCGATGATCGCATTATTGGCAACCGTAGCGCCCGGCTTGGCCGCCGCCGCCGCATATTGCTGCGCCATGGGCGCGTTGCGCTTGCCGCTGGTCATGCGCAGGCCGAAACTATGGTCGGCGGTGAACAGGATCAGCGTATCCTTGCCCGCGATCGCACTCACCCGGCGGATCATCTCGTCCATCTCGATCACATGCTTCAGGCCATTTTCCGGCTTGTCGGTGTGCATGTCCCATTCGACCATCAGGAAATAGCCCTTGGGATTGCGCGCCAGCTGGCCGATCGTCGCCTCGACCGCCGGGATCGGCGCATAGTCGGCATCGCGCAGCACCGCCGCCCGGCCGTTATCCTTCACCAGTGCCGGATCGTCCCCGAACCGATAGCCCGCTCTGGCGAAGGCCGCCTGTGGCGTGGTGCCATCCTTGGCGAAGGACGCGACCGCATCGGCCTGCCCCTTGCCGATCAATATGTCGACGCCATTGCCGAAGCGGGGCGTCAGCATCTGGCGGAAGATCTGGTCCTTGTCCTTGCGCGTGGCGACATGGGCAAAGCAGGCGGCCGGGGTCGCGTCCCAGATCGGCATGTTGGTCACGACGCCGGTGGAAAGGCCGCGCTGCTCGGCATATTCCAGGAAGCTCTTGACCGGGGTTATCGCGCCATCGGCCGCCGGCAACGCGGAGATCATGCCGCTGTTGGTCTTGTGCCCGGTCATGATCGCGCTCATGCCCGCCGCCGAATCCGTTACCCAATTGTCGAGCGCCGAGGTGTCGGACAGGCCGACATGGGGCATGGACTGGATGAACAGCGACTGCGGCCGGTCATGCGCCATGATGCCCGCAGCGTTCAGCGTCGGCACGCCGCCGGCGTCGCCCAGGAACAGGATGATGTTGCGCGCCCGTTGTGGCGTGGCCCCATCCTTTGCCTTGTCCTGGGCCTGCGCCGGAGCGGCGGCGAGCATTGCGCCCGCCGCCAGCATGATCCCGATCGATCGCATCGTCATTGCCGTCCTTCCGTTCAGAAACGGGCGCGCACGCCGGCCATCAGCGTGGTGCCATAATCGGTGTAGCCCGCGAAGCGATCGTCCCGGACATATTGCCACTGGACGCCGCCGGCCACGTTGATGCCCTGCACCACGAATGTGACATTGGGCGTGACCTTGTAGGAAATGTCGAAGTCCAGGCTGCCGAACGCCGCGTCGTTATTGGCGGCCAGCCCCGCGCCGCCGACGTCGCGCAGCACCTTGCCGCGCCAGCTATAGCTGGCCCGCGCGCCGACCGGCCCCTTTTCGTAGAAGGCGGTCAGGTTGAAGCTGTCGCCGGCCACGTCGGTCAGGTCGTCGCGGAAGGTGGTGCCATCGGACAGGGCATAGGTGCCCTTGCTCTTGGTATGGGTGTAATTGGCCTGGAAGCCCAGGCCATCGAACGGCGCCGGCAGCATCTTGAACAGTTGCTGATAGGCGATCTCGATCCCCGCGACATAGGCATTGCCGCCATTTTGCGGCGCGGTCAGGCGATAGATCTGGCCGTCCAGGTCGAAATTGCGGGTCTGCTGGAAGACGAAGGTCGTGATGTCCTTGTAGAAGGCACCACCGATCAGCGCGCTGCCCGGCGCGAAATACCATTCGACCGTGCCGTCATATTGCCAGGCCTCGAACGGCCGCAATTCGGGATTGCCGCCCACCGCCGTCAGCACGGTCGGGTTGGAATTGATCGTCAGGCGCGGCGCCAGGTCGGCCAGCGACGGCCGGGTGATGACCTTGGACGCGGCCAAGTGCATCTGCAGGTTCGACGTGAACTCCGCGACCAGGTTGAGCGAGGGGAGAACATTCCCGTAATTGCGCTCATAGCTGACCGGCAGCGCCGCGCTGCCATTGTCGGCATAGCCCGACGATGTCTGCCGGGTATGGGCATAGCGCAGGCCCGCGTCGCCCCGGATGGTCATGCCGCCCAGCGGCAGGCTGAACTCCGCCATGCCATAGCCGCCAATGATCCGTTCATCGATGGCATAGCTGTTGCGCCGGTCGCCACGGGTCAGCGGCGCGTCGAGCAGGGCCTCCTTGCCGGTCGCCGCGTCCCAGAAACGGTCGGGATCGGGCATGACCCAGTTCGTCGGCAGGTTGCCGCCCACGCCGCTCAGGAAATCATCGACCGGAAAGGCCTCGAAATAGCTGTCGTCGAAGCGCTGACCGGCGATGCCGCTGGTGAAATTGATGTCGCGGCGATTATAGGTGCGGTCGCGCTTTTCATATTTGGCGCCGAAGCGCAGCGCCTGCACCACGCCGCTCAGCTCGCGCGTCACGTCGAAGGTCGCGGCCCGCTGGCGATCGAGCGAGTCATTGACGCGATACTCGATCCGGCGGCCGGGCAAGGTGGTCGATTCCGTCAGGTCGGCGGTCAGGAACTCCAGGTTCGGCAGGCGTTCACCCACCTTGCCATAATCGAACGCGACCTGGCCCACGCTGCCGAGCAGGCGGGTGCGATAGATGGGCGTGGGCGTATTGGAATAGGCCCGGCCCAGGCTTGCGTCGGCAGCCAGCGTCCAGCCATTGGCGGACCATTTGGCGTTCGCGCCGATCAGCCAATTCTCATATTCCAGCCGCGACGTCTCGCGCCCGATCTGGGTCGATGTATTGACGGTCGCGGCGGTCAGCACGCCATTTTCGATCACCGCCGTGCCCGGCACGATCGCGCCCGGCGTGGTCGCGGAAAAATCGGTCGAATAGGTCAGCTCGTCATAATCGATGTTGAGCCGGCTCCACAGGCCATCGACATTCAGCTCGAACCGGTCGTCGGGCTTCCACTGGATCGCGCCATTGAGGCCGATGCGGTTGCGGTTCTCGCGCTCCAGCGTCGGGCGCGTGCTGGTCGGCACCAATATGGTGTCGCTGTCCAGCGTGCCGTCGCCATCCGCATCGATCCGCCCGTCGGCCCAGCCCACGCCGGTGACACGGTCCTGCCGCGTGGTGCGCTCGTCATAGACCGCCGCGATCAGCGCGCCGAACGTGCCCTCGTCATTGACCCAGCTGGCCATGCCCGACAGTCGCGGATCGACCGTGTCGGCCAGGCGCGGCGAACTGGCGGTGGCGGACAAAGCCAGCACCGGCTTCTTGAGGTCGATCGGGCGGAAGGTCTGCAGGTTGACGATGCCGCCGATGCCGCCTTCGGCCAGGTCCGCGCGCGGGCTCTTGATGACTTCGACCGCCGACATGAGTTCGGACGGCAGCGTGTCGAAGCGGAACTGGCGCCCGCTCTGGCCGCTGTCGCGCACATTCTCGTTCACCGCAGCCGAGCGGCCATTGAGCGTAACGACCTGGAAATTGGCGCCCAGGCCGCGGATGCGGACGAACACGCCTTCGCCGCGGTCGCGCACGATCGACACGCCGGGCACGCGCTGCAGCGCTTCGGCGATGTTCTGGGCGGGGAATTTGCCGATATCCTCGGCCTTCACCACGTCGACGACATTGGTCGCCTTGCGCTTTTCGGCCAGCGCGCCGGACAGGCTGGCGGCATAGCCGGTGACGATGATGTCGGGCGCGACTTCGACGCCGCCGCTGGCCACCGTCTCCTGCGGCTCCGCCGCCGCCGCCACGATCAGCAGCGCGCCATTGCCCTGCCGCCGCACCGCCAGCGGCTTGCCCTGGATCAGCCGCTCGACCGCCGCCATCGCATCCATCCGGCCGCTCAGAGACGGGCCGCTCATCCCGGCCACCAGTTGCGGCGCGAACAATATGTCGGTGCCGGTCTGGCGGGCCAGCGCCTCCAGCGCGGTCCCCAGCGGCTGCGCGGCGATCTGGACGGTCGCCTGGCGCTGCTGCGCCTGGGCCGGAACCGCGCAGAAGGCAGCAAGAGCGGCGCCCAGCACCAGAGAGCGGCGCAAAGTGCGCGAAGAAGAAACGGTCACGATCATCCCCCGTGGACAGCGGCAGAAGGCGCCGCGCCTCCCCGACGCGCCAGCGGGATTTTACCCCACCCCGGCATCGGCGATTTTTTTCAGCCGCCCAGCAGCACCCGGTCGTCCACCTGGCGGACGGGCACGGACAGCAATTGCGACAGCGCCTGGCCCAGCGCGACATTGTCGCCCATCCGGTACATGCCGCTCACCCGCAGCGCGGCGGTGGCGGGATCGGCGATCACCAGCCGGGTCAGGCTGTAGCGATTGGCCTCCGCCGCCACGGCATCCAGTCGGTCGTCATGAAAGGCCGCGCGGCCGCTCAGCCAGGCCTGGGTGGTTTCGACATCGGGCCGATCGAGCTGCACGACATCGGCGGCATCGGTGCGGATGCGCTGCCCGGCCGACAGGCTGCGCTGCCCGCCGGCGATCGCGACATCGGCCTGCCCCGCCAGCGCCGTCATCGCCAGCCGGTCATCGCTGTCGCGCCGCACGTCGAACCGGCCGCTGCCAGCGACGAAACGGCCCCGGCCGGCGTCGATCGCAAAGGGCACGGCGGACGGCTTCACCGTCAGCGCCACGCGCCCCCGTTCCAGCCACAGCCGCCGCCGGCTGGCGCTCGCCAGCACCCGGACATCGGTATCGGTATCCAGGAACAGCGCCGATCCTTCCGGCAGGGTCAGCCGCCGCTGCTCGCCGATGGCGGTGCGATAGCGGGTGCCCGCCATCGCCGTCTGCATGATCGCCATGCCACCGCCGCCTACCACCAAAGTGCCGGCGCAGGCCGCCATCATCCGCCGGCGCGACAGGCTGCGCACAGGCGCCGGCGCAGGACGCACCGCCGCGTCGGTGCCGGGCACCAGCGCCCAGATATCGGTCGCCCGCTCGAAATCGGCCGCATGCGCGGGGTCAGCCGCGATCCAGGCACGAAAGGCCTGCTCGTCGTCCACCGTCCGTTCGTCCGCATTCAGCCTTGCAATCCACTCGGCAGCGGTCCGGGCCATGGGGCGCTCACCGGGCATGTCGGGGCTCACCAATCCTTCGTCCATTCGCCAAGGAAACTCATTGCCCTGGCCATATGCTTCTCGACCGCGCTCTGGCTGATGTCCAGCCGTTCGGCAATCTCGCGATATTTGAGATTGTCGATCCGCTGCAGCAGGAACACCTCGCGGGTCCGTGGCGGCAACTGGTCGATCCCTTCCGACACGCGCCGCAGCCGCGCCTGTGCCATCAGCGCCTCGTCCTGCAACGGCGCGCCGTCACGCAACAATGCCAGCACATCCTCGCCGCTCGCCGGCCCGCGCACCTTTTCCCGCCGATAGCTGTCCTTCGCCCGGTTGACCGCCGCGCGGACCAGAAAGGCTTCCTCATTGTCGGGCCGTTCGGGCCGGGCCGCCATGCGGACATAGGCATCGTGCAACAGATCCTCGCTGTCGGAACGCCGCGTCATCCGCTCGACCTGCGCCAGCAGCCCGGCCCAGCCGGTCCATAGCCGCCGCGGCGCCCGCAGCGCCTGTTCAGAAGGATGCTCGCTCATGCGACCGGCCCCTTAGCGGGCGCTGCGGTCAGTTTGATGACCAAGGCATTTCAATTGGATGACGCTGCGATCTTGTGACTTGCCGCGTGAATACGGGGATTGTCCGAAGCGTCGCCAGCGGCAATATGCCGTCTTGCTGGACATGGCGCCCCCGCGCGCCGCATGTCCGATCTGACGAAAGGGGCAAGGCCGGGCGATGGATAGGGTGGAGAATGCGGCGGCAATTGACCGGATCATCGAAAGCTGTCGCGCACTCTGCCTGGATGTGCGCTGGCATGATGTCTACGCGCTGGCGACCTCGGTGGAACTGGAAGAGGTCAATCCCGCGCTGTTGCGGATGAAGGTCACGGCCGCCTGCGCCCTTAACGACAAGACGCTGCTTGCTGCACTCGCACCGGAAATCATCGACCTGCCGGACGGCCATGCGCTTTTCTATCCGTTGGTCGGACAGATACAGCGCAGCGGCCATGGCGATATTGGGGCCGACATGCTGCTGGCGCGCGCCAATGCGGCGGCCGATCCGCGCTATGCCGTTTTCCTGCGCCGCGCGATCAGCCTCAATCGTGGTGACGACGCGCGCACGGCCACGCTGGAGGCCGCGCTCAATGCCGCGACAAATGGCGGCTGGGACATGAAGGGCGAACCTTCGTCCCATCATTTTCCCGCGCCGCTGCCGGCCCTGATGGGGCCGCCGGTGCAGATCGTTCCCGCGCCGGGCGTGGATCGCCGGCATATCGACCGGCTGACGGGCGACACCGCGAAATTCCTCGTCAGGATGCAGAAGCCCGCACCCGGCTATGTCGTCGAAGAAGCTTTCCGCCATTTCCGATGCCGACTTGCCGTCGCGCGGCCGGGTATAATCGTCCCGCTTCCACGCTTCCCAGCGCACCTGGCCAAACTCGCGGGTCCAGTAGGTCCGCTCCATCTGCCGCGCGTCAAGCCGGATGGATCGACCTGCGAATAGGGGGGCAATATGGTGTTCAGTCGCTTGCCCGAACTGTAAGTGAAATCGCCCCTGGTCCACAGCATCAGGACTTTCGAAGGATAATCGTCGGGGCATCGCCCCGATATTGCCACAGGATATTGTCGCGGATCGTCCGCCGGGCGCCGCAGTCCACAGCGTTCTGGGGCACCGCCTTGGTCAGGTGATAGGGCATCCGGTCCGCCGACGTCAGGGCGCGCATGAACGATAGGGGATAGGGGCGCGAATGAGCATGACGGCCCGCGCCGCTTTCGGTTCCCTGCGTCGGGGAGGACGGACGGATTTTTCGCTGGCAATGCCGGGCCTTGCCTTCGTTTTACGGCGTCGCTGCGCCGGTGCTGCCGCGCGCGACCAGTGAGAAGGTGAAGCGCGGCGGTTCGCCCGGACCATTGATCAGCGCGTCGATCGCGGCGCGGCCCATATGGTCCAGCGGCTGGCGCACGGTGGTCAGCGGCGGCCAACTGGTGCGGCTCGCGGGCGTATCGTCAAACCCGGCCACCGAAAGATCCTCGGGCACGCGCAGGCCCAGGTCATGCGCAAGCGTCAGCACGCCCAGCGCCATTGGATCGTTGGTGGCGAAGATCGCGGTTGGCCGGTCGTCCCGCTGCAACAGCGCCTCTGCGCAGGCGATGCCGGACGCGAAATCGAAACTGCCCTGCATGAACAGGCTGTCGTCGATCGGCAGGCCGGCCGCCGCCATCCCCTCGCGAAACCCCTCGACGCGCTGCAGCGCCGCCTTGTGGGTCGGCGGCGGGGTGATCACCGCGATCCGCTTATGGCCCAATGACGCCAGATGATCGGCCACCATCCGTCCGGCGGCATGTTCGGGCGTCGGCATGTTGATGCCACCCCTGGATGCGTCCGCCGTGCCGGCGATCCGCGCGCAGGGCAGGTTCATTTCCGCCAGCCGGTCGAGCAGCAGCGCGTCGTCGGACAGCGGCGGCACCAGGAACACGCCGTCCGGGCGCAGCGCCGCGACCAGCCGGTCCAGCACTTCGATCCGCTCCTCGCCGCCGTCGGAAATCGGTTCCACCACCAGATGATAGCCAAGGTCGCGGCAGCGCGCCGCTGCGCCCGACTGGATGCCGCCGGTATAGGCGGGGGCAGGGTTGCTGTAGAGATAGGCGATCATGAAGGACCGGCCACCGGCCAGCCGCCGCGCCGACTGGTTGGGGCGATATCCCAGCTGCTCGATCGCCGCGTTCACGCGCTCGCGCAGTTCGTCGCTGACGTTCGGCGCCTTGTTGACAACGCGGGACACCGTCTTGATCGAGACTTTGGCGAGGGCGGCGACGTCATGGATGCTGGGCATGATTTTCCTGTATGGCCGGGCCGAAGGCGACTGGCGCTGCCCCGGATCTTTGTGGCACTATTCCCCATAGGGCCAAGGATGGAAGATGAGCAACGTCATTAATTTTCGTCTGGCGCGCAAGGCCAGGGATCGGGCCGACAAGGCGCAGGCAGCAGACAGCAACCGCGCCAAGTTCGGCCGGACCAAGGCACAGAAACTTGCCGACCAGCAAGAAGAACGTCGAATGACGGCTCTGCTGGATGGTGCGCGTCTTGAACGCAAGGAAGAGTCCGGCGACGATGTCTGATGCTGTGAAGTCATTATATAAATCTGTTGTTCATGTTTGGAATGAACATCTGTTCATGTTGAGGTGGTGTTTTTCAATTCATCGATATTGAAAAACAGATCGTCCCGCATTTGACGATATGTTTGAGGCCAATGGAGATGGTCGGCGGTTGATCTATCGCTATGACCAAGAATATTCGATCCATCCGTCCCGCCTCGGCCGCGATCGCCGCTGTCCTGGCATTGTCCGCAACGCCCCTGTTCGCGCAGGAGGTGATGACGCCCTCGCCGGCCGCGCCCATGGCGGCGCCGACCTCGCCGGTCGACATCGCCCCCGCGGTGCCGGCGGCAGAGTCCGCACCCGCAGCGCCTGCCACACCGTCTGCAACCCCGGCGGCGCCGGTCTTCGCGCCCAGCCAGCCGGTCGTGCAACAGACGCCGCCGACCCCGGAGCCGCAGCCTGAAGCGCCCGCCGCGCAGGAAAGCCGCGCTGCCCCGGCCACCCCGGCACCGCGCCGCGCGGAAACTCGTCGGGCCGAACCCGCCCCGGCACCTGCTCCGACCCCGGTCGCGGCTGAACGTACCGAAGCGCCGGCACCCGTAGCCCCGGCCGCAACGCCGGCTCCGGAACCGGCCGCCCTCACCCCGGTTGCCGAACCGGCCCCGGCTGCCGCGCCGACCGAACAGCCTTCGGCCCTGATCGATCCGGCGCTGCTGCTGGCGCTGGGCGGCGGTTCGCTGCTGCTGGTCGGCCTTGGCGCCACCGCCGTCGTCCGTCGCCGCCGCCAGCGTGTCGAAGCCGAGCGTGAAGCGATTACGCCGATCGAAACCGGCTCGGCCCCGGCACCGATGCCCCTCGCACCGGCTGCCCCGTCTGTAGCTCCGGCCGCTGCTCCGATTGCTGCACGCACCCCGCTGGCCGCCGCCACGGCTCCCGCCAGCGATGTCGAAGCGATGGTCGCCGCTGCCCCCAGCCGCGACAATCCCTTCCTGACCCAGCGCAACCGCCGTCGCCGTGCCCATTTCCTGCTCGCCCAGCGGCAGGCGCTCCGCACGGCCGATCCGGTCGCCCGCGCCGCGCCGGTCGCAACCCCGGCCAGCGCCGCGGCGACCGATCGCAGCCAGACCGTCTATCGCTTCGGCAGCGACCGTGCCCGTCCGGGCCTGTTCAAGCCGCGCACCAGCTGATCGGCGCCCCGAGCTGACAATGAAGGGGACGGTGGCCCGCCATCGTCCCCTTTGTCTTGCCTGTCCTACAGTCCGCTTTGCCTGATAGAAGCAGGATACAGGGGAGGGGGGGAGGGGCGCTTTCCGATAGGATCAGCGTGCAGCAAGATTATGTCAAAATCTGCGGGAAATATGGGAAGTTAAGGCTCGCAGTCTCCAACAGGCACCCCCGCGCTGTTGCGCTTGCCCGTCCCGCCTGTTACCGGCGCGCGGTTTATATCCCACGCCGTCATTGGCCTGCAGAAGAGTCGCCCACCATGTCCGACAAGATCAATCGTATCGTCCTCGCCTTTTCGGGCGGCCTCGACACCAGCGTGATCCTGAAATGGCTGCAGCAGACCTATCAGTGCGAAGTCGTCACCTTCACCGCCGATCTCGGCCAGGGCGAGGAACTGGAACCCGCCCGTGCCAAGGCCCGCCTGATGGGCGTCAAGGAAGAGCATATCTTCATCGACGACCTGCGCGAGGAATTCGTGAAGGATTATGTCTTCCCGATGATGCGCGGCAATGCGCTCTATGAAGGCCTCTACCTGCTCGGCACCTCGATTGCCCGTCCGCTGATCGCCAAGCGCCAGATCGAGATCGCCAAGATGCTGGGCGCCGACGCCGTCAGCCATGGCGCCACCGGCAAGGGCAATGATCAGGTCCGCTTCGAGCTGGGCTATTACGCCCTGCAGCCCGACATCAAGGTGATCGCCCCCTGGCGCGAATGGGATCTGACCAGCCGCACCAAGCTGATCGAATTCGCCGAACAGCACCAGATCCCGATCCCGCGCGACAAGCGTGGCGAAAGTCCCTTCTCGACCGACGCGAACATGCTGCACACCTCTTCGGAGGGTAAGGTGCTGGAGGATCCGTGGGAGGAAACCCCGGACTTCGTCTATTCGCGCACGGTCAACCCGGAAGACGCGCCCGACGCGCCCGAATATATCACGGTCGATTTCGAGCGTGGCGACGGCGTCGCGATCAACGGCATCGCCATGTCGCCCGCGACCCTGCTCGAAACCCTCAACGACTATGGCCGCAAGCATGGCATCGGCCGTCTCGACCTGGTCGAGAACCGCTTCGTGGGCATGAAGTCGCGCGGCATGTATGAAACGCCGGGCGGCACCATCTATCATCTGGCCCATCGCGGCATCGAGCAGATCACGCTCGACCGTGGCGCTGCGCACCTCAAGGATGAGCTGGCCCCCAAATATGCTGAGCTGATCTATAACGGCTTCTGGTTCTCGCCCGAGCGCGAGATGCTCCAGGCCGCAATCGATCACAGCCAGGAAAAGGTGACCGGCACGGTCCGCCTGAAGCTCTACAAGGGCGGCGTCTATGTCGTCGGCCGCAAGTCGCCCTACACGCTCTACAGCGAGAAGGTCGTCACCTTCGAGGACGACGCCGGCGCCTATGACCAGCGCGACGCGGCGGGCTTCATCAAATTGAACGCGCTGCGCCTGCGCCTGCTGGGTCGCCGCGACGGGCTTTGATTAACGCGGCACCGGCCCGCGCCCCCACCCGACCTCCCATCCAGGATATACTGTGGGAGGCCGGGTGGGGGTGCGGGCCGGTGCGGTTCTCCAACAAAGACTCCCGATACAAATTGCGACAAACTATTGGGTGACATGACAAAGTTGCGGGACAAGTCTTGCCGATAAGCGACGTCAAGGATGGTCGACACACCATCCACGACTGAACTTGGAAGGAAAGACCCAATGCTCCGCAAATTCTTCACCACCGTCGCGGTCGGTTCGCTGTTCGTCGGCGGGCTGGCGGCCACCCATGTCGCCTTCGCGCAGGATGGTGGTCCGGGTCCGCGCGGCATGCGTGGCGGCCCGATGATGATGGCCGACGCCAACAAGGATGGCACCATCACCAAGGCGGAACTGACCGCCTCGCTCGAAGCCCGCTTTGCCCAGCTCGACGCCAACAAGGATGGCAAGCTGACCAAGGAGGATCGTGACATCCGCCGCCAGCAGCGTCTGGACGAACGCTTCGCCGCGCTCGACACCGACAAGAATGGCCAGATCAGCAAGGCCGAGTTCCAGGCCGGTCATCAGTCGCGCGCCGATCGCGGCCCGCAAGCCGGCAAGCCCGGCGGCCCCGACGGCAAGCGCTGGGGCGGGCGTGGCCATGGCGGTCCCGGCCGCGGCATGATGCACCGCGGCCCCGGCTTCGGTGACGCCGACAAGGACGGCACCATGACCAAGGCCGAATTTATTGCTGGCCCGCTCGCCATGTTCGACAAGGCCGACGCCAACAAGGATGGCAAGGTCACGGCCGAGGAAATGAAGGCCGCCCGCCAGGCGATGCGTGGTCCCGGTCGCGGACATGATCGTGGTCCGGGTCGTGGTCCCGGCGCCGACCAGGCGCCGCCTCCGCCGCCGGCCAACTGATCGGCTGACAGCGCCGACGATCCGGAGCGGGGCTTTTCCCCCTAGCGCCCCGCTCCAGTCGATCGTCCCAAGGGGGAAGGGCGAAGGTTCCCCTGCCTTCGCCCTTCCAACCCGTCCCCCGGCATGACAGACAGGCAAAATGAGCGAACGACCCCATCTCCTGCTCGTCGATGACGAGCGATCGATCCGCGAGCCGCTGGCCCAATATCTCTCCCGCAACGGCTTCCGCGTGACCGCCGTCGAGAATGCGGCGGAGGCGCGGCTGCGTCTGGCCGCCAATGCCATCGATCTCGTCATCCTCGACATCATGATGCCCGGCGAGGACGGCCTGTCGCTGTGCCGCCATATCCGCGAGACCAGCGAGATTCCGGTGATCCTGCTCACCGCCCGGTCGGAAGAGACCGATCGTATCGTCGGTCTGGAAATGGGCGCGGACGATTATGTGCTCAAACCCTTTTCGCCGCGCGAACTGGTCGCCCGTATCAAGGTGATCTTCCGCCGCGTCGCCACCGGCGGTCAGCGCGTCACCGCGCCCGACGGCGCCACCTATGCCTTTGCCGGCTGGCTCTTGAAGACGCAGGAACGCACCCTGGTCGATGCCGAGGGGGTGTCGCTGCCGCTTTCGACCGCCGAATATAATCTGATGCTGGCCTTCGCGACCCGGCCCAATCAGGTGCTGAGCCGCGACCAACTGCTCGACATCACCCAGGGGCGTGAGGCGAACGCCTTCGACCGGGCGATCGACAACCAGATCAGCCGCCTGCGCAAGAAGATCGAGCCGGACGCCAAGAACCCGACGCTGATCAAGACCGTCTGGGGCGGCGGTTACACCCTGTCGGCGGAGGTCCGCAAACTGTGAAGCAACTGCGCCTCTGGCCGCAAAGCCTGGTCGGACAGATCATCATCCTGGTCGCGATCGCGCTGTTCGTGGCGCAGGCGATCAATTTCGGCCTGCTGCTGCGCGAACGCAATCGGGTCGAACTGACCAGCCAGACCGCGCCACTGGTCTATCGCGTCATCAACGCGCTCGACACCAGGCCGGATCGCGCGCCCGATCGCGACCATCCGCGCGCCAATCAGGATCGCGACCGGCGCAATATCGACTTCTTCGCCAGCCGCCCGACGCTGAGCGGCAAGCCGCGTCCTGATGTCGCGGCCCGCGCCGGCGCGATGTTCGACGATATCGGCCTCACCGTCCGCACGATCGAGGCGGCGGAGGACAGTCGCATCATGCCGTTGCGCCGCTGGGAACAGATACGCAGCCGCGCCACGGGGGAGGCGCCGCGCGACCATCGCGTCGGCCGGCTCACCCTCGCGGTCGAATATGAACCGGGCAAATGGCTGACGACCGAGGCCCGCATCGGCAGCCGCCCGCCGCGCTTTGGCGGTTGGCTGGTCGCCCAGACGCTGATCCTCTATGTCATCGTCCTCATTCCGCTGCTCTGGATGGGCCGCCGCTTCGCCCGCCCGCTCAAGCAACTGACCGGCTCGGCCCGTCAGTTTGCAAGGACCGGCGCGGCCGATCCGGTCGAGGAAAGCGGGCCGGGCGATGTGCGGCAGCTCACCACCGCGTTCAACGCCATGCGCGCGCGCATCATCGCCATGCTGGATGAGAAGGACCGGATGCTGGGCGCCATCGGCCATGATCTGCGCACCCCGCTCGCCTCGCTGCGGGTCCGCACCGAGTCCGTCGACGACGAGGCCGAGCGCGCCCGCATGTCGGAGACGATCGAGGAAATGAACCGGATGCTCGACGACATCCTCTCGCTCGCGCGCGCCGGCCGCAGCAGCGAGACGGCGCAGAAGGTCGACCTGACCTCGCTTGCCGATGCCGTCGTGGAGGATTTCATCGAACTGGGGTCGCCGGTGGACATGATCGACAGCGATCGCGCCGTCGCCTTCGTCCGCGCCCAGCAGATCCGCCGCGCGCTGCGCAACCTCATAGAAAACGCGATCGTCTATGGCGACCGCGCCCATGTCAGCGTCCAGCATCAGGACGGCATGATCCGCATCGTCGTTGCCGACGAAGGCCCCGGCATTGCCGAGGACAAGATGGGCGAGATGATGGAGCCTTTCACCCGGCTCGAAGGATCGCGCAACCGCGAGACCGGCGGCGCTGGCCTGGGCCTGGCCCTGGTCCGCGCGATCATGGCCGAACATGGCGGCGCGCTCCAACTCGCCAACCGCCCCGGCGGCGGCCTCGAAGCCAGCCTCGTCCTCCCCGCCTGAGGGGACGAGAGAGCGTGCTTCTACTACCTCATCCTCCCCTGTAAGGGGAGGTGGCAGGCGCGTAGCGCCTGACGGAGGGGTGTTTTGCTCACGAGAGGGCGACACCCCTCCACCGCCTTCGGCGGTTCCCCTCCCCTTGCAGGGGAGGAGGAAAATGTGGCTCTAACTCGCCAGCGGCCGGATTATCGCCGGCGTCTCGACCGCGACCGGCGCCACCGGCGGCAGGTCGGGCAGCGCCTTGTCCACCGTCACCGGCTCGCCGCTTTCGACCAGCGCGATCGCCTCGGCCTCATTCGCCACCGCCGGCGGCGATCCGCGCAGCGGCATGCCCGCCGTCTCGCGCACCGTCAGCATTGTCAGCAGGCCGATCAGCGCCGCGCCCATCAGATAATAGGCCGGCACCAGCGGATCGCCGGTCTTCTGCACCAGCCAGGCGGTAATCAGCGGCGTCGTGCCGCCGAACAGCGAGACCGAGATGTTGAACGCGATCGACAGCGCGCTGTAGCGCACCGGCGTATAGAAGAGCGCGGGCAGGGTGGAGGGCATGGAACTGGTGAAGCAGACCAGCGCAATCCCCAGCAGCATCAGCCCCAGGAAGATCAGCGCGTCATTGCCCGTGCCGATCAGCAGCATGCACGGCACCGACAACAGCATCAGCGCGACGCAGGCGCCGATGATCATCGGCCGCCGGCCCAGCCGGTCGCTGAACAGCCCGCCCACGACATTGAGCGGCATCATCACCAGCATCACGATGATGATCAGCAGCAGCCCCTTGGTCTCGGCATAACCCATGGTGACGCTGAGATAATTGGGCATGTAGGTCAGCAGCATATAGTCGGTGACGTTGAACACCAGCACCAGCCCGACGCATTTGAGCAATTGCCGCCAATGGACGCGGAACAGGGTTCCCAGCCCCGGCCGCTCGCTTTCGCGCGCATCGATCTGTTCGCTATAGGCCTGGAATGCCGGCGTCTCCTCCAGCTTCAGCCGCATATAGAGGCCGAGCAGACCCAGCGGCCCGGCAACCAGGAAGGGAATGCGCCAGCCCCAGTCGAGCATCTGCGTCTCGCTCAGCGACATCTGCAGGGCGGTGACGGTGCCGGCGCCGGCGATATAGCCGCCCAGCGTCCCGAACTCCAGCCAGCTGCCCATCAGACCGCGCTTCCGGTCGGTCGAATATTCCGCGATGAAGGTCGCCGCGCCGCCATATTCGCCGCCGGTCGAAAAGCCCTGCACCAGCCGCGCGGCCAGCAGCATCAGCGGCGCACCGATGCCGATCTGCGCATAGGAGGGGATGAGACCGATGGAAAAGGTGCCGACCGCCATCAGGATCATGGTCATCGCCAATATCTTGTGCCGGCCATAGCGATCGCCCAGCGGCCCGAACACCAGTCCGCCCAGCGGCCGGACCAGGAAGGCGACAGTGAAGGTGGCGAAGGTCGCGATCAACTGCACTGCCGGATCGCTGGACGGGAAAAAGACATGGCCGAGCGTAACGGCGATATAGCCGTAGACGCCGAAATCGAACCATTCCATCGCATTGCCCAGCGCGGCCGCACCGACGGCGCGGTTCAGCAGGGACCGGTCGACGACGGTGACATCATCGACTTCCAGGTCGCGGCGGCGCTTGAACCAGCCGAAATGGGTGTGGCGCGCGGCATGCGCGGCAGATGTGGACACATTAATCTCCCGGCCCGTCCAGGCGGGCACGCGGGGCGCGCCTCACAGCCATCGGACAGGCAATGTCGGCCAATAATCAGGGCCTTGGAACGTTGCGACGCCGCATGGGGCATCAAGCGAGGAGCGGCCCATATAGGCAATCGCCCACAAAAAGGTGCAACAAAGGGGCAGGCCGTGCCCGCATGGGGGTGAGCCGACCCCGGCCTGTCCTATTGGCGCATCATGGCTTATGCTGCGTCGCGATGGGATTTCGGCCGGACATGACGAAGCAGGGGTTGGAAACAAGATTTCCAACCCCTGCATCAAAATTGCCGAATGTGCGGGAAATATGGGAAGTTAAGGCGGCGATTTCCTATTTTTCCGCCCCGTCTGTCCGCCTCAATGCTTGCCCGGCTTGGACGATGTGCCCGCCGCCGTCGGGTTGATCAGCGCCGCGCCGCTGGGCAGGCCGGTGCCGCCCATGTCCAGCTTCTGCGCCTGTTCCCGCGCGACCCGCTGCGGATCGTCCCGCTCCTTGATCGCCGCCTGGGTTTCGGGATCCTGCGCGTCATCCTCGTCGGCCGAGGCATTGCCGCCACGGGTCCAGCCCAGGATGACCGACATGCGCCGGTTGCGCGGATCATAGGCGTCACTCTTCACGAACGGTTCGCGATCGGCGACCCCCTCGATCCGGGCGAAGCGGGCATTGGGAATACCGGTTTCGGCGAGCGCCTTGCGGGTCGATTCCGCACGGGCCGACGACAGCATCCAGTTGTTCATGCTTCGGCCCGACGCATAGGGCAGGCCATCGGTATGGCCGCGCACGATCAGCGGGTTGGGCATGGTCGCCAGTGCGTCGGCCACCTCGGCGATCAGCGCCTTGGCTTCGGGCAGCAACTGGTCGGTGCCCGACCGGAACATCGCGAAATCCGCCTCGTCGATCAGGTCGATGCGCAGCCCCTCGCGGGTTTCGGTGAAGCGGACATTCTTGCGCAGCCGGGCCAGGCCCTTCTTGGACATGCGGTCCTCAAGCTGCTTCTTGATATTCTCGAACTTCTGCCGGTCGGCCGCGCGCAGCGCCTTGCCGCCCTGGTCCTTGGTGCCGGTGGCGTCGCGCGGGATGGTGATGGCCAGATTGCCCTGACCACCGGTGGTCGGGTAATTTTCCTTCGCCATCAGGCTGTCGCCGCCGAACATGCCGGTGGACCCCGCCGAATTCATCTTCAGCTCGACCAGTGTCGGCGTGAAATAGTCGGCCAGCGCCTTGCGCTGCTTTTCGGTGGTCGCACCCAGCAGCCACATCAGCAGGAAGAAGGCCATCATCGCCGTCACGAAGTCGGCATAAGCCACCTTCCAGGCGCCGCCATGATGGCCGCCATGGCCATCGACGATGATCTTCTTGACGATGATCGGCCGGGGTTCGGGCTCGTTCGCGCCGCGCTTCTTCTCCGCCATGGCTTATTTGTTCCGCATGCCGTCGAACACCTCGGCAAAGCCGGGCTGGTTCGCATGGATCAGGCTGGAACGCGCCGCTTCGATCACCAGCGGCTGCGGATGGCCGTGCAGCGAGGCGATGATGATCTGCTTGACGACATGATAGATGGCGCCGTCCTGCTCGATCACCGCGCGGCAGCGATTGGCGAAGGGATTGACCATGCCATAGGCGAGCAACACGCCCAGGAAGGTGCCGACCAGCGCCGAGCCGATCATCGCACCCAGCACCGAAGGCGGCTGGTCGATCGAGCCCATGGTCTTCACCACGCCGAGCACCGCGGCGACGATGCCGAGGGCCGGGAGAGCGTCGGCCAGACCCTGGAGATTGTCGGCGGGTTTGAGCGCTTCATGATGATGGGTCTTGAGGCTGTTATCCATCACTTCCTCGACCGCATGCGGATCGAGCGTGCCGGACGACACCACGACCAGGCGCAGCGTGTCGCTGATCAGGTGGATCAGCGTCTTGTCCTTCATCAGCTTGGGATATTCGCCGAAGATGGGCGAAGTGCCCGGATCCTCGATATGCGGCTCCAGCGCCACCGGGCCTTCGACGCGCAGCGTCTTCATCAGCTTGCTGACCAGGAAGATGCAGTCCAGAAAGTCCTGCTTCTTGTACTGCGGCCCCTTGAACACCTTGCCCAGGCCGCCGCCGAGCGCCTTCAGGTCGGAACCCGAATTGCCGATGATCAGCGCGCCGACGGCGGCGCCGCCGATGATGATCATTTCGTGGGGCAGGGCGTGCAGCACCGGTCCGATGTCGCCCCCGGTGAAGATGAACCCACCGAAGACCATGCCCAAAAGCACGACAAGGCCGATGATTGCAAACATGTTGATCCCCGAAAATGCGCCTGGAGGCGGTGGCTCCGTCGGCGCCCCGTGGCGCCAGTCCCTTTCTGGTTAATACGGACTGGTTACCGTCCCCTTTAGGACGGCGACGCTTTTTCGCCGCCTTTAACTGATCAGGTCGAACAGGGTCTGCTGGTTGATCCGCGCAAAGGCGGACTGGGCCGCCTCCAACTGCAGCAGCTGTGCCTTCACGTTCGAAATGACCGTGGTCAGATCGGCCGATTCCAGCGTGTCGCGCCGTTCCGACAGGTTGATGTCGACATCGGTCAGCCGCGTGCCGATCACATCCAGCCGGTCGGCGCGCACGCCCTGCTTGGCGCGCTCCACCACGACCCGATTCTGGCCGATCTGGATCGCATCCAGCGAACTGGCGAGGTCGGTGTCATTGCCGCCCTCGACCGCGTCGATCGCCTTGCCCAAGATATCGTCCAGCGACATCGATGTGCCGTTGACGTCGATATTCTCGGAAATTTCCTGCTTGGTGCCGACCACTGCCAGGTTGAGGCCGCGGCTCACCGGCACCAGCACGCTCTGGCCGTCGTCGAACACCGACACGCCCTGATAATCCTTCTGGTTCAGCAATTCGCCGACCGTGGTGCGGATCGTCTTCAATTCCTCGGCGATGGCGGCGGCGCTAGTATCGTTCAGCGCGCCGTTGCGCGCCGACGTCACCAGTTCCTGCGCCCGCGTCATCAGATTGTTGATTTCTTCCAGATTGGCTTCGGCATTGCCGGCGCGGGTCGTGCCATAGCTGACATTGGTCTGCCAGGCTGACTGCTGCGCCTGGGCGCGGCCGATGTCGGACACCTGGACCCAGGCAAGCGCGTCGTCCGACGGCTTGTTCAGGGTGATGCCGGTCGAAATCGAGGTCTGTCCGTCGACGATGCTCTGCGACAATTGCTGTTGCCGACGGATTTCGGCGAGCATGATCTTGTTGGTGATGCCTACCATGTCTCAGCGTCCTTCCGTCACATGATCTGCAGGATCGAATCGACCGTGTCCTTGGCGACCTGCAGGATCTTGGCGCAGCCCGAATAGGCCTGCTGGATCCGCAGCAGGTCTGCCGCCTCCATGTCGAGATCGACCCCGCTCACCGCTTCGCGCGCGGCGACCGCCTGGTCGCTGCGGCTCTGGGCCGTGGTCTTTTCCGCCGTGCTGGCGGTCAGCAGATTGGCGTTGCTGGTGATCAGGGTCGTCCAACCCTGTTCGACGCTGCCGCTGCCGCGCAGGGTCGATGATACCGTCAGCAGATTGCCGTTCAGCGTGCCGTCGGCCGATTTGGTCGCGAGAGCGTCCGGCTCCACGTCCAGCGCGACCAGCGTCGCGGCGCTGCCGCCATAGGACAGCAGCGGCACGCCGCTGGCGCCGGTATCGGTATAGCCCTGCGCATGCCACTCATTGACGTCGGTGGCGAACTGCTCGGCCAGCGTGTCGAGGCTGGCACGGCGTTCGGCGGTGGTGTCGGCCGATGCGAACAGCCCGCCCAGCGTGCCGTTGGACGGGGCGGCAAGTGCCGTGCCGTCGGACAGGGCCAGTGACAGGCGGCCATCGGTGGCGGACGCCGTCACCGCGACCGACGCGGCAGTGTCGCCCGATACCAGGGTGGTGCCATTATAGCTGACCTCGGCGCTGTCATGCGCGCCGAAGCTGATCGTCACATTCAGGTTGGAAGACAGCGTCTGCAGCGCGGAATCGCGGCTGTCGAGCAACTGGGCATAGGCCGACGTGCCCGGCTGCGCGCGCAGCAGGCTGTTGTTGATCGCGGCCAGCGACGACAATTGCTGGTTGATCGTCTGGGCCGATGCCTGCGCCTCGGTATTGATGCCGGTCGATATGGTTTCCAGGTCGGCGGCGGTCTGACGGAAGGATTCAGCGACGCGGCCGATGCTGTCCAGCGTGGTGACGCGCAGCGACGTGTCGCTGGGGCTCGCCGCCAGCTTGTCCAGATTCTGGTACATCGTCGTCATCAGCTGGCCGACGCCGGTGGCAGTGTCATTGAGCGCGGTTTCGATGTCGGTCTGCCAGCGCACGCGCGCGTTCGCGCTGCCCAGCGCCATGGCGGTGATGCGCACCGACGCATCCAGATAGGGGTCGGTGCCGCGATTGATGCTGGCGACCTGGGTGCCGCCGAAATTCGCCTTGGCGACATAGGTCGCCATAGTCGCGGTCGACGATCCTGATTCCACCGTCGTCACCGACCGGCGGGCATAGCCGTCGGTGCTGGCATTGGCGATATTCTCGGAAATGGCGGCCATCGCCGTGCGATAGGCCTTGGTGCCCGACGCACCGATGATGAACAGGTCGCTCATGCGCCCTCAGCCGTGGTTGCCGTGCCGGTCGCGGCCGTGCTGCCGGTCGCCGCCGGGCTGTCGTCCTTCACGCGGGCACCGAACTGGTGCATCAGCAGTTCGGCGATGCCCATCGCGCCCTTGGTCGACATGGCGTCGGCGGTGCGCGCATCGGCCATGTCCTGGAATTGCTGGGTCGCGCTCGAATCTGTGATGCCCTCGGCCAGGCTGGCCGATCGCATCGCGCCGATCATCTGGCGCAGGAATACCGCTTCGAACTGCTGCGCCGCCTTCTGCAGCGCAGCCTTGGTCTCGAAGGGGTTGGATGTGCCGCTTGCCGCGGTTGCGTTCGATACCTGCATCACAACACCACCAGTTCCGCTTTCATCGCGCCCGCCTGTTTCAGCGCCTCAAGGATCGCGACCATGTCCGCCGGGGAGGCCCCGATGGCGTTGACCGCCTTGACTATATCGGCCAGCGACGCCCCACCTTTAAAATTGACCATCGGTTTTTTCTGTTCGTCGATGCTGATGTTCGACGATTGCTCGACGGCGGTCTGGCCCTGGCTGAAGGGCGCGGGCTGAACCACGCGCGGGCTTTCATTGACGCTGACGGTCAATTTGCCATGGGCGACGGCGGCCGGATGGATCTTCACCGCGCCGTTGATGACGACGGTGCCGGTGCGCGCGTTGACGATCACGCGGGCAGGGGCATCGGCGGGCGTGATCTCGATATTCTCGATCATGCCCATCATCAGGATGCGTTCCTCGGCACCCGGCGTCGCGTCGATCGCGACCGATACGGCATCCATCGCGCGGGCGCGGCGATCACCGAAGGTCTTGTTGATGCCGTCGGCCACGCGCAGCGCGGTGGTCAAATCGGCTTCGGACAGGTTGAAGGTCAGGGTCGGCGCGGTGTCGAAGCCGGTGGCAACCGCACGCTCGACCGTCGCCCCTTCGGGGATGCGGCCGGCCGACGGGATGTTCACCGACACCTGGCTGCCATCGGCACCGGACACGCCCAGGCCACCAACGGCCAGATTGCCCTGCGCCATCGCATAGATTTCGTTATCGGCGCCACGCAGCGGCGTCATGATCAGCGTCCCGCCACGCAGCGACTTGGCCTTGCCCATCGCCGACACGGTGACGTCCAGCCGCTGGCCGGGCTTGGAAAAGGCGGGCAGGTCGGCCGTAACCAGCACGGCGGCGGCATTCTTGAGCGCCGGGTTGACGCCGGCGGGCAGGGTCAGGCCAAAGCGCGAGACCACGCCCTTCATGCCCTGCACCGTATATTCGATGCTGTCGTCGCCGGTGCCAGCCAGGCCCACGACGATGCCATAGCCGGTCAGCTGGTTGGGACGGACGCCCTGGAAGGTGCCCAGATCCTTGACGCGTTCGGCATGGGCCGGCGCGGCGATCAGCGCCAGCAGCAGCAGGAGGAAGCGGAACAGGCGTGTCATGGCGATCCGGGTCTCCATCAGAAGGGGCTGATCATCGAGAAGAAGCGCTGCAGCCAGCCCTGGCGGCTGGCGCGGGCGATCTCGCCCTTGCCGGTATAGATGATCTTGGCGTCGGCCACGCGGGTCGACAGGATGCGGTTGTCCGGGCCGATATCGGCCTGGCGGACCAGGCCGCTGATCTGGATGAACTCGTCGCCGCGATTGAGTGTCAGTGCCTTCTCGCCCTTCACCAGCATGGTGCCGTTGGGATAGGCGGCCGCGACCGTCACGGTGATCTCGCCGTTCAGCGCGTTCGACTGGGTCGCCGCGCCCTTGCCGGTGAACGTGTTGTTGCCGCCCATCGCGATGTCGCTGGACGAGAAGAGCTTGGACAGCGGACCGGTGGTCGGCGGGTTGAGGCCGATCGAGCCGCTGCGGTTGGTGTCCGCGCTGTTGCTCTTGGTCGCCTGGGTCCGTTCGACCAGTACGATGGTGATGATGTCGCCGACATTGCCGGCGCGCGCGCCGCTGGTCAGCGGCGTGTAGCCGGTCGAGACCTGGAAGATCGATCCATTGGCCTGCGGCGCCTGCGGCTGGGCGATGACGGTCGGCGCATAATATTCGCGCTCGACCTCGCGCTTCTTCTTTGCAGCGAAGGCGGGCGACGCGGCCATGGAGAGCATGGCGAGGGCGACGAGCGAAGTGGAGAGCGCGCGCATCAGCCGGCTCACATATTCTGGTTGGCGTACTGGAGCATTTCGTCCGTCGCCTTGATCATCTTGGAATTGACCTCATAGGCGCGCTGGGTCTCGATCATGTCGACCAGTTCCTCGACGATGTTGACGTTCGAGGTTTCCAGATTGCCCGAGCGGATGAGGCCGCGGCCTTCCAGGCCTGCGGTGCCGACCTGCGGCGTGCCGCTGGCGGCGGTTTCGACCAGCAGGTTGCCGCCGATCGACTGAAGCCCTGCCGGGTTCATGAAGCTCGCCAGTTCGATCTGGCCCAGCTGGGTCGGTTCGCTTTCCCCCTGCAGCGTCGCCGACACGGTGCCGTCATTGCCGACGGTGACCGACGTCGCGCCCTGCGGCACGGTGATCTGCGGGATCAGCGGCAGGCCGTCGCTGGTGACGACGGTGCCTTCGGCGGTGACGCTGAAATTGCCGGCACGGGTATAGGCGGTCGAACCGTCGGCCTGCTGCACCTGGAAATAGCCCGATCCCTCGATCGCCATGTCCAGCGCATTGCCGGTTTCCTGCAACGTGCCCTGCGTGTTGATCTTGCTGGTGCCCTGCAACGAGACGCCCGAACCCAGATTGAGGCCGGTGGCGAACTTGTTCTGGCTGTCGCTGTTGGCGCCGGCGGCGACGATCTGCTGATAGGCCAGCGTCTCGAAGTCGGCCCGGTCCTTCTTGAAGCCGGTCGTGTTGACGTTCGCCAGGTTGTTGGCGATCACGCGCATCTTCGTGTTCTGCGCGTCAAGGCCGGTGCGGGCGACATGAAGGGCGGCGTTGGTCATCGTTCAATCTCCGTGCGGCTCCCCGAAGGGATGCTCATGCGTCGTTCACAGCAAGATGCGTGCCAGAATTAACCATCCAGTTTCATGAGCGATGCGCCGCCGTCATCCATCTGCTTGGCGGTGTCGATCATCTTGATCTGGGTTTCCCAGGCGCGGCTGGCCTCGATCATCTGGACCAGCGCGGCGGTGGCATTGACGTTCGATCCTTCCAGCGATCCCGATGTGACGGTCGCGATCGGATCTTCGGGCAGGGCGCCGCCATTCACTTCGCGGAACAGCCCGTCGGTGCCCTTGGCGATGCTGGAGCCGGCGGCATTGACCAGCTTCAGCTTGTCGACCTGCTGCGGATTGGCCGGATCGCCGCCCTGGGGCACGCCCCAGATGCTGCCATCCTGGGCGATCGACACGCTGTCCATCTGGGGCAGGGTGATCGGTCCGCCCTGGCCCAGCACGGCCAGGCCGTCGCCGGTGGTCAGCAGGCCGCTGTCATTGACCTTCAGGTCGCCACGGCGCGTATAGGCTTCCTGTCCGTCCGGGGCCTGAACGGCGAGCAGTGCGTCGCCGTTCATTGCCACGTCCAGCGGATTGCCGGTTTCGGTGACCGCCCCTTGCGCCATGTCGGCGGCGATCACCTGTTCGGAGGCCTGGGCTCGGGTATCGAAGGTATCGCCCTTGATCCAGCGCGTCTCGGCATTGGCGATTTCGGCGCGAAAGCCGACCGTGTTGGCGTTCGCGAGATTGTTCGCGATCGACGCCTGGCGGGCCATCGCACCGCGCATCGCGGTCAGTGCCGTGTTGACGAGCCGGTCCATGGGCTACCCCTTCTACCCTAAGCCTTAGCTACGGATGTTGACGATGGTGGTGGTCAGCGTGTTGGCCGCCTCGATCGCCTTCGAGTTCGCCTGGAAGTTGCGCTGGGCAGCGATCAGCTGGACCAGTTCGTCGGTGATGTCGACGTTGGAACGTTCCAGCGAGCCCGAGTTGACGGCGCCGAACATGCCCTGGTTGGGCGTGCCGATGATCGCGTTGCCGCTTTCCACGGTCGAGGTCCAGTGCGCGTCGCCCTGCTGGCGCAGGCCTTCCAGGCTGTTGAACGATGCCATGGCGACCTGGCCCAGATAGACGGTCGAACCGTCGGCATAGATGGCCGACACCAGGCCGTCCTTGCCCACGCCCACGCTGGTCAGCTGCGCGCCATCGGCTTCGCCCTTGTAGGTGGTCGGGATCTGCAGGTCGGTCAGGTCGTTGGGCGTGGTCGCGCTGGTCGCCGGGGTGGTGATCTCGCCGGTGTCGGGATCGACCGCGAACACCTGGATGCGCGACCCGGTAGTGTCGACGGCATAGCGGTCATTGTCGACCGAGAAGGCGCCGTTGCGGGTATAGCTGATGGTGCCGTCTTCGCCCTTCACGGTGAAGAAGCCTTCGCCCGAGATCGCCATATCCAGCGTCTTGTCGGTGGTTTCGATCGTGCCCTGGGTGAACTGCTGGGTGATGCCCTGCACGCGCACGCCCTGGCCGGCGACCTGGTGGGTGGTCTGCATCGGCGCAGCGGCGAAGATGTCGCCGAACTGGGCCTTGCTCTTCTTGAAGGCGGTCGAGTTCACGTTGGCGACGTTGTTCGAGACGGCGGACAGGTCGGCCTGTGCGCCCTTGAGGCCGGAAAGCGAAACATAGAAGGACATGGCGTAGCTCCTTGGGTGAAAAGGATGGGTGAAATTACATCAGGCTGATCGCGTCGGTCGGCGCATAGCTGCCGAGCGCGGTGATCAGTTTGGAGGAGGAACCGTCAGCGGGTGACTGGACGGCGGCGATGGTGGCCCAGGTCGCGACCTGGCTGGTGGTGCCGCCATTGACCTTGACCTGCAGGGCGGAGGAGGAAACGGTTTCGCCCGCATCATCCTTGCCGTCCCAGTAGAAGGCGACCTCGCCGGCGCTCTGCGCGCCCAGGTCGATCGACTTGACGACATTGCCGTCGCCATCGACCAGGTCGACGCTGACGGCATCGCTCGCGCCGCTCAGCGTAATCTGGCCGGCATAATAGCCGCTGGAATCGGGCACCGCGACATTGCTCTGGACCAGCATCGACTTGCCGATCCAGCTGGCTGCATCGCCAAGCCGCGTGCCACTCAGTTCTGAAGCCAGCGATTTCAGCGACTGGTTCATTTCGGCGATGCCGGTCGACTGGGTGATGGTCGCCATCTGCGACACCATCTCGGTATTGTCGACCGGTTCGAACGGATCCTGATACTGCATCTGCGCGGTCAGCAGCGTCAGGAAGCTCGACTGATCCATGGTCGCGCTGCCCGTGCCGACATTGGCATTCGGGTTGTAGACCGAAAGGCCTGCGCTATCGGTGACGGTAGACGTCGTCGTCATTTGCCGATCCTTATGGTTTCGAGCATCAGGGATTTGGCGGTGTTGAGCACCTGCACATTATTCTGGTACATGCGGGCGGTCTCGATCATGTCGACCATCTCCGCATTGCTATCGACTGCCGATTCCCAGACATCGCCATTGGCATCGGCCAGCGGATGATTGGGGTCGTGGCGCTTGGTCGGTTCCGCATTGGTGGTCACGACATTGGCGACCTTGACCGTCGATACGCCGGGGCTGTCGGTAACCGACTGGAAAACCGGCTTGATTGCGCGATAGGCTTCGGCGGCACTGCCGGTGACATTGCCGGCATTGGCCATGTTCGATGCGGTGGCGTTCAGACGCACCAGCTGCGCGCTCATGGCGCGGCCGGCGATGTCGAACACATTCATGGGGCCTGAACCGCTCATGCTCATTCTCCCTTCAGCGCGCGGTTGATGGTGTTGATGCGGCCCTCCAGGAAGGAGAGGGTGGTGCGATATTTCACCGCATTTTCCGCAAACAGGGTCTGTTCGGTGCTCAGTTCGACGGTGTTGCCGTCAAGGCTGGGCTGCAACGGCACGCGATAGCCCATGGCATCGTCCACTGCCTGGCCGACATCGGCCGGGCCGCGGTCGCTCTGGGCGGTCGCTTCCTTGAGCGCGGCATCGAAATCGATGTCGCGCGCCTTGTAGTTGGGGGTCGAAGCGTTCGCGATGTTCGACGCGAGCAGGGACAGGCGCTGCGAGCGAAGCGCCAGCGCCTTTCCGTGGATCCCGAACAAACCGTCTTCCAGCGACATTTCCCGTCAGTCCCTTTTTGCCCTTTCGGGCCTAAAGCTTTCGATCGTCCCGTCGTTCTCCTGCCTGATGGCGTTCGATGCGAGCGATTCAGCCGGATATCCGCAAGGACCGTGCCAATTTGCGTGGGTGACGCAGGATGGTGCGGCAAACTGCGGGAAATTCGGGCTTTCGCGGCATCGGGCGGCAAGGGCGGCAAAAATTTGCCGGGTGGCGGCAATCTTTTGCCGCCCGGTCAGCATGGCGGAACGGAAGGTGGCATGATCGGGATTTTGGCGCATCTGTTCGATCCGCTCACGCTCGCCGCGATGCTGGGTGGCGTCGCGGTCGTGGCTCTGGCGCAAAATGGCGTTCAGGCGGTCGGCCGGGCCTGCGTGGCGTTGCGGCCTTTGCTGCGCGCCGATCCGCTGCGCGACCGGGATGCGGCGCGCACGGCCCTGCTTCAGATTGACCAAGTGGCCCAGTTGCGCGGCCTGATGTGCATCGACCGGGTGAAGAGTGGCAGCGGCTTCATGGTCGATGCCGCGCGTCGCCTTGCCAATTGCGATCGCGTCGAACAATTCGAAACCTGGGCGTCGCAGGCGCTGGCCGATCGGGCTCAGCGCCACGCCAGCGTGCGCAATGTCTGGCTGTCGGTCGCCGATGCGGCGCCGGCGCTGGGCATGGCGGGCACGATCATCGGGCTGGTCGGCATGTTCGCGGCGATGGATGATCCGTCCGCGCTTGGTCCTTCCATGGCGCTTGCGCTGCTCACAACCCTTTATGGCGTGGTCATCGCCAATCTGCTCGCCGCGCCGATCGCCGCGCGGCTGGCGACCCTGTCCGAACAGGAGCTCACCTGGCAGCAGGAGGCGGTGGCGCGCATGCTGGCGATTGCGCGGCGCGAAAATGCGCCGCTGCGCCGCGCATCGATCCGCGAAGTCGCATGACCGCGCCCGCAATCCCATCGGCCGCAACGGCGGCCCGGCGCAATCGCTGGGCCGTCAGCTTTGCCGATCTGCTGATGCTGCTGCTCGGCTTCTTCGTGCTGCTCCAGGCGACCGGCAGCCAGCGCCGCGATGCGATGCTGGCTGAGGTCAGTCGCCAATTTGGTGGCCGTCCCGCCCGCACGGCGATCGAGCTGCGCGCGGCAGAACTGTTTGCGCCGGGCGAGGCGATGCTGACGCCGCAGGGGCAGATACGCCTGCGCGCAGCGGTGCGGCCCTATATGCAGGATGACCGCATGATCGAGCTGCGCAGCCAGGGGCAGGACCGGGCACGACAGCGTTTCGACGATTGGGATCTGGCGGCAGCGCGGCTTGGCGCCGTGGCGCGCGCGCTCAAGGCGCAGGGCATAGGGGGCGATCGCCTGCTCATCCGCGGCCTGGATCAGGCGGACAGCGCCGACGGGCAGGGGCAGGTGATCCGCATCGCGCCGGGCGAGACCGTGAAGCCCTGAGCCTAAACTGGCACGTTTGTTGCTTTTAACCATGGCGAAAGTCCGCATTTTCGGAGAAGCGCCGTGACCAGACCCGTTCAGTTCCTCGCCATCGCCCTGGCCTGCGCCGCTGCGCAGCCCGCGCTGGCGCAGCAGAAGTTCGAGAATCTGGATCGCATCGACAGCCTGGTCGCGATGACCGTCGGCGCGAATATGGGCGAACCCGGTGGCCCGCTGGCGCCGGTCGATCGTCGCCTCCGCCTCGCAGCCTGCCCGACCACGCCCAGCGTCGAAGGGCCGATCTTCGGCGCCGCCATGGTCAAGTGCGATGCGCTGGGCTGGCGCATTCGCGTGCCGCTGGTCGCGGGGGCCGCCGCTGCTGCCTCCGGCCCGGTCGGCCGTTATGCCCCGGCCGCGCGGCCGGTCGCCAAGGAATCGGTCGTCAAACGCGGCGATCCGGTCCAGCTCATGGCCGGCAATGCCAGTTTCAGCGTCTCGCGCATGATGATCGCCGATGAAGATGGCGCAATTGGCGAGACGATTCGCGTGCGCGAAGACAAGAAGTCATCGCCTGTACTTGCCCAGATCGTGGACCTGGGCGTAGTGCGCATTCCGGGATTTAATAATTTTTGAACTTGTCCGTTATAGCGTTCAAGGGACGAGTGAAGGAATGAACCAATGATCAACTCAGTCGGCCAGAGCATCAGTTCGGCAATCGAGGCAAACCGCTTGCGCGAAGGGGGCAGGACCCGCGTCGCATCGGCAACCGGATCGACCGGCACCACCGCGTCGGCATCGACGTCGGCCAGCCCCGCGGCGCGCATGGCGGCCGAAGGCGCGCCTGTCGACATGGACCGCATCGCTGCCATCAAGGCCGCGATCGCTTCGGGCAATTATCCCGTCAACCCGTCGGTGATCGCCGACCGGATGATGGCGCTCGATCTTCCCGCCTAAACAGGACATTCCTTCATGCCCCTCGGCCTTGCTGCATTGGATGGTCTCTTCGCCGCATTTGACGACCTGCGCGCTGCGCTGGACGGCAATGATGCGGCCGCGATCGAAGCTGCCAGCACCAGGGTCAGCACGGCGGCCGCTGCCGCCCGTGCGATTGGCGCCTGGCGCTCCGAACCCGATGTGGTCGAACGGCTCAACCGGCTCCTGCCGCTGATCGAAGCGGCGCGCGTCCGCACCAATGTGCTGGCGGACTATACCAGTCAGCGACTCGCGATCCTGACCTCCAACGGCGCTCGCAATGCGCCGCTCACCTACGGTCGGCGCTGACAAAAATAAATTTTGCTTTCGGGCTAAAGCGGCGCCAATCGGCGCCGTTTTTCGTTTTACGCAGAATCTTGTTTAACCGCGTTAACCAAATCTTGGCACAAGCATTGCTCTAATAGCCCACGGTACCAAATGGGGATTGTGGGTCAGTGTCGGCACTTGCAGACATTTCAGCAACGGGAGCTTCGGCCGGTAATCGCGTCACCAACGCGATTGCGATGGCGAGCCGTCGTACCGGCGTGGACTTCTCCTACCTGCTTGGTCAGGCCAAGATCGAATCCAGCCTGAACCCCAGCGCCCGTGCCGCCACCTCTTCCGCCACCGGTCTCTATCAGTTCGTCGACCAGAGCTGGCTCGCCGTCGTCGACAAGCATGGCGCCGAATATGGGCTGGGCTGGGCGGCTGACGCGATCAGCAAGGGCAGCAATGGCCGCTATTATGTGTCGGACCCTGATCTGCGCCAGCAGATCCTGGACCTGCGCAAGCATCCCGAGACCGCCTCGGTCATGGCGGCGGAACATGCCGCCGACAACAAGGCCTATCTGGAAAGCCGCCTGGGCCGTGAGGCCGAGCCGGTCGATCTCTACCTCGCCCATTTCCTGGGCGTGGGTGGTGCGTCCAAATTCCTGTCGATGAATGATCGCGCGCCTGGCGCAACGGCCGCCTCGATCTTCCCGGCGGCGGCCCGCGCCAATCGCTCGATCTTCTATGACAAGCAGGGCAATGCCCGCAGCTTCGCCGATATTCGCGATCGCTTCGCCAGCAAGCTGCAAAAGGGTGTCGATTCGATCGGCACCGGCAATGTCCAATATGCCGACGCATCTGGCGCAACTGGGCTACCCAGCGGCGCGAAGACCGTCGCTCCCGCCGATTATGTGCGGATCGAAACCCAGCGCCTTGCGACCCAGGCCGACGTCACCGTCCGCCCGGAACCGCAGACCGCGCGTCTCGCCTATCTCATGCTCGCCACCCTCGGAAGGTAACGGCCTCTCATGACTCCCACCCAAGTCAAAGCGAAGATCTGGATGAGCGCCGCCAAGGGGGCGGTGTTGCCGTTCGCCACGCTGATGGTCGTGCTGTTCATGATGGTGCCGGTGCCGGCGGTGATGCTGGACATCGGCTTCATCACCAACATCATGATCAGCCTTGCCGTGCTGATGGTGGCGCTGAACGCCGCCAAGCCGCTCGACTTTTCCAGCTTCCCGACGGTGCTGCTGTTCGCGACCCTGCTGCGCCTGGCGCTCAACGTCGCCTCGACCCGCGTCGTGCTGGTGTCCGGCCATGAGGGATCGGACGCGGCCGGCCAGGTGATCGAGGCGTTCGGCCACTTCCTGATCGGCGGCGACTATGTCGTCGGCATCTTCGTCTTCGCGATCCTGATGATCATCAACCTGGTGGTCATCACCAAGGGCGCCGGCCGCGTGTCGGAAGTGTCGGCCCGCTTCACCCTGGACGCCCTGCCGGGCAAGCAGATGGCGATCGACGCCGATCTCAACGCTGGTCTGATGACGCCTGAGGAAGCCAAGCTGCGCCGCGCTGAAGTCGCGACCGAAGCGGATTTCTACGGTTCGATGGACGGTGCGTCCAAGTTCGTGAAGGGCGACGCGATCGCCGGCATCCTGATCCTGGCGATCAACATCATCGGCGGCATCATCCTGGGCGTGGTCAGCCATGGCCTGGCGATGGGCGATGCGGCCCAGACCTATATCCTGCTCGCCATCGGTGACGCGCTGGTCGCGCAGATCCCGGCGCTGCTGCTGTCGATCGCCGCCGCCTCGATCGTGACCCGCGTCAAATCCGAACAGGATCTTTCGGCCCAGGTCGCTGGCCAGTTCGGCACTGGCAAGGCCTGGGTGCCAGTCGCCGCGATCCTCGGCTTCCTCGGCATCCTGCCGGGCATGCCGCATCTCATCATCCTGACGGCCGCTGCCATCGCCGGCGGTATCGCCTGGCAGCTGCGCAAGGCCGGCCAGCGCAAGGCGGCCGAACCTGAACCGGTCGCCCCGCCGCCCAACCCGGCCATCATCGAATGGAACGACGTGTCCGATGGCGCGATCCTGGGTCTGGAGATCGGTTATGGCCTCATTGGCCTGGTCGACGAGCGCAAGGGCGCGCCGCTGATGGCCCGCATCACCGGCATTCGTCGCCAGCTGTCGAAGGAACTGGGCTTTGTCGTGCCGATGGTCCGCGTGAAGGACAATCTGGCGCTCGAACCCAATCAGTATCGCATCACCATCGCCGGCGTCGTCGTGGGCGAGGATGATATCTGGCCCGATGATCTGCTGGCGCTGGACAGCGGCATGCTGGAAGGCACGGTCGCCGGTCGCCCGGCCAAGGATCCGACCTTCGGCCTCGACGCCGTCTGGATTTCGCCGGCCAAGCGCAGCGAGGCGGTGGTCGCCGGCTATACCGTGGTCGATCCGCCGACGGTCGTCGCCACCCATCTCAACCAGCTGATCGCGATGAACGCGGCCGAGATGTTCGGCCTGGACGAGGCTCGCAAGCTGCTCGACAATCTCAAGGATGTCGCGCCGCAGTTGGTCGATGGCCTGACCCCCGGCACGCTCAGCCTGACACAGATTTCCGCGCTCTGTCGCGCGCTGCTGTCGGAAGGGATCGCGCTCAAGGACTTCCGCCGCATCTGCGAGGCGATGGTCGACGCGGCCCGCCCCGACATGAACCACGAACAGCTTGTCGAAGCGGTGCGCCAGCGCATCGGCGCGCTCATCATTCAGGGCCTCGTCCCGGTGAAGATGCCGCTGCCGGTCATCACCCTCGACGGCGATCTGGAAGCGATGCTGGCGCAGGCGATGCGTGTCGCCGGCGACGCCAAGCATCCGATCGAGCCGAGCTTGGGCAACCGCATCGTCGAATCTGTCGTGCATGCCGCCCGGCCGATGCTGGGCCAGGCGCGCAATTTCGCCATCGTCACCTCGCCGGTCGCGCGCCGCGCGCTCGCCCGGCTGTTCAAACCCCATCTGCCCGAGACCCCGGTGCTGTCCTTCCTGGAAATCCCGGACGGCAAGGGTGTCGAGGTTGTCGCCGTCGTCGGTGGCGAGCAGCGTCCCACGCCCCGGCACGATCCGCTGCCGCGTGAACGCGTCGCCTGAGGAGACTGACCAATGTATATGAATAAGGTCGCTGCAGGCTCGGATGTCCTTACCTATGGACGGGCAGGGCTTGCCAATTCCCCCGAACAGCTGGCGCGCCGCTACATGCCGCTGGTGCGCAAGATCGCCTGGCATGTCCATGGCCGCGTCTCCAGCGCGATCGAGGTGGAGGATCTGCTACAGATCGGCATGGTCGCGCTGGTGGAATCTGCCAACAGCTTCGAGGATCGAGGCCTGGGCTTTGCCTCCTATGCGCAGCTGCGCGTGCGCGGCGCGATGATCGATCATCTGCGGCGCCATTCGACCCTGTGCCGCTCCGCCATGGCGACCCGCAAGAAGCTGGCCGCCACCCGTGCGAAGCTCGAACAGAAGTTAGGACGGGCGCCGCTCGAAGCGGAAATGGCCGCTGAACTGGGCATGGATGCCGCCGACTATCGCGAGGCGGCCGATGGCGCCGAGATGGTCCAGCACACCAGCATGGACGAGGTCTATTCCGACCAGTCCATGTGGTTCGCCGATGTCGAGGATCGCGCCGACGACATCATGGAGCGGGAATCGCTCAAGGGCGCGCTCGCCAAATGCATCGGCGAACTGCCCGAGCGCGAGGCGCTGGTGCTGCAACTCTATTTCGTCGAGGAACTCAATCTGGAGGAAATCGGCCAGACGCTGGACATCGGCGCGGCGCGCGTCTGCCAGATCAAGAAGTCGGCGCTCGACAAGCTGCGCGGCAAGCTCAGCGACTGGAACTGACCGGCCCGCGCACCCGTCAACCGTCGTTGGCGGGGCGCGATACCGATGCCTTGCGACCCGGAACCGGCCAGCGGAAACGCAGCGGCCGGTAATTCTGTGTCCGCCACCAGGGTTCGGGCACCTGGAACAGACCGCTATTTTCCGCCCGCTGGCCCAGATCCTTGCGCGCGGTCAGCGCGGCCAGAATGGGCGCGGCGAACAGGCCGGCCAGCACCGGGCTCATCCAGCCGATCGCATTGGCGCGCACCGCCAGCACGGCCAGGCCGACGCCCAGCAAGATATGCCATTTAAACAGCCAGATTGCGCCCAGGATCGCCATGCCGTCGCGGTCGCGGGTCTGGCCGTTCCAGCTCGCCTTGCGGCCCATCAGTATGCTGAACAGGTTGATCGTCTGGGTCAGCATCGCGACCGGCGCCATCAGGATCGACAGGATTATGTCGGCGATCACGCCGCGCGTCATCCGCACCGCGCCGCCAAAGCCGATCCGCCGTGACGGGTCGGCCATGGCCCAGCCGATCGCCAATATCTTGGGGCCGAACAGCAGCACCGCCGTTACCGTCAGCAGCGTGCTGGACGGCAGCACGGCGGCCGGCGGCCAGACGCCGGTGGCGACGCCGCCCAGAACAACCAGCATCATCGCCAGCCATAGCGGCGAGGTGCAATAGGCCGAGGCGCCGACGAACAGCTGGAACCGGCTGACCGGGTGCAACCCCTTGATCTTCGCCAGCAGCGGGACATGCTGGATGTTGCCCTGGCACCAGCGACGATCGCGGGTGAACAGGTCGGGCATGGCCGGCGGAAATTCCTCGAAACTGTCGTCGGCGGTGACCATGTGGACGTCCCAGCCGCGCCGGCGCAGCAGCGCCGCTTCCAGCATGTCATGGCTCAATATATGGCCGCCAAAGGGCGCACGGCCCGGCAGTTCGGGCAGGCCGCAGCTTTCGGCGAAGGCGCGCACCCGGACGATCGCATTATGGCCCCAGAACATGCCTTCGGACCCGGCCCACCAGATCATGCCGGCGGCCGAGATCGGCCCGAACAGGCGGCTGGCAAATTGCTGCCAGCGGGCGAACAGCGTGGCGGCGCCCATCACCGTCGGGACGGTCTGGATAAGGCCCAGATGCGGGTGACGTTCCATGTCGACCGACAGGCGCGCCATGGTCTGGCCGCTCATCACGCTGTCGGCATCCAGCACGATCATATGGTCATATGCGCCGCCGAAACGGGTCACCCACTCCTCGATATTGCCCGGCTTGCGACCGATATTGCGGGCGCGGCGGCGATAATGGACCGGGCGCGAGAAGGCCTTGCGCATTTCCAGATAGGCCTTGCGCTCGGTCTCGCCATTTTCCGGGTTGGAATCCGACAGGATGAAGAATTCGAAGCGTTCGCCACCCATTACCTGCGACAGCGATCGTTCCATGATCGACAGGCGGCCGAGCACGCCCAGGAAATCCTCGTTGCAGACCGGCAGCAGGATCGCGGTACGCGCCTTGAGCGGCGTGCGGTCGCGCGGGATATAGGGGCGAACGCCCTTGCCCTTGCCGACCGTCAGCAACAGGAAGCCGATCGCGGCAGTGGCAAAGCCAAAGGCGATCCAGGCAAAGAGCGGGATGAACAGGGCAAGATAGACGCCTTCCCAGAAGGAAATACCGTCCAGGCCGATCGACCGGCGCATCTCGTGCGCGGCAAGCGCGGCGGGCAGCAGTGCCAGCAGCACGACCAGCAGCCGGCGGGCCCACAGGTCGATGTTCAGGGGGCGATGGATCCGACCCGGCGCGGTCGCGAAATCCTGCACCGGCATGGCAAGCGGCGCCTCTGCCGGCACGCTTTCGAACGCCCGGACAAGCGCTTGCGACCCCGTGGCCCCATCGGCCACGTTCGTGCCTCCTGTCGATGTCATGTCAGACCCATTCCTGGTTAACCCGAGCGCTAGAACCTTTCGCTACCCGCGTGGTTCCCTTCATGCGCCTATCGGATAATGCACATATTCACTGAACGCGCGATTGCCAGAGCGAAGTTGGACCCGGATATCCGCCGCTCTGTCGCCCGATTTGCGGACGTCGATCGCCACGCGATACAATCCCGCCTGGCCCAGCACCGGATATCCGCCCTTCTTGACGATGGTGCCATTGCCGATATCGGTCCACAGGTCAGGCTTCGCGTCGGCGGGCAGGCCGGCAAAGTCGATCACCAGTCGTTCGATCCCGGCTTCGTCGCCACGGCCGCGCCAGACCGCCTGCACGATCGCCAGATTGCTGCCGGCGGGTGCCCGGTCCGCCGTCCAGTCCAGGCGATAGGCGGCGTCGATCCGGCTGCCGGGACGCGCGGCCTTGGCTGGCGTCCAATAAGCGCAGACATTGTCGGTATATTCGCTGTCGGTCGGGAAGGTGTAGAGCCGCACCTGCCCCGCACCCAGCGGCGCAGACGGCGTCGCCCATAGCGAGGGGCGGCGGTCATAATAGACGCCGTCATCCTGATAATGGTCGAAATTACGGTCGCGCTGCAACAGGCCAAAGCCCTTGGGGCTGGTCTCGGCAAAGCCATCGACGCGCGGGACGGACGGGTTCACCAGCGGCCGGGCCTGCGCGCTGCCATCGGCACTGGCGATGGACAGCAGGTCGGAATCATGGATTTCCGGGCGCCAGTCGGTGCCCTTGGTCCGATGCGCCTCGTCATACCAGAACATGCTGGTCATCGCCATCAGGCCCAGTTCGGGGATCGGCCGGCGCGGGAAGATGGCGGCGGTCACGTCCTGCGTCACCCCCTTGGGGCCAAGCCGGTTGACGAAGCGGAAGGCGCCGGTGATCGATGCGCCGTCCAGCAGGGCATAGACGGTCACGCTGCTGTCGCCGGTCCGCTCCAGCCAGAAATGGGTGAAGCGGGGAAATTCCTCCTTGCCCGGAATGCTGGTGTTGATCGCGATCGCGCGGGCGGACAGGCCGAACTGCTTGGTCGGGCCGGGCGCGCGGAAATAGCTGGCACCCAGGAAGGACAGCCAGTCGCCGTCGCGCTTGGCATTCATGATGCGGAAGCCGGCATAGCCCGCGTCCGGGCCAAGGTCCGCGACGGCATTGCCGTCGGGCGTCTCGAACATGGCGGGGTCATAACGCAACGGCGTCGCCACGCCCTTGTCCACCAACTCGATCTGCACCGGCTGCTGGGCCGTGCCGCTCAGCGGGAACAGGCGGACGCCGGTGTCGCCGGGCAGGTCGCCCCAGATCGTCTTCTCGTCGCGGAACCGGGCCTGGTGCATCTGGTCATAGCCGACCTTGGCGGCGACCGGATTGGGCGGGGTTTCGGCAAAGGGCGCACGCGCCAGCTTCTGCGCCATGGCGATGATGCCGTCCCAGGAGAAACGGTCGTTTCTGGCTTGGGAAAGGGCAGGGCGGGGGAGCAGCAGCGCTGCGCCCGAAGCAGCGATCAAGGCGCGCCGGTCGATCATGGTCATGCGTCCATCATGGGTGCTGATCGCGGCATTGCAAGATGTGCCTGTAATCAAACGCGATGAAGCCCCCGTCCGGGGGGACGGAGGCTTCGAATTTGGCCGTTTGATCGAAGGTGTTACCCCCGGCACGGTGGGGACTGTTGATGTGCCGGGGGTGACATGGCGGGTTGCCGGTGACCAATACCTCAACCCGTCATTTTCGGTGTCCGATCCGGATTACTGGATCAGCTTCATGACGTTCTGCTGGCTCTGGTTGGCCTGGGCCAGCATCGCGGTCGATGCCTGGCTCAGGATCTGGGCCTTGGCGAGCGCGGTGGTTTCGGTCGAGAAATCGGCGTCTTCGATGCGGCTCTTGGCGTCGGTCAGGTTGGTGACGTTCGCGGTCAGGTTGTTAACGGTCGATTCGAGCTGGTTCTGGGTTGCGCCGAGGTTGGCGCGGGCAGTCGAAATCGACTGGATCGCTTCGTCGAAGCTACCTGCGGTCTCGCTATCGCCCAAGGCGGTGGCGAATGCGGTAGCGTCGGCGCCCGCAGCATCGAAGCCCAAAATGGTCGCAAGGCCGGTCGAGAGGTTGTCGAACTGAATGTCGATCGTATCGCTAGCGTTTGCACCAGCTTGGATCGTTACCTTGCCGTTACCGTCACCTGCAGTCCCGTCGAACAGTTTCTGGCCGTTGAATTCGGTGTTGGTCAGCGTGCTGGTGATCTGTGCAGACAGGGCGGTGATTTCCGTCTGGATGTTCGCTTTTGCGTTGTCATCGTTCGTGCCGTTCGAAGCTTGGACAGTCAGTTCACGCATACGCTGGAGCATGTTGGATACTTCGTCCAGCGCGCCTTCTGCCGTCTGGGCCATCGAAATGCCGTCATTGGCGTTGCGGATGCCCTGGGTCATGCCCTTGATCTGCGAGGTCATGGTCGAAGCGATGGCCAGGCCAGCGGCGTCGTCCTTGGCCGAGTTGATGCGCTTGCCGGTCGACAGGCGCTCCATGGCGGTGGACAGGGCCTTGCTGGCGGTGGTCGAAGCATTGGTGGCCCGCAGCGCCGACGAGTTGGTTGCGATAACAGTCATGATATTCCCTTTCCGTTCATCAGGTCGCTGTCGTCTGACGCTTGCGGCCTCGAAAGGGGATAACGGCGGGCCGCGAAAAGCTTTTAGGGGCCGATGCGATTTTTCTGGAAAAAGACGGAAAAACAGCCCTCTACGCGTGCGCGTATATATAGAGTGCGATTTTTCTGCCGGCGGAGCGGAAAAAAATTGCCGGTCACCGGCAAGTTAATGGCCGCGTTAACCATCTAATAACCACGCTGGCGTAAATTTAAGTCATCGAAGGGGGTAGGGGCGTGCGGGGGCACAAACCTGCCAAGACACTGGGGACAGTTCATGTCATCGCTTGACGTGAGCCGTGGGGTCTGCGCGCTCGTTCCGGGCTTGCAGCACTGGCTCGAAAATGCCTTGTACACGGTGCGGATCGTGGATGCGCAGAGCCCGCGGGAGCGGGATAGCCGTCGCGTTCTTCTCGCGACCGAGATCGGCCATGCCACCCATCGCGATATCCTCATCAACCTGGTCGACGGCAAGCCGTCGCTGGTGCCGGCGGCCAATGGTCTGCCCGCCCGCGTCGCCTTTGGCCTCGAAGACATGGGCTTTGCCTTTGCGCTGATTGCCGAACTGGCTCGCCCGGCTTCGGTCCCGGCCGTTGGCGATGCCGCCAGTGCCCGCCTGATGACGCTGGCCGGCCGCGTGGCCCGCAGCGATGCCACC
This sequence comes from Sphingomonas sp. S-NIH.Pt3_0716, assembly GCF_003950715.1. Classification (NCBI taxonomy): domain Bacteria; kingdom Pseudomonadati; phylum Pseudomonadota; class Alphaproteobacteria; order Sphingomonadales; family Sphingomonadaceae; genus Sphingomonas; species Sphingomonas sp. S-NIH.Pt3_0716. Next base: position 140,686 of record NZ_QLJK01000008.1, on the reverse strand, counting down.
GTCCTGATCCAGGGCGATACCGGCACCGGCAAGGAAGGCATGGCGCGCTTCCTTCATACCCAGTCCGGCCGGGTCACCCATGACTTCATCGCCGTTAACTGCGCCGCGCTGCCGGAAACCATGATGGAAGCCATGCTGTTCGGCCACAAGAAGGGCAGCTTCACCGGCGCATCCAATGCCTCGGACGGCCTGTTCCTGGCCGCGGACGGCGGCACCCTGTTCCTCGACGAAATCGCGGAGCTGCCCCTCGCGCTCCAGGCCAAGCTGCTGCGTGCCCTCCAGGAAGGCGAAGTGCTGCCGGTCGGCGCCACCCATCCGGTGCCGGTCAATGTCCGCATCGTCGCCGCCTGCAACCGCAACCTGGCAGATGAAGTCGCCGCGGGCCGCTTCCGCGAAGACCTTTACTGGCGCCTCAATGTCATGGCGCTGGAACTGCGCCCGCTGGCCGAACGCCCCGGCGACATCGCCGCGATCGCCGCCGCCATGCTGCTGCGCCACCAGGATGCCGGCAAGGACGGCTTTGTCTGGCCGACCGCCGCCGCGCTCGACAAGCTGGCCGCCCATCGCTGGCAGGGCAATGCCCGCGAGCTGGGCAATGTGCTGCAGCGCGCGCTGGTGCTGCGTGACGGCGAGCGTATCGAAGCCGACGACCTGCATGTCGCTGGCGCGCCGCAGCCGCTGCGTATCGTTTCGGCCGCGCCGGTTGCCGCAGTCGTTGCCGCGCCGGCCGAACCGATCCGCCTGCGCGACGTCGCCCATCATTCCAAGCTGGAAGCGATCCGCACCGCCCTGCGCGAGACCGACGGCCATCGCGCCGCCGCCGCCCGCAAGCTGGGCATTTCCGAACGCACGCTGCGCTATCGGCTCGCCGAGATGCGCGAACTGGCTGCGGCTTAAGGAGGGTTAGGGCATGACCGGTATCTCTCCCACCGACAGCGTGATGGCGATGCGCAATGCCATCCTGCAGAAGAACGCCGCGCTGCGCGACGTCGCCTCGACCGGCAATGTCGGTTCGGCTGGCGGCGCGGGCGCAACGCAGGGCACCGCGCCGGGCGGCTTCACCGACGCGCTCAACAACGCGCTCCAGCAGGTCAACGGCCTGCAGACCCAGGCCGGCGATGCCGCCTCGGCGTTCGAACGGGGCGAAACCACCGATATCGCTGCGGTCATGCTGGCCAAGCAGCAGGCATCGGTCAGCTTCGAGGCGACCCTCCAGGTCCGCAACAAACTCCTGTCCGCCTACAAGGACATCATGAGCATGCCGGTCTAACCCATGAGCGAGAACGCACTCACCATCGATGGCGGCTCGGCCGCTGCCCCGGCCCTCCCGGCCGTCACCGGTGCCGGCTTCGGCAATGCCAAGGGCGTGGACGCGCTCAAGGCGCGCTTCGCCGGCTTCATCAAGCAGCCGGCCGTGGCCAAGAGCCTGCCGCTTCTCGGCCTGCTCGGCACCGTTGCGGTGGCTGGCGCGGCCTGGCTGGCCCTGCGCGAACCGCCGCAGCGCGACCTGTTCCGCGGCCTGCCCGATGGCGACAAGTCTGCCGTCGCCCAGGTGCTCGACCAGAATGGCATCAAGTACGACTTCGACAATGCCGGCGGCATGACCGTTGGCGAAGGCGATTATTTCAAGGCGAAGATGATGCTCGCCGCCCAGGGCCTGCCCAAGAGCGCGCCCGACGGCAACAGCATGATCGACAGCCTGCCGATGGGCGCCAGCCGCGCGGTCGAGAATGAGAAGCTGCGCGGCGCCCGCGAAACCGACCTCGCCCGCACGATCGAGGCGATCGACAGCGTCGAGAGCGCCAAGGTCCATCTCGCGGTCGAAGCGCCCAGCGTCTTCCTGCGCGAACGCACCAAGCCCTCCGCCTCGGTGATGCTCCGCCTGTCTCAGGGCCGCACGCTCACCGACGCGCAGGTCAGCGCCATCGTCCATCTCGTCGCCTCGTCGATCCCGGAACTGAACCCGGAAGATATTTCGGTCGTCGACCAGAATGGCCGCCTGCTCAGCAACAATGACGGCAATGCCGCCGACGATCGCCAGCTCGCCATCCAGACCCGGATCGAGGACCGCTATCGCCAGTCGGTCGTCGCGTTGCTGACGCCGATCCTGGGCGACGGCAAGTTCTCGGCCGAAGTCCATGCCGAACTGAATTTCGCCGAACGCCAGGCGACTCGCGAAAGCTTCCCCCAGGACGAGGCGCGCCTGCGCGCCGAGCAGGGCAGCTGGTCGTCGGACGAGCGGGGCCAGAAGGCTGGCGAGGCATCGGGCATCCCCGGCGCGCTCAGCAACCAGGCACCGGTCAACCCGACCGTGACCCAGACCAACCCGAACGGCCAGGCAGTGACGCAGGGACAGACGGCCGAACAGCAGCCGGCCACGCCGGGCCTGCCGCCGATGAAGACCGAGGAAACCTTCAACCGCAGCTTCGAGCTGGGCCGTGAAGTGTCGGTCACCAAGGATGCGGTCGGCACCGTCAAGCGCCTGTCGGTCGCCGTCGCGCTCGACACCGGTGCCGATGGCAAGCCGCGCTCCGCCCAGGAAATCGCCGCGCTGGAAGCGCTGGTGAAGGGCGCCGTCGGCTTCGACCAGGCCCGTGGCGACGTCGTCGCCCTGTCGGCCCGCAGCTTCGCCAAGGCCGAAGAGGTCAAGGCTCCCTGGTATGAGGCCGACTGGATGTCGCCGCTGATCCGCAATGTCTCGGCCCTGCTGGTCGCGCTGCTGGTGATCTTCGGCATCGGCCGCCCGCTGCTCAAGCGCCGTGCCGCCGCCCAGGAAGCGAAGGTCGTGGAGACCGCCGAAGCCGGGCAGCGCCTGGGTCGCGAAATCTCGGGCGAACTGACCAAGCAGGCGACCGAAAATCCCGATCCCAGCCGTCCGGTGACGCTCGACATGATCTCGTCCACCTATGACTATGCCCAGCGCGCCGACCTGATCCGCAACTTCGTGAAGCAGGATCCCGATCGCGCCGCCCTGGTGGTCCGCGACCTTCTGAAGGAAGGGAAGAAGGAAAATGCCTGAGATCGTCCCCGGCCGTCCCGAGGCGCTCAAGGGCAGCGCCGCCGCCGCCGTCCTGCTGATGCTGTTCGACGAGGATGAGGCCGCCCAGATCCTGTCGCGCCTGGAGCCCGAAGAAGTCCGTCAGCTCGGCTACGCCATGTATGACGTGCAGGATGTCGATCCCGAGGAAGTGAACGAGGCGCTCGATCATTTCGTCACCAAGGCCAAGAAGCGCACTACCATCGGCTATGGCGCGACCCGCCATATCCGCGGCGCGATGACCAAGGCGCTGGGCGAGGAACGGGCCGAAACCATCCTGGCGCGCATCACCCCGCCGACCCGTTCCACCCAGCTGGAAATGCTGAAGTGGATGGACGCGAAGGAAATCGCCATCCTGATCGAGATGGAGCATCCGCAGATCATGGCGATCGTGCTGGCCCATCTGGAAGCGCCGGTTGCCGCCGACGTGCTGCAACTGCTGCCGACCGAATATCAGGAAGAGATCGTCTATCGCATCGCCACGCTCGGCCCGGTGTCGAACGAGGCGCTGGATGATCTGGAGCAGTTGCTGCTGCGCGGTCCGGTGAACAAGCAGGGTGCGGCGTCGCAGCGCGGCGGCACGGTCGAAGCGGCCGCGATCATGAACAATGTCCGCAAGGACAATGAGCAGCGGATCATGAAGGCCGTCGCCAAGCGCGACAAGATGATCGCCCAGACCATCGAAGAGGAAATGTTCGTCTTCGATAACCTGATCGACATGGATGACAAGAATCTGGGCACGCTGATGCGCACCGTCGACAGCCAGGTGCTGGTCGTGGCGCTCAAGGGCGCGAACGACATGCTCAAGGCCAAGATTTTCAGCTGCATGTCGGCCCGCGCCGCGCAGGCGATCGCCGACGAGATCGAGGAACGCGGCCCGATCCGCCTGGCCGAAGTCATCGACGCGCAGAAGCTGATCATCGCCACTGCCCGCCGCATGGCGGATGCCGGCACCATCATGCTGGGTGGCAAGGGGAACGACTTTGTCTAAGATCTGGGCCGCCGAAGCCAGCCATGACGTATCGAGCGTGCCGATGATCGGCGTTGGCCAGGTGGCCAGCAACGGCTTCCGCAGCCTCTATTCGGCGCTGCCCGGCGACGTCGTCGCGGCGCCTGCCCGCGCGCCGATCCATGCCGAACCGGAGACCGATCCGATTGACGAAGCCCATATGGCGGGCTTTTCGCAGGGTTTCGAGGAAGGCTATCGCGCCGCCGGTGAGGATCAGGCGAACGAAATCGAGGCACGCAACCGCCTGACCGCCGCGCTCGAAATGCTGGCGCCGGCACCCAGTGGTAGCCTGTCGACCATGTTGTCGGCCACGGTCGTCCGCCTTGTCGAACAGATTGTCGGCGAAGTGCAGATCGATCTCGACCGGCTGACCCAGCGCTGCGAAGCGGTCGCCGCCTTCATCGATGACAGCAGCGACAAGAGCGCGCTGCATCTGCATCCCGATGACGTCGCGCTGCTCGAAGGCGAGCAGATCGGCGTGCCCCTGGTGTCGGACAAGAACATGCAGCGCGGCTGCGTGCGCCTCGAAACCGCCGATGGCTGGGTCGAGGATGGTCCGGACGTTCGTCTGGCGCGCCTGCGCGCGCTGATGGACGACATGGAGGGTAAGGCATGATCCGCGCCGAGCTGGCGCAGGCCGAAACCCTGTTCGAGCATCTTCAGGTCCAGAACCGCCAGCCGCGCCATGTCGGCCGTCTGGTCAGCCATGATGCCGGCATGCTGGAAGTCACCGGCTTCCGCCGTCCGATCGGTTCGGGGGCCCGCGTCCTGGCCAGCGACGGGTCGGTCTGCCGCGCCGAAGTCGTCGGCTTTCGTGGCGAACGCACCCTGCTGGTGCCGCTCGATGCCGATGCGCCGCTGGAAAACGGCATTCGTGTCGAACCCGACAGCCAGGCCAATATGGTGCAGGTGGGTGAGGGGCTGATTGGCCGCGTCATCGACGCCATGGGCCAGCCGCTCGACCGCAAGGGCCCGATCATCGCCGGCGGCGTCTGGCCGCTCAACGGGGTGAAGGGCAATGTCCTCGATCGCGGCCGCGTGACCGAGCCGTTCGACCTCGGCGTGCGCGCCGTCAACGCGCTGCTGACCGCCGGGCGCGGCCAGCGCATCGCCATTATTGCCGGCTCGGGCGTCGGCAAGTCGGTGCTGATGGGCCAGATGATCGCCGGCGCGGAAGCCGATATCGTCGTCACCGGCCTGATCGGCGAACGTGGCCGCGAGGTCAGCGACTTCCTCGAAACCAAGCTCAAGCATGCGATGCACAAGAGCATCGTGGTGGCCGTGCCGGCCGACCATCCGCCGGTGCTGCGCCTGCGCGCGGCCGCCCGCGCCACCGCCATCGCCGAATATTTCCGCGCTCGCGGCAAGAAGGTGCTGTTGCTGATCGACAGCCTGACCCGCTGCGCCCATGCCCAGCGCGAGATCGGCCTGGCGCTCGGCGAACCGCCGGCGATGAAGGGCTATCCGCCCTCGGCGCTGGCGCTGATCCCGCGTCTGGTCGAGCGGGCCGGCGTCGACGCCCGCACCGGCGGCTCGATCACCGCGCTCTACACCGTTCTCGCTGATGGCGACGACACCGACGATCCAATCGTCGATGCCGCCCGCGCGATTGTCGACGGCCATTTCGTGCTGTCGCGCAGCCTGTCGGAACAGGCGATCTTCCCGGCGATCGATATCGGCAAGTCCCTGTCGCGCGTAATGGCCGACGTCGTGCCGGACGAGCATCGCCAAGCCGCCGCCGCCTATCGCCGTCTCTGGGCTGCCTATGAGGAAAATCGCGACCTCATCCTGATGGGCGCCTATCGTCCCGGCAATGATCCGGTGATCGACGAGGCGGTGCAGCGTCGCCAGGAAATCCTGAACTTCATCCGCCAGGACCAGAAGAGCCGGATCGACCTTGATACCAGCGCCAACGCGCTTATCGCGGAGTTCGGCGCGTGAAGGGGCTGGTGTCCCGCCGCCACCGCGTGCTGCGCGTGCGCCATGTCCAGCATGCCATGGCCATGGCCGAGACCGCGCGCGCCCGTGACGAGGCGGAGGGGATCGCCACCAATCTGGAACGTCTGCGCCGGGTGCGGGGCGAGCTGTTCGGCGTTCAGGGCGGCGCCACCGGTGCCTCCTTTGCATCGATGCAGGAACTGGCCAGCCGTCTGGAGCAGGCCGGTCGCCAGCTCGACGGCGCGCTCTACGACGCTCGCCGCAAGGTGGAGGCGAAGGAAGGGCTCAGCATCGCGGCCAACCGCGAGAAGGAAATTGCCGCGCGCCTGAAGGATCGGGCCCGCGTCGCGCTGGAAGAATGGCGCGAGAACAAGCTTGCCGCGCTGCCGCGCTATCGCCGCATGCAGCGCACGGGGGACAATTGACATGACCATGCTCGCCAGCCTCAAATCGCTGCTCTTCTCCTCGACGCCGCTGGCCGGTGCGACGACGGCCGCTGCTTCGGCCGTAGTCGAGGGTGCGGCCGACTTCGCCGCGCTGCTGAGCGATGTCGATGGCGCGCCGCAGCCGGCTGCGCCTACGATGGCCATGGGCGCGGCCGCCTTGCCGGTGGAAGGGACGATCGAGGGCGATGCGCCGGTCGTGACGCACGAAGCAATCGAGGCGCCGGCTCTGCCGGACACCGCCGAATTTCTGACCCAGCGGGCGATGCCGGTCCAGCCGACCGCTGAGGCCGCGCCGGTTGCCGAGCCGGTCCTGCCCGTCGCTGCGCCAGTCCAGGATCAGGCGGCCGTCGCGCCCGTATCGGCCGAGCCCGCCCCGATCGTCTTGCCCGAAGGCGAGGCTGACGCCGAAGCCCTCCCGCTGCCCTTGCCGATCCCGGCGGTCGCGCCTGCGCCTGCGGATATCCGCACTCCGGCGCCGGTTCCGACCGCCGATGTGGCCCTGCCGCTGCCGGTCGACGCCGAAGGCCCGATCGCGCTCGCCCTTGCTGATGCTCCGATCAAGGCCACGCCGACGCCCGCGCCGCAGCCTCTGCCGGCTGCGATGGCCGCGCCCGAGGCCGACGACATCGCCGATGCTGACAGCGAAGCTGACATGGTGACGGCCGATGCGCCCGTCGACAATGACGCGCCGATCGTCGCCGATCCGATTGCCCATTCCTTGCCTGCTGCACTCCCCCCCTTGCCGCAGGCGCCGATCGATGCCCCCGCATCTTCGGCTCCATCCGCGCCGACCCGGGAGATGCCTTTGAGTGTGTCTCCTTCGCTGTCACCTTCATTGTCCCAAACCCAGGCCCCTTCGAAACCGGCCGTGGGACAGGAAGCGGTGATGGCCCCGGTGGTCGGCGCGGATGGGCAGGATGACCAGATCGTTGCAACGCCTGTGGCGGCGCCTGCAACGACGCCTGAAATGACGCCCGAACTGGTCGCTGCGATGATCCCGGCCCAGCCTGCGCCAGCCGCCAACGCGGCCCCGAATGTCGTGCAGGCCCCGGTCCAGGCCGCCCCGCAGCCCGCGATGGCACCGCGCCCGGTCGAGCAGGTCATGCCCGCCGTCGCTGCGGCGCCGGAGGTCAACCCTGACATGCCGGCCGAAATGGTCGTGGCGGCCGTCAAACCGACCGAGAAGACCGCGCCTGCGGCTGTAACCAGCAGCCCGGAAGAGGCCGATGTCGAGATCGCATCCGCCGGCACCGACGTCCCGGCCGCGCGCGTGGCCGCCAAGCCGGCCAAGGCGGAGGCCCTGTCGCTGCTGCAACTGGTGCGCGACCATATGAACCGCCGGGCGATGCCGGTGCGCGACAGCGCCGAAGCGGCAACGCCGGTCAGCGACCGCACGCCGGACAAGGCGACCACGGCCGTCGATCCGCTGGTCGCTGCCACCCCGGCCGCGCCCCATCATGGCTCGGAAGTCTCCGTGCCCCAGGCCGCCACGCCCCAGACCCCTTCGGTCACCCCGGCGGCGATGCCGACCGTCGACCTGTCGGCCAGCCTTGGCCAGCAGGTGGTCGATATGGGCGTGTCGGGGCAGTGGATTGACGGGCTGGCCCGCGACATTGCCGGCCTGTCGGCCAATGGCGCGCAGGGCCGGTTCCAGATCAATGCCGACCAGCTCGGCCCGATCCAGGTCGATATCCGCCAGGATGGCGATGGCGCGGCGGTCAGCCTGACCGTTGCCAGCGAGGCGGCGGAAATGGCGTTGCGCCAGGATAGCGACCGGCTGAAGCTGGACGCGGGCCTTGCCGCCGTGCGCATCCATGAAGTGAAGATCGAGCGTGCGCCGCATGTCGCCGAAGCGGCCAAGGCCGATAGCAATGGCCAGACCGGCAGCCAGTCGAACGGCCAGCAGGGCAATGCATCCCAGCAGCAGGGCGCCTGGCAGGGTGCCGGCCAGATGGCGGGGCAGTCGATGGGCCAATCCTCGTCGCAGGGCCGCTGGCAGGGGCGCGAAAATAATGGCCTTGGCCATAAAGCCGGGAGCGATCCGGCCGTTCTTAACCATGGTGACACCGGCGATAGCGCCGGTGACGTCCGCCGCGCGCGCTACGCCTGACGGCCGGGACGGGATATTCCAGGGGACGTGAACGATGAGCGATGAACCCAAGGCGAAGAAGAAGAAGGGTGGGGGGATGAAGCTCATCCTGCTGGTCGCCGTCGCCATGGTGGTGGGCGGTGCCGGCGCTGCGGGCGGGCTGTACGCCGCCGGCTTCTTCAGCCCCAAGGCCGAAGGCCCCAAGGAAGATCCCAACAAGCCCGTGCTCGTCCTGGCGGGCGAGGATGCGCAGGCCGTCGCCACCGCCCATGGCTGGGCCGGTGAAGGCGGCGGTGGTGGTGGCGAAGGCGGTGGCCATGCGAGCGCTGGTGGCGAGGGGCATGCCCCGTCGGCCGCCCATGCGCCCGGCAAGGGCATCGACCTGCCCGCGCCGGCCAATCCGACCGCCTATCAGGCCACCTATTTCCAGCTCCAGGCGCCCTTCACGTCGAACATGACGGACACCGACGCCTTCGCCCAGATCACCGTCGCGGTGTCGACCTATTATGACTATCGCGTGATCGCCGCGATCAAGATGCACGAGATGGCGATTCGCAGTCAGGTGCTGATGATGCTCGCCGAACAGCCCGAGGAGCAGCTGGTCACGCCCGACGGCAAGCGCATGCTGCAAGGAAAAATCCGGGGCATCATCAACGATGTACTCAAGCAGAAGACCGGCTATGGCGGTGTCGATAACGTTTATTTTACCAATTTCGTTATTCAATAGCGCTGCCTGAACGCTGGGAAGTCCCCTGGCCGAGGGCAGGGGACAGACATGAATCACGTTCAATCCTTCGCCTTCGGGCGGGGGGACGCGCAAGCTCCGGTAATGTTGTCGGGCCTCGACCGGCTGGGTGAAAAGCTCGGCCGGCGTATCCGTGCGCTGATCGAACCCATTTCCGGCATCCGCCCGCATGTCGCGGCCGAGGATGCACGGGTCGTGGAGTTTGGCGCCTGGTCGGCCGGCGCGCCCAATTTCTGCAGCCTGTCCATCTATCGCCTGCTGCCCCTGAAGGGGCAGATGCTGCTGTGCATGGACGCCACCATGATCTCGACCCTGGTCGACTGTTTCTATGGCGGCCTTGGCAACCGGGCGCTGCCCGCGCGCGGCGAATTTACTCCGACCGAGGACCGGCTGATCGCCCGCCTGTCCGAAACCATCATGGCCCGCATGGTCGAATGCTGGTCCGAAGTCCTGCCCCTGGAACCCGGCCTGCTGCTGCGTGAAACCGGCATCGGCTTTGCCGCCGCTGCCCAGCCCGCCGACCAGATGGTGGTGCAGCGCTTCCGTGTCGGGCTGGACCGGGATCGCGAATGGTCGATCGACATGGTCTTCCCGCTGGCGGCGCTGCGCGGCGTCGAGGCGCTGATGGGCAGCAAGGTCGCAAGCGATGACGAGCATGTCGATCCGGTATGGCAGGCGCGCGTGGCGCGCCGCATGCGCGACATCCGCCTGCCGGCCCGGACCGTGCTGGCCCGCCCCAATCTCTCGCTGGCGGAGCTGATGCAGCTCAAGACCGGCGACATCATACCCGTGACGATCGGCCGCAGCCTGCCGCTGATCGTCGGCGACAGGATCGTCGCGCACGGCACGATCGGCGAACAGGATGGCCGTGCCGCCTTCCAGATTGAAAAGATTGCACAGGGACCGGAACAATGAGTGATATGAGCGACGCCCCGATGATGGATCCCCGTGGGGAAGACAGCGCCAGCCGCATGGCGGCGAACCGCCAGTTCAAGCTGCTGGCCGATATTCCGGTGCGCATGTCGGTGGAGGTCGGATCGACCTCGCTGCGCCTGGCCGAAGTCATGGACCTGGCCGAAGGCAGCATCGTGGAACTGGATCGCCAGGCCGACGAACTGCTCGACATCATGGTCAATGGCGCGCTGATCGCCAAGGGCGAGGTCGTGACGGTGAACGGCCGCTATGGCATCCGCATCGTCGATATCGCCGCCACCGAAACCCGCATGGCCGGGGTCGAACGGCGCGGCTGATCGCAGGGCCGTGCTTTTGCGCTTGCCTTGCGGCCCATTCTTGCGGATCGGATGACGCATTAACCTAAACGCGGGGCGCGTGCATGTTCTGGTATTTCGTCAAATTGCTGATCCTGCTGCCGCTTGTGGGCGGCATGGCCTTTGGTGCCTTGTGGCTGTGGCGCAAATATCAGCCCGGCATGATGGTCGGCCAGAATGATCGGTCGTTGAAGCTGCTGGAAGCGCTGCCGATGGGCACGTTCGGCAAGCTGGCCGTGGTCGAGTTCGAGGGCAAGAAGATCCTGCTGTCGGTCACCCGCGGCCGGATCGAGAAGATCGCGGAAGGCGACCCCTATCGTGCGCGCTAGTCACTGGCTGGTCGGCGGCATCCTGCTGACCGCCGGGCTGATGCTGGTCGATCCTGCGCTGGCGCAGGCGGTGCCGGCCGCGCCGGCGCCGGTCGACAATGGCGGCGCGCTGACCCGCGCGATGGGACAGATTTCGGGCGACGGCCGCTCGCTGTCGCTGTCGCTGCAGATCCTCGTCCTCATGAGCCTGCTGTCGGTCCTGCCGTCGCTGATCCTCATGATGACCAGCTTCACCCGGATCATCATCGTCCTGTCGCTGCTGCGCCAGGCGCTGGGCCTGCAACAGACGCCGCCCAACCAGGTGCTGGTGGGGCTTGCCCTGTTCCTGTCGCTGTTCGTGATGCGACCGGTGATCGACCAGATCAACGGCCAGGCCTATGATCCCTATGGCAAGGGCCAGATTTCGATCGAGGAAGCGGTTGGCCGTTCGGGCAAGGTGCTGCACGGCTTCATGGCCAAGCAGACGCGCGAGAGCGACCTCAAGCTGTTCGCCAACATGGCCGAGGCTCCGGCCTTCCGCACGCCCGACGACATTCCCTTCACGATCCTGCTGCCGGCCTTCGTCACCAGCGAGTTGAAGACCGCGTTCCAGATCGGCTTCATGATCTTCCTGCCCTTCCTCATCATCGACCTGGTCGTCGCATCGACTCTGATGGCACTGGGCATGATGATGCTGTCGCCCACGATCATCTCCATGCCCTTCAAGCTGTTGCTGTTCGTGCTGGTCGATGGCTGGGCGCTGACGATGGGGTCGCTCGCCGGCTCCTTCGCGACATAGGAGGGCGGCAATGGAGAATGCGGATTTCTTCATGGGCTTGGCACAGCATGCGCTGTGGATCACGGCGCTGGCGACGGCGCCGATCCTGATTCCGGCGCTGGTCGCGGGCGTGCTGATCGGCATGGTCCAGGCCGCGACGTCGATCAACGAACAGACGCTCAGCTTCATTCCCAAGATTCTGGTCGTGGGTGCGATGCTGACCCTGTTCGGCGGATCGATCATGGTGCTGATCGCTGACTTCACGCGCGAGATATTCGAGCGGATACCGGACCTGCTGCAATGATCGCACCCGGCTTCGCAGGCGTCGAGACGCAATTGTGGATCTGGCTGATCGCCATGATCCGCCCTGGTGCGGCCTTTCTGGCCGCGCCCGTCTTCGGTGCGCCCGCGATGCCGCTTCAGTTGCGCCTGATCCTCTCGCTCGCGCTTGGCATGGCCGCCCTCAACAGCGTCACCATCCAGTTGCCGCATGACGGCGTCGCCAGTTTCGAAGGCGTAATGCTGGTCGCCGGCGAAGTGCTGACGGGCCTTGCCATGGGTTTTGCCGTGCAGATCGGCTATTCCGCCGCTTTCGTCGCGGGTGAGGCGATTGCCAACACCATGGGGCTGGGCTTTGCCGCGATGGTCGATCCGGGGTCGGGGCAGGGGACGCAGGCGGTCGGCCAGTTCCTGTCGATCCTCTCGACCTTCCTGCTGCTGGCGATGGACGGCCATCTGCTGCTCGTCAGCTTCGTGGTGCAGAGCTACAAGGCGCTGCCGCCGGGCGCGGCGATGCTCAGCAATGATGCGGTCTGGCACATGATCCAGTTTGGCGGCTCGCTGCTGGGCGCCGGGGTCACGATCGCGCTGCCGGTCGGCTTCGCGCTGGTGCTGGTGCAGATCGTCATGGGCATGCTGCCGCGCACCGCGCCTGCGCTCAACCTGTTCGCCGTGGGCATGCCGATGGCGGTGATGGCGGGGCTGGTGCTGCTGGCGATGGCGGTGCCGGTGATGGGCGAGGGGATCACCATCGCGCTCAAGTCGGGGCTGGAACAGGCCCGCGCCATCTCGGAAGGACGCTGAGCCATGGCGGGCGGATCCGAGGGCGGCGAAAAGACCGAAAAACCGACACAGAAGAAATTGCAGGATGCCGCCAAGGAAGGCGACATCCTCCAGTCCCGCGAACTGGGAACGGCCCTGGTGGTGATGGCCGGCATCGGCTGGCTGGCTGTTGCGGGGCCGGGCCTGATCGACGCGTTGTCGGGCATGCTGACCCGCGCGCTGCGCTTCGGGCGCGAGGACATCGTGAACTTCTCGCCGGTAACGCGCGGCACCGGCTTGCTGGCGGATATCGCGCTGCCGGTGGGCGGCGTATTGCTCGCGACCTTCTTTGCTGCGATCGCGGCGCCGGCGCTGCTCGGATCGCTGGGCTTTCGTCCCGGTGCATTCGCGCCCAAGGCGTCGAAGATGAACCCCGCTTCTGGCCTCAAGCGCATGTTCGGCGCGCAGGGGCTGATCGAACTGGTCAAGTCGATCGCCAAGGTGGGGCTGCTGGGCGCGGTCGGCTTCTGGATGATCTGGGACCGGCTGACCGCGATCATCGGGCTGGGCAAGGCGGGGGTCGGCAATGCGATCAGCGATCTTGGCAACATGTTCATCCTGGTCTGCCTGGTGATGGCGGGTGGGTTGTTCGTGATCGCCGGCATCGACGTGCCGATGCAGATTTTCCAGCGCGGCAAGCGGCTGGGCATGAGCAAGCAGGACATCAAGGACGAGCATAAGGAAAGCGAAGGCTCGCCCGAACTCAAGGGGCAGATCCGCCGGCGCCAGTTCGAGGTGCTGAACGGATCGACCCGCCAGGCGGTGGCAGAGGCCAGCGTCATCATCACCAATCCGACCCATTTCGCGGTGGCGCTGCGCTATCGGCCCGGCGTGGACGCCGCGCCGGTCGTGGTCGCGCGCGGCTGTGACGCGATCGCGGCCTCGATCCGCGAACTGGCCGAGGATCATGGCGTGTCGGTGCTGCAATATCCCGAGCTGGCGCGCGCCATCTACTTCACCTCGCGCGCTGGCGAGATCGTCAATGAAGGCCTCTACATGGCGGTGGCGACGGTGCTGGCCTTCGTCTTCCGGGTCGAGAACAAGATGGCGACGGAAATGGACCGTCCGTTCATTACCGTGCCCGAAGATCTGCGTTTCGATCCGGATGGAAAGAAATTGTAGAGAATTTGCTGATACTTGGCAGTTGATCGAAGAAATAGGGCGATGGTGAATTAAAGTTTAGCCACGCTTGTCCGTATTCTGTTTACGGGGACGCATTAGGATGGTGCGTCATGAACGAGTATTTTTCGCGTAGCGAGATTTCGCCAGTGGATCGGAGCGTCGTTCGCGCGCCGGTGCCGGCTGCGGCCGTTCAGCCGGTTTCAGCGACGGAATCTTCGACCGAGCAGGGCAACATGTCTGCCAGCGATGCGCGCAGGCAGGAGAGTTTTGCAGTCGATATCGTTGCGGTCGACGAGGATGCCGCCGGCGCCGCCGAATATGCGCGCATCCATGCCCGGATCGCCGATATCCTGGCCGATATGCGCGCCGGCCAAGGGGATGTGTCGGTCGATGGCGCATCGGCCGCCGTCCAGGCGATGATGCCGCAGCCCTTCATCTACATTCCGCTGCCGCCCGCCACGCGCGAGGCGGTGGAGCAGGCCGCCGATCTGGCCAAGCGGATCGCCCAGCAGGCCAGCTATGCCTATGCGGCTCAGGCGCATGTCGCGCGCGGAACCGTCGACCAGATCCTGTCCGCATCGGCGATCTGATCGCGGCCATGCCCGCTTTTTTGCGGGCTTTGCCATCAGCTTGAAAATCATTCCTAAACATCTTCGCGCTACGGCCGTTCTCTCATTTGAAAGGACGGCCCATGGCAACGACGACGACATCGGTAGGGAGCAGCATCCTGTCGGCGCTGGGTGCCAATTCGGGCATCGACACGAGCGCGCTCGTCACCAGCCTGGTCAGCGCGACCCGTGACCCGCGCCAGTCCGCGATCACCACCCAGCAAACGACCAACAATGCCCGCATCTCGGCACTGGCGTCGGCCATCAGCTCGCTCGACACCTTCGCCGATGCGCTCACCAGCGTTCTGTCGGGTGCCGAATATACCGGAACGCCCAATTCGACCAACACCAACATCGCGTCGGTCAGCTTGCTGAGCGGCGGCACGCCGGCTGGTCTGCCGGCGCAGCTGGTGGTGAAGTCGCTGGCGACCGCCCGCATCTTCGCCTCTACCGCGACCAGCGGTGCCACAAGCAGCACGGCGGTCGGCACCGGCTCGCTCACCATCACGACGGCGGGCGGCAAGACCGCGACGATCACCGTTGATTCGAGCAATAACAGTTTCTCCGGCCTGGCTTCGGCGATCAACGCCGCCGACATCGGCGTGACCGCGAGCGTCGTCACCGATGCGCAGGGCACGCGGCTGGTGTTCAAGGGCGAAACCGGCGCGGCCAATGATTTCACCATCACCAGCTCGGCCGACAGCTCGACCAGCGTTCTCGCTGGCCTCAACAGCAGCGCGATGACCTCGACGTCGGACCCGGCCAATGCGAAGATCACGCTCGACGGCACCGACTATGAATATGCCAGCAACACCATCGACGATGCGATCCCCTATCTGCGGATCGAACTGACCGCGGCGGACGTCAACAGCACGGTCAACCTGACCATGACCCAGCCGACTGCGACGATGAAGGATCTGCTGCAGGAATTTGTCGACGCCTATAATACGCTGATGAAGGCGCTGAACACGTCGACCTCGACCGGCACGGATTCATCGACCGCGGGCGTCCTCAACGGTGTGTCGGCGGTGCGCGACATGAAGTCGCAGCTGTCGAAGATCACCTCGACCCAGCTGGCCTCGACCGGCAGCTACAAGACGCTGGCCGATATCGGCATCGCGACCAACCGCGACGGCACGCTGACGCTCAACACCGACACGCTGGACAAGGCGCTGGCCGCCGATCCGGCGGGCATCACCAAGATGCTCAACCCCGCCAAGTCGACCGCCGACAATCTGGGCCTGTCGGGCCTGATGGACAGCGTGCGCGACAATATCGAGCTGGAGAACGGCCCGATCAAGGCGGCGCAGGACCGTTATGAGAAGCTGGCCGACAGCCTGACCGAACAGCTCGAAAAGCTGGACGAGGACATGGCCGACTATGAGACGCGCCTGACTTCCATCTATTCGGCAATGCAGACCAAGTTGTCTGCGCTCAACGCAACCCAAAGCTATCTCCAGCAGCAGATCGATGCCTGGAACAAGAGCGACAGTTAATCGGGGACTTTGAAACATGTTCTATAATCACAGCTTTGCGGGTACGGCAGCGGCACGGCGCTATGCGGCGGTGCATTCGGGCAGCCGGATCGAGGGCGCCACGCCCCACGCGCTGGTCAAGATCCTGTTCGACGAACTGCTGATCGCGCTCGATGCCACGGCGCTGGCCGAACGCAATGGCGACCGGCTGAAGGTGTCCGACAAGCAGGCGCGCGCCATGTCGATCCTGTTCGCGCTGGAAGCGAGCCTCGACTTCGACAAGGGCGGCGACATCGCCACCGGCCTGGCGCGCATCTATCGCGAGGCCCGCCGGCTGCTGCTGGTCAGCGCCAAGGAGCATGATGCCGCGCCCGTCGAGCAGGCCCGCGCCATGGTCGGCGAGATTGCCGATGCCTGGAGCCAGATCGGCCAGCCCTGATCGCTCACGGGGCGATCAGTCCATAGGCTGTCGACTGGCCCGGTTGCGGGGTTGCACCCCCTTCCGGTGGCCTGTATAGGCGGCACTCGCACAAGGGCGGCCCGGCGGGGGCCGCCTTTTTGCGTTATATCCAATGCGCACGGACGCGCAGCATCAACCCAGAAAGGGAAGGCACATGTCGATTACGCCGCTCATGCCCGTTTACCCCCGGTGCGATGTGCGTCCGGTCCGAGGCGAGGGCTGCTACCTGATCGGGGAGCGCGGCGAGCGCTATCTCGACTTTGCCAGCGGCATCGCCGTCAATCTGCTGGGCCATGGCCATCCGAAGCTGGTGAAGACCATTGCCGATCAGGCTGCGACGCTGATGCATATCTCTAACCTCTACGGTTCGCCGCTGGGGGAGGAATTTGCGCAGAAACTGGTCGATAACAGTTTCGCGGACACCGTCTTCTTCACCAATTCGGGTGCCGAAGCGGTCGAGTGCGCGATCAAGACCGCGCGCCGCTATCATTATGCCAATGGACAAGCGCACCGGCACAAGATCATCAGCTTCGACAACGCCTTCCACGGCCGCACGCTGGGCACCATTTCGGCGACCAGCCAGCCCAAGATGCGCGACGGGTTCGAGCCGCTGCTGCCCGGTTTCCAGGTCGTGCCCTTCAACGATCTCGACGCGGCACTGGCGGCGATCGACGACAACACCGCCGGCTTCCTGCTGGAACCGGTGCAGGGTGAAGGCGGCGTGACCCCAGCGACGGCGGAGTTCCTGACCGGCCTGCGCAAGGCGTGCGACGAGCAGGGCCTGCTGCTGATCCTGGACGAAGTGCAGTGCGGCTATGCCCGCACCGGCACCTTCTTCGCCCATGAGCAATATGGCGTGACGCCGGACATCATGGCGGTGGCCAAGGGCATCGGCGCGGGCTTCCCGCTCGGCGCCTGTCTCGCCACCGAGGAAGCGGCCAAGGGCATGGTGTTCGGCACCCATGGTTCCACCTATGGCGGCAACCCGCTCGCCATGGCGGTGGGCATCGCGGTGCTGGAAGAGGTGCTGGCGGACGGCTTCCTGGAGCAGGTGACGGCGATGGGCGCGCGTCTGCGCTCCGCGCTGGAGCAGATGATCCCGAACCATGACGACATGTTCGAGGATGTGCGCGGCATGGGGCTGATGCTGGGCGTCAAGATGAAGGACGCCTATGATGCGCGCGCCTTCGTCGGCCATCTGCGCGACCATCATGGTTTCCTGTCGGTATCGGCGGGCCAGAATGTGCTGCGCATCCTGCCGCCGCTCGTCATCGACGAAAGCCATATCGCCGAGTGCATCGAGAAGATTTCCGCCGGTGCGCGGAGCTTCGCGGACGCCAAGGCGGCCTGACCATTTAGTTTCCGTTCGCCCTGAGCGAAGTCGAAGGGTATCGCCGAGCAAAGCGAGGTGCCTTCACTTCGTTCAGGCGGGGGCTTCGACTTCGCTCAGCCTGAACGGGTTAGAGGTTGTTTCCAATGACCAAGCATTTCCTGAATCTCACCGATGCGGGCGGCGACGCGATCGCCGCGATGATCGCTGATGCGATCGATCGCAAGGCGGCACGGGCAGGCAAGCCCAAGGGCTGGGTCGACGCCGATGCGCCGCTCGCCGGCCACACGCTGGCGATGATCTTCGAGAAAAACAGCACGCGCACCCGCGTCAGCTTCGACATGGCGATCCGCCAGCTCGGCGGCAATTCGCTGATCCTCGATGGCGCGACCAGCCAGCTCGGCCGTGGCGAGACCGTGGCCGACACCGCGCGCGTGCTCAGTCGCATGGCCGATGCGATCATGATCCGCACCGACGATCATGCCAAGATCGAGGAAATGGCCGAATATGCCAGCGTCCCGGTCATCAATGGCCTGACCGACCTGTCGCATCCCTGCCAGATCGTCGCCGACCTGCTGACCGTGGTCGAGCATGGCCTGGCGCTGCCGGGCAGTCAGTGGGCCTGGCTGGGCGACGGCAACAACGTCCTCCACTCGATCGTCGAGGCCGCCGGGCTGATGAAGTTCGACGTGCGCATGGGCATCCCTGAGGGCTATGATCCCGATCCGTCCTTTGCCGCCGCGGCGCAGGCTGCCGGTTCGACCATCACCCTTACCCGCGATGCGGCGCAGGCCGTGGCCGGCGCCGACGTCGTCGTCACCGACACCTGGATCTCCATGGGCCAGGCCCATGCCGAGGCGAAGCTGGCGGCGATGATGCCCTATCAGGTGACGCCGAAACTGATGGCGGGCGCCAAGGCGGACGCCAAATTCCTCCACTGCCTGCCCGCCCATCGCGGCGAGGAAGTGGTCGAGGCGGTGATCGACGGTCCGCAGTCGCTGATCTGGGACGAGGCGGAGAACCGCATCCATGCCCAGAAGTCGGTTCTGCTCTGGGCGCTTGGAAAGCTGTAAGCTCACCCTATATTCGGGCGAAATTTTCCGTTCGCCCTGAAAGATGACGGGGCCTGTCCTGCGCTGGGAAGCGGAGGACGGGCCCTCGCGGCTTTCGGGGCGGGTGGATCGGAAGGAAATATCGTGACCAGTAGCAATGTCGATCAGGCCCTTGGCTTCACCATCCCCTCGCGCCATGTGCGTGGCCGTTTCGTTCGGCTGGGGCCGGTGCTGGACCAGGTGCTGTCTGCCCATGCCTATCCCCCGGCGATCGAGCGGGTGCTGGCGTCCTCGCTGGTGCTGGGCGCGCTGCTCGGTAGCCTGCTCAAGGATGCCGGCGGCCAGTTGACCCTGCAGGCGCAGACCGAAAATGGCGTCGTCAGCCTGCTGGTGGCCGATTACAAGGGCGGCGAACTGCGCGGCTATGCCAAGTTCGATGCCGAACGGCTGGCGGAAATCGGCAGCGATCCGACCCTGTTCGGCCTGTTCGGCAAGGGCTATCTGGCGATCACCTTCGACCAGGCGGCGACCGGCGAGCGCTATCAGGGCATCGTGCCGCTGGACGGATCGTCGCTGGCCGAGGCGGCGGAGCATTATTTCTTCCAGTCCGAACAGATACCCAGCATCGTCCAGATCGCGACCCGGCATGAGCCGGGCGAAGGCTGCGTCGCGGCGGGCCTGCTGCTGCAGCATCTGCCCGAGGGCGAAGTGGGACGCGAGCGTCTGCATGTGCGCCACGACCATCCCGAATGGGAACATGTGCAGGCGCTGGCCGGTACGCTACGCGACGAGGAACTGACCGATCTCGACCTGCCGCTGACCGACATCGCCTGGCGCCTGTTCCATGAAGAAGAGGAAGTGCGCGTCACCGAGACGACGGCGCTCGCCAAGGGCTGTCGCTGTGACCTTGCCCATATTCGCGATGTGATCGGCCGCTTCCCGGCGGACGAACGGGTGGCGATGGCGGACGAGAAAGGCATTATCGGCGTCGATTGCGCCTTCTGCTCGCGTCTGTTCCCGCTCGCGCTGGACAGTTTCGTTACCCATTGAAAGCCGGCGCGGGGCAATTGCGGCACGGCCGTTCGCCCCGCGCTATCAAATTGCCGCAATTGCGCGGCACAACAGGATGAAGCATGGCGCCGCTCCCCGGCGCCGATGACAAGGTCTGGACGCAAGATGGCAAGGCTGGGGCTGCAGGCGCTGGGCGCCGCGGCGGCAATGATGATGGCAAGCTGGGCCGGGGCGGCGAACGCGCCGCAACTGGCTGCGCTCGCCAAGCTGGAAACGGGCGAATGGGAATTGCGTCTGCGCGATGATCCCACCGCGCCGCCCCGCCGCCTGTGCGTGACGATGCCGCATCAGTTGCTGGAGCCGGCCAATGCTGGCCCCGGCTGCAAGCCGTTCGTGGTCAGCGACGCGCCTGCTGCCGCCACCGTGACCTTCGATTGCGGTGCGGCTGGCAATGCGCGCACCGACCTGCGCGTCGAAACGCCGCGCCTCATCCAGATACGATCGCAGGGGATCAGCGACGGCGCGCCCTTTTCCAACATGGTCGAAGGGCGCCATGTCGGGGCATGCCGCTGACCGGCGGCCCCCTTGCACTGCAACATAACGAGGTCTAGCGCAGCATCATGGTCGCACAGAATGGAAAATTCGCCGTCGTCCTGCTTTCGGGCGGGCTGGATTCAATGGTCGCGGGCGGGCTCGCGCGTGAAGCGGGCTATCGCGTCCTGGCGCTGACGATCGATTATAATCAGCGCCATCGCGTCGAACTGCGCGCCGCGGCCAAGATCGCGACGGCGCTCAATGCCATGTCGCACATCGTGCTGCCGCTCGACCTCACGGCCTTTGGCGGGTCGGCGCTGACCGCCGACATCGAAGTGCCCAAGGGCGGCGTGGGCGACGAAATCCCTGTCACCTATGTGCCTGCGCGCAACACCATCTTCCTGTCGCTGACGCTGGGCCTGGCCGAAGTCGCTTCGGCCAGCGACATCTATATCGGTGTCAATGCGCTCGACTATTCGGGCTATCCCGACTGCCGTCCCGAATTTATCGACGCGTTCCAGAAGATGGCGACGCTGGCGACCAAGGCGGGGGTCGAGGGCCATCCGATCCGCATCAACACGCCGCTGCAGTTCATGACCAAGGCGGACATCGTGCGGGAGGCGCATCGGCTGGGCCTGGATGCGGGGCTCAGCTGGTCCTGCTATGATCCGACGCCTGACAACAAGCATTGCGGCCTGTGCGACAGTTGCCGCCTGCGCTCGAAGGGCTTCGAGGAAGCAGGGCTGCCCGATCCCACCGTCTATGCGACGCGTCCCGGAAAGGCCTGACACATGACCTATGCGGTCAAGGAAATGTTCCTGACCCTGCAGGGCGAAGGCGTGCAGGCGGGGCGGCGCGCGGTATTTCTGCGCTTTGCCGGCTGCAACCTGTGGAGCGGGCGCGAGCAGGACCGGCGCGATGCCGTATGCCGCTTCTGCGATACCGATTTCGTCGGCACCGACGGTGATGGCGGCGGCAAGTTCGCGACCGCCGACGCGCTCGCCGATGCGGCATTCGCTTTCTGGGGCGAGGGGGAAGGCCCCTATATCGTCCTGACCGGTGGCGAGCCGATGTTGCAGGTCGACGATGCGCTGATCGACGCGCTCCATGCCCGTGGCTTCACCATCGCGATCGAAAGCAACGGCACCTTGCCGGCGCATCCGGGCATCGACTGGGTCTGCATCAGCCCCAAGGCGGGCAGCGACGTGGTCCAAGTGAAGGGCAATGAGCTGAAGCTGGTCTGGCCGCAGCCCGATGGCGGCCACAGCCTGGCCGATGTCGAGGCGATGGAGGGCTGGGGCTTCGACCATCTGCTGGTCCAGCCGCTCGACGATGCCCATGCCGTGGACAATGCCCGCGCGGCCATCGATCTGGTGATGGCCCGGCCGCGCTGGCGGTTGACGGTGCAGGCCCATAAATATCTGGGCCTGCGTTAAGTCTCCGTCAGATCAGGGCTGGACGCCCGCCTTCTGGTTCCACTGCTGGTGGCATTCGGGCAGCAATACGCCCTTCTTCCAGCATTTGGCGTCGAGCGAGGGCAAAGCGAGCTGATAGTTCCAGCCCGGATCGCCATAATATTGCTCGCCGGCATGGACGAGCGACTTCTTGATCGAGGCCAGGCCCTGGCGCGCGACGACGTTGAGCTGGCCGCGATCAGCGAAGATCGCCTGGCGACCGACCGCCGCCGCCGCCTGGCAGAAGCCGCGCTGCGCCTGGACCGTCGAATAGCCCGAATAGATGCGGGTATTATACATGTCGGACGCCGACTGGCCGGGCTTGCCCTTGCCCTTGGTGCGCTGGAAATAGCTGAGCAGCGTCGCCTGCGCTGCGTCAAGTTCGGCGTCATGATGGGCGATCATGGCGTTGTAGTTGCTGACCGACAGCAGGGTCGGTTCGAACTGGCACTGCAGCGCGGCGACGTTGATCGCGGCGCGCAGGTTCCAGGTGAGGCCGGCCTTGATCTCGTCGGCCGTGGCGCCGGGCAGGCCCAGCGCGGTGGCGGCGGCTTCGTCGGTCAGGGCCGGGGCCGACATGTCGGGCGGCGACCAGAAGAATTGCGCGGCAGCCGGCTGCGCGACGGCGAGCGACGCGGCAGCGATCGTCAGGGCGGCAAAGGCCTGGCGCGAGCGAAAACGGAACGTCATTGAATAAACCCTCTCAGCCGGGGTCTTGACGGCGCGAACGCCCAATTCCCCCATAACGGCATCGACTATAGCGCGGCTGTATCGGAAGTGAACGGCAAAAGCCTCACTGATCCGACACGACTTCCTCATCATTGGCGGGGGCGGCTGCATTGTCCGCCTTGGCCGGGGCAGCGGTCTTTGGTTCGGTGCGGTTTTCCGGCAGGGCCAGGCTGGTGCCCTCGCTCTGGACGCCGTCCAGATCGGTCATGGCGTCGGTGGCGGTGCCATCGACCACTTCCATATCCTTCATCTGCACCGTGTTGCCGCTCTTTTCGCCGCCACCGCCGCAGCCTGCCAGCGGCATGCAGCCGATCAACAGGGCGGCAGTCATCATCCTTGCGTCAAGGCGCATCCGGGTCTCCATAACATGGCTCAACATGCCCGGCGGCCCCCCACCTGGCGAAGTGGCGGACCCTAGCGGGCGGTCCCGCATTGCTCAAGTCCCGTGCCGTCGCCCGATCCGCAGCGCCGCAGCCGGCCGAGAAAGGCAGGGAAATGCGCCTTGAGCGCGGCATCAAGGGCTTCCATCGAGGCATTGCCGCCCAGTGCGGCGATGCTGGTCACGGGAAACTCGCTGATCCCGCACGGCACGATGCCGCCAAAATGGGACAGGTCGGGATCGACGTTGATCGAAAAGCCGTGCAGCGTCACCCAGCGACGGACGCGAATGCCCAGCGCACCGATCTTTGCCTCGCGCCCCTGCGTGTCGTCGGTCCAGATGCCGATGCGCCCTTCGGCGCGGCGGGCGGCAATGCCCAGATCGGCGAGCGCGTCGATCATCCAGCCTTCGAGATGATGGACGAAATTGCGCACATCCTTGCCGCGTTCGCGCAGGTCGATGTTGAGATAGCCGATGCGCTGGCCCGGCCCATGATAGGTGTAGCGGCCGCCGCGTCCGGCATCATGGACGGGAAAGCGCGGGTCGATCAGTTCGGCCGGATCGGCGCTGGTGCCCGCGGTATAGAGCGGCGGATGCTCCAGCAGCCAGACGCGCTCGCGCGCCTCGCCCTCATAAATGGCGGCGGCGCGCGCCTCCATATCGGCAAGGGCGGTGGGATAGTCGAAGGGGGCGGCATCGCTGCGCCACTCGACGTCAGGAAAGGGCAGGGGATCGGTCATGGCGCTTCCTTGACTTGAGCGGGGCGAGCGATCAAGTCTCGGGCCGCATTTCGCAGGACAGGGGTAGGCATTAGATATGGCGGCAGTCTCGATCGGCAAGGCGTGGGAGGAGGCGGTTGCCTTCGTCGCCCGCGAAGCGTCGCTGCTCTTTCCCGTCGCGCTGCTGTTCCTGGCCCTGCCGGGGTTGATCCTGCAGGAAATGACGCCGCCGCAACTGGCCGAATGGATGGCCAATCCCCAGCGCACCGGCCTGCCCGACATACCGCCGGGCTTTGCGCTGGCGATGCTGCTGGGCGTTGTCATCATCTGGTTCGGATCGCTGACGCTGTTCGCCCTCGCGCTGCGGCCGGGCATCAGCGTTGGGGAGGCGTTGCGCCTCGGCTTCGCGCGACTGCCTGTGCTGCTGGGCACAGCCTTGCTCGCCATGTTCCTGATCGGCGGGCTGATGCTGGCCGCGATTTTGGTCGCCGTCCTGGCCAGCCTGGTCTCGGAGTCCGTGGGTACCAGCATCGGCGCCATCCTCGGCGCCTTTGTCGGTGGGGCCACCATCTTCGCCAGCGTCCGGCTGATGCTGCTCAATCCGGCGGTGATCGACGGCAATCAGGGGGTGGTGCCCTCGCTGCGCCATGCCTGGGCGCTGACGCGGGGCTGTTTCTGGCGGCTGCTGGGCTTCATCATCCTGATCACCCTGCTGTCGGGCATTGCCAGCATGGCGGCGCAGACGATCTTTGGTGCGCTCGCTGGCCTTGCCGCCGGGCCGGAGGCCGCCCGGCTGGTGGGCGGCGTCGCGTCGGCGGCGGTATCGACCGTGATCCAGGTCTATATGCTGGTGATGCTGGCCCGCATCTATCGTCAGGCGTCGGCCGGCTGACCGAACATCGGGATCTGCGGCGCTGCTTCGGGCGGCAGCAGGCCCAGCAGGCGCGGATCGGCGAAGGTCTCGATCTCCCGGCCATAGGGGGTGAAGCCCGACTTGATGTAGAAGCCGAGCGCCGCCGGGCTGTCGAGCGTGCAGGTATGGACCCAGAAGCGCTCCACCCCCTTGCGCCAGGCGAGTGACTTGGCCTGCGCCATCAGCCATTTGCCAAGGCCCTTGCCGTTGAGCGAGGGCACCAGCCCGAAAAAGGCCAGCTCGCATTGTGACGGGCTGCGGAAATCCAGCTCCAGCAGGCCGACCTCCACCCCGCGCGGATCGGTGACGGCATAAACCTCGACCAAGGGATCATGCAGAATGGCCGCGAGCTGATCGTCCGGCATCACCAGCCGCGAGAACCACAGCCATGGCTCGCCCACGCGGCGGAACAGGGCGCGATAGGCGGCAAGGTCCGGCGTCTTCCACGGCACCAGCCGCAGCGGCGCGGGCGGGATCGGCGCGGGCCTGGGCCGCTCGCGCATTTCCAGATGGGTGACGATGGTCGCGATCTCGCGCGGATCGACCGGGGTCAGCGCCATCGGGTCAGCTCCAGCTCGCCATCGGCGGCAGGCTCATCAGGATCGCGTCGATATTGCCGCCGGTCTTGAGCCCGAACAGGGTGCCGCGGTCATGAACCAGGTTGAATTCGGCATAGCGGCCGCGCCATTCCAGCATCGTGCGATACTCTTCCTCGCCCCACGCCTCGTTCATCCGCCGCCGCACGATCGGCGGGAAGGCCGCCAGGAAAGCATCGCCGACATCACGGGTGAAGGTGAAATTGGCGTCGAACGCGGCATCGTCCGCGCATTCGAGATGATCGTAGAAGATGCCGCCGACGCCGCGATGCACGCCGCGATGGGGGATGAAGAAATAGTCGTCGGCCCAAGCCTTGAAGCGCGGATAATAGGCCGGATCATGGGCGTCGCAGGCGGCCTGCAACACCGCATGGAAATCCGCCGTATCCTCGTCGCGCGGCAGGGGCGGATTGAGGTCTGCGCCGCCGCCGAACCAGGTCTTGGTGGTGTTGAGGAAGCGGGTGTTCATGTGGACGGCCGGCACATGCGGGTTCGCCATATGCGCGACCAGGCTGATGCCGGTGGCGAAAAAGGCCGGATTGTCGGCCGCGCCATGGATGGTCTGGGCAAAGCCGGGGGCAAGATCGCCGGTCACGGTGGAGATGTTGACGCCCACCTTCTCGAAGACCTTGCCCTTCATCACGCCGCGCACGCCGCCGCCGCCTTCGCCGGGAGCAACGCCTTCGGTCTCGCGATCCCAGGGCGTGTAGCTGAAGCTGGCGTCGCTGCCGGCTTCGCGCTCAATCGCCTCGAACTCCGCGCAGATCCGGTCGCGCAGCGATTCGAACCAGATACGGGCCGCCTGCTGCTGCGGGTTCAGGGGAAAGCGGATGTCAGGCGTCATGCGGGGAAGCTCCCGGTCTGGCGAAGGGCCTCGGCAACGGCGATGCCGGTGGAAACGGCGATGTTGAGCGAACGGAAGCCCGGTGCCATCGGAATGCGCACGCGAATATCGGCCAGATCGCGGACATGATCGGGCACGCCCGCGCTTTCCGATCCCATCAGCAAGACATCGTCACTGCGAAATGTCACATCGGGCAGTCGTTCCGACGCGTGGCTGCTCATCAGCAGCAGGCGGCGGCCGGCGGCCCGTCTTTCCGCGTCGAACGCCTCGAAATTGGCGTGGCGCACGACTTGCGCCGCTGCGCCATAATCCATTGCCGCGCGCTTCAGCCGGGCATCGGAAAAGGCGAATCCGGTCGGCATGATGATGTCGACGGGCACGGCAAAACAGGCGGCGAGGCGCAGGATGGCGCCGACATTGCCGGCGATTTCGGGCTGGTAGAGAGCGATACGCATGGCTGTCGCATAATGCAGCGCGGCGATTTGTCATAGTCTGGATGACTTTGCGGTTGGCAAAGCCCTGACAGTCCGGTTATCAGACCTTTGACCCACGCCGGGGGGAGGCGGGGTATACCCTAACTCCCTTGATAATCAGGATCACTCAAGGCATTCCGGCGTGAATAGGGAAGTCTTGCAAGGGTAGAGGTGCATGGCGAACTCAGAACAAGTTGACGGGCAGGGTCTATCCGGCGAAGACGGAGTGCGTCGCCGTGATTTCATCAATATCGCTGCGGTGAGCTTCGCAGGGGTGGGCGCCGTCGGCGTCATTCTCCCGCTCATCGATCAGATGAACCCCAGCGCCGACGTATTGGCGCTCGCATCGACCGAGGTCGATCTTTCCGCGATCCAGCCGGGCCAGGCGATCAAGACCACCTTCCGGTCGCAGCCGCTGTTCGTTCGCCAGCTCACCGAAAAGGAAATTGCCGAGGCCGACAAGGTC
Source organism: Sphingomonas sp. S-NIH.Pt3_0716 (assembly GCF_003950715.1). Classification (NCBI taxonomy): domain Bacteria; kingdom Pseudomonadati; phylum Pseudomonadota; class Alphaproteobacteria; order Sphingomonadales; family Sphingomonadaceae; genus Sphingomonas; species Sphingomonas sp. S-NIH.Pt3_0716. The sequence continues at coordinate 113,802 of NZ_QLJK01000008.1, read as the reverse complement.
GACCCGTCCACGCTGCGCGATCCGCAGACGCTGGAGGAGCGGACGGTCGACGGCAAGAAGCAGTGGCTGATCACCATGGGCGTCTGCACCCATCTGGGCTGTGTGCCGCTGGGCGCGGGCGAGGGCGAAAATCGCGGCGAATTCGGCGGTTATTTCTGCCCCTGCCACGGTTCGTCCTATGACACGGCCGCCCGCATCCGTAAGGGGCCTGCCCCCAAGAATCTGGAAGTGCCGAAGTATAGCTTCACTTCCGACACTGCCATTCTTGTGGGTTGAGGGGGACCGTCATGAGCTTTCCATGGGCTGAACATTATACCCCCAAGCATCCGCTGATGCAGTGGGTCGACGAGAAGCTGCCGCTGCCGCGCCTCGTCTACAATGCCGTCGGTGCCGGCTATCCGGTGCCGCGCAATCTCAATTATTTCTGGAATTTCGGTGTCCTCGCTGGCCTGGCGCTGCTGATCCAGATCGTCACCGGCGTGGTCATGGCGATGCATTATGGCGCCAACACGCTGGTCGCCTTCGGCACCGTCGAACAGACGATGCGCGACGTGAATGCGGGCTGGCTGATGCGCTATGCCCATGCCAACGGCGCCAGCTTCTTCTTCATCGTCGTCTATTTGCACATCTTCCGCGGCCTCTATTTCGGTAGCTACAAGGCGCCGCGCGAGATGGTCTGGCTGCTCGGCCTCGTCATCTTCCTGCTGATGATGGCGACCGCCTTCATGGGCTATGTCCTGCCCTGGGGGCAGATGAGCTATTGGGGGGCCAAGGTCATTACCGGCCTGTTCGGCGCGATCCCGGTGGTGGGCGAGCCGATCCAGGCCTGGCTGCTGGGCGGCTTCGCCCCCGGCAATGCCTCGCTGAACCGCTTCTTCTCGCTCCACTTCCTGCTGCCCTTCGTGATCGCGGCGGTGGTGATTCTGCATATCTGGGCGCTGCATATTCCCGGTTCCTCCAACCCGACCGGTGTCGAGGTGAAGGGCCCCCAGGATACCGTGCCTTTCCATCCCTATTACACCGCGAAGGACGGTTTCGGGGCGGGCGTCTTCCTGATCCTGTTCGCGATCCTGCTCTTCTTCGCGCCCAATTATCTGGGCCATCCGGACAATTATATCGAGGCGAACCCGCTTTCGACCCCGGCGCATATCGTGCCTGAATGGTATTTCTGGCCTTTCTACGCGATCCTGCGCGCCTTCACCGTCGACTTCTTCTTCGTGCCGGCCAAGCTGCTGGGCGTGCTGGCGATGTTCGCATCGATCCTGCTGCTCTTCTTCCTGCCCTGGCTCGACACCTCGCCGGTGCGCTCGGGCAGCTATCGTCCGACCTTCAAGACGTTCTTCTGGATCCTGGTGCTCGACGTGCTGATCCTGGGTTATTGCGGCGGTGCGCCGGCGGAAGAACCCTATGTGATGATCAGCCAGGTCGCCGCGGCCTATTATTTCGCGCATTTCCTGATCATCCTGCCGATGATCGCGCGCTTCGAAAAGCCGCTGCCGTTGCCCAATTCGATCACCGAGGCGGTGCTGGCCAAATATGCCAAGGCTGACGGCGAACCCGCCGCAGTCCCGGCCGAATAAGGGGGAAGACAAGCATGGTACGCATCGGCGCATTCCTTGTCGGCCTCTTCTTCGCCGGCTGGCTGCTCATCTCCTTCCTCGTGGGTGCCTATTCCTATGTGGTGGAGCCTCCGGCCAAGACGGTGGAACATGAATTCCACCTGGCCCCCAAGCATGTCTCCTTCTCGTTCGACGGGCCGCTGGGCCGCTATGACAATCAGCAGCTCCAGCGTGGCTTCCAGGTGTTCAAGGAGGTCTGTTCGGCCTGCCACAGCCTTAAGTTCGTCGCCTTCCGTGACCTCGCCGGCATTGGCTATAACGAGGCGGAGATCAAGGCGATCGCCAAGAACTGGGCGATCAAGACCCCCAGCGTCGATCCGGCGACGGGTGAGGCCTCGACCCGCGACGGCATCCCGGCCGATTATTTCCCGTCCCCCTTCGCGAACAACGTCGCGGCGGCGGCGGCGAACAATAATGCGATCCCGCCGGATCTGTCGCTGATGACCAAGGCGCGCCATCATGGCTCGGCCTATGTCTATTCGCTGCTGTCTGGCTTCACGGATCAGGCTGGCTACAAGAACGCAAAGGGCAAGGAATTGCTCAAGGAGTTCCCGGATGCCAAGACGCCGGAAGGGCTGCACTTCAACCCCTATTTCGCCAACCTGAACCTTGCCATGGCGCCGCCGCTGTCGGCCGATGGCCAGGTGACCTATGGCGACGGCACCAAGCCGACCATCGATCAGATGTCGCAGGACGTGGCCGCCTTCCTCACCTGGACGGCCGAGCCGAAGCTGGAAAATCGCCGGCGCGCGGGCGTGGCGACGATCCTCTTCCTGCTGATCGCCACGGGCCTTGCCTATATGGCCTATCAGAATATCTGGGCGGACAAGAAGAAGGCGGCCTGACCGCGCGTCGCCTGATGGCATGAAAGAATGGGGCGCGTTCCTTGTCGGGAGCGCGCCCTTTCCCTATGGGGCTTCAACCATGAGCATCGACAGTCTGACCGCGCTGGTCCGCACCATCCCCGACTTCCCCAAGCCGGGCATCCAGTTCCGCGACATCACGACCCTGCTGGCCGATGGGCCGGGTCTGGCCGAACTGATCGACCAGATGGCGAAGGTGGCAGGACCGCTCGACCCCGACCTGATCGTCGGCGTGGAGGCGCGCGGCTTCATCCTGGGCGCGGCGCTGGCGCTGAAGCTGGGCAAGGGTTTCGTGCCCGTCCGCAAGAAGGGCAAGCTGCCGGGCAAGACAGTCGGCATCGACTATGTGCTGGAATATGGCACCGACCGGCTGGAACTGCATGAAGGACAGGTGCCGCAGGACGCGCGCGTGCTGCTGGTCGACGATCTGATCGCCACCGGCGGGACGGCGCAGGCGGCGGCCCGGTTGCTGCGCGAGCAGGGCGCGCAGGTGCTGATGGCGCTGTTCGCGATCGACCTGCCGGATCTGGGCGGGCTTGCCGCGCTGGAGCAGGACGGTGTCCCCTCGCGCGCGATCCTGTTGTTCGAGGGCGACTGATCCGGTCCAGGCGCCGGTTGTCGCGGGCGCCCTTTCGCGCCATGATACGCCGATCCGATGACGAGGAGCATATGGCCGCTACTTCCCGCTTCCTCCGCCGGTTCGGTGCCTGTGTGGCGCCGCTGCTGCTATCGGCCTGTGCGACGCCGGCACCCTATCGCGAATTGTCCTGTAGCGCGGCAGTCGCGCCTGCGCTCGCCGCCCCGGATGCGCAGCGGATCACCACCACCCTGTCGGTGCTGACCTATAATATTGAGGGGCTGGGCTGGCCGGCACGCAGCGGGCGTGGGCCGTCCCTTGACCAGATAGCGGAGCGACTGGCCGCCATGCGCGCGGCGGGGACGGCGCCCGATGTGGTGCTGTTCCAGGAAATGTTCAGCGGATCGGCGAAGCAGGCGGTGGCCGATACCGGCTATCCGGCGATCGCCGCCGGCCCGCATCGCACGACCCGCGCGCGCGGGTCGACCAAGGACAAGCTGCCGGGCAAGTCGCATATCGACCGGGGCGAGATCGGCATTCATTTTTCCGGCAGCGGCCTCGCGGTCGCCTCGCGCTATCCGATCCTCCTGACGCAGAAGCGCGCCTATGGCCGCAAATCCTGTGCGGGCCTGGATTGCCTGTCGAACAAGGGGATCGTGCTGGCCCGCATCGCCATGCCCGGCGTGCCGACGCCGATCGACATCTATGACACCCACATGAACTCGCGCGGGGCTTCTCGCGCGCCCGGACCGCGCAATCTCGCCGCGCATGAGCGGCAGGCGCTCGAAGCCTCGGCCTTCATCGATGCCAGCCATGACGACGCCTATCCGCTGATCTTCGGTGGCGATTTCAACATGCGCCATTCCGAACCGCGCTGGGAGAATTTCTCTCGCTATCAGGCGCTCAACCTGGTCCATCGCGTCTGCGCCGATGCCGCGTCAGGCTGCGATGTACGCATGTCCTGGGATGGCGACGAACCCTGGATGGACACGCAGGATCTGCAATTTTTCTGGCCGGGTGATCGGGTCTCGGTTCGCCCGATCCGGGTGGAGGCGATGTTCGATGGCGGGCCGAGCGGGCCGGAACTGTCCGACCATGACGGTTTCCTCGTCACCTATGAACTGTCCTGGCCGCGCGGCGCCGCGCGCCAGCCGGGCGGCTGTTAAAGCGCCTCGCCGAGGGCATCGACGGCCACTGCCAGCTTTTCGTCGATCAGCGAGAGCAACTGCGTCCAGCCGAGCATGTCGTTCAGCTCGCCCGGCCCATCGGAAATGCCGCGCAACCCCATCAGCGGCACGCCGAAGCGCTGGCAGGCGCGGGCGATCGCAAAAGTTTCCATGTCGACCATGTCGGCGTCGATCGCCGCATATTCCTCGCCGCCCACGACATTGGCACCGGTCGACAGGCGCAGGGCGCGGATTTCGAGCGGCGTGACCAGCGGAATATCGACCGGATGGTCGATCAGCGGTGTCACCCCCTTGGTGAAGCCCAGACGAGAGGCATCCATGTCGCGCCAGGAGACGCTGGCGACCTGATAGACCTCCCCCAGCATGCCGACGCGCGATCCGGCGGAGCCGAGCGACACGACCAGATCGGGCAGGGTGCCCGCCTGCGCCATCCGGTCGAGCGTCACGGCCATGGCCAGTGCCGCCTCGACCGGGCCGACGCCGGTCATCAGCGGGGTGATCCGGGCTTGCAGCTGCGGGCCATATTCGGCGTCGATCGCCATCACGAACAGCACCCGCCGTCCGCCCATCATCCCACATGTCGCCATCATCTGCTGGTCTCCGTCTCGCTGCTGCGCGTCATAGCCGGAAAAGCGCAAAAAATAAGGCCTCGGAAATCCGGAGACTTCCAAGGCCTTATCATGGTGGGCGTGGCAAGGATTGAACTTGCGACCCCTGCGATGTCAACACAGGGAATAGGTTAGGAAATGGCGAAAATCCGTCATTACGATGCTTCGGCTAACGCAAAAAAGGCATGAACAAACCATGAAAATGGACGAGTTTCACCGGAGTGACACCGGAGCGTTTTACCAGTGCGGCGCCCCAATTTAGGCTATGAAGAGGTTCAAAAATCCGGATCAATGACCTGTTCCAGCGTCGCCACAATATCTTCAAAATGTTCAACGCTTTCGCGAGCCTTGGTGATGTGGGCACCCTTCAAGCCGTCAGAGCCGTTGCAATAGAAGATGGGTTTTTTGGCATCCATAGAATATGGGATGAGACTATGCAGGTTCGGTATCTGACCTAGCTTGTAATCATCAACACTATCCCACTCGATCACCTGACCGATCGGTTTCAGCTTCGCCACGATGTTGTTCATGATGGCGGGCACCAACTCGTTGCCGTAAATTTGCCAGCCTGCCGTCATGCCTTCCGGGTTCGAGCGCACATTGTGCTGCTGGATGACGTAGCCGAGATAGGTGGGGCTGCCGTTGGGAATGCTGATGTCATTCCCATGCCAAGCTTGGTTTACTTGATCCCAATCCTTCCTCCATGCCACCAGCTTATTGCCGAGGTTTTCGGTTCCCTGGATAGAAAACAGGTCAGGGGCAACGGGGGTGATGAAGTACGTAGACGAGGCAAGCACCGCACGATTTAGCGCGCCGAGGTTCGGTCCAAGGTCCATCAGGACGATATCGGCGCCGACCTTATCGGCCGCAGTCTCGATGTAACGGTGGATCGCGGATTGGGCGCGCACATCCGACTCACTGCCGCCTTTCGCAGAGTTCCATGTGTCGCCCAGCCGGTCTTCGAAGTCGCTAAGCCGCAAGTCGCCGGGAATGATGAAGAGGTCGCCTTTAGCGTGTAGGACGCGGGACGGCGCTCGATCGCGAATGTCTCCCAGTGCCCGGAATACAGGTTCGATATTGCGGAAGATACTATTGCCGTTGGGGCTCCAAGCGCGGCGGATCTCGGTATCGCTCAAGCTATACGCCGTGAGATTGCATTGGCTGTCACAGTCAACCATCAAGACCTTATTGCCGCGCTCAGCAAGCATATGAGCAACATGATACATATAGGTCGTCTTGCCAACGCCGCCCTTGTTATTGAAAATACTAATGATCGTCGTCATGAGAACCTCCTGCTGAGCCAATCGCCTAATGCAGGACGCGGGACTGCGCCACAGTTAACAAATTTATCTGCACGTTTGCAGCCTACCACTGGCCTTCCAACCAGTTCGAAATCCAGCGACGAGCCCCATCAGCGTTCTGCTTGACACTTGGCACGATCGACGTTGCCGATGCGCCGATTAACCCAACCGCGATAGAAAACTTTGAGTCGCGGATTGACGCGGACCAGGCGGTCATATTCAGCCTTCTGCCGGCCATCCATCTGGTCGAGCATCATCAGGCAAAAGCTGACCCGGCCGATGATGCGCTGACAGGATCGGAACTCGCCTTGGGTGCCGGCGCCTACGCGTGCGTCGACTTTCAGCCTGGACGACGGGCATAGCGCGTTGACCGATTGCTGCAGCCAAGCGGAGGGCCGCGCCGGCCCGAAGTTCACAGCCGAATTGACAAGCTCTTCGCCAACCGCAGGCGATGCGGCGATGATGGGCAGGTAACCCGGCCGCTTCATAAAGCGTTCGAAATAGACCTTGTCCGAACAGATCGGTGTGTCTGCATCGCATTGCTTGGGAAAGGCGATCATCGCCCCTTTGTATCCCTCTTCTCGCGCGACAGACTTGGTCACGCCGCGTTGCGTTTCCCCGCCGGGGTCGGCCGGATGGTTCACATAGCCGCCCTCATCATGATAAATGCCGGCAAGGATGATAGCGACGGCGGCGCCCAGCGCGGTGCCGGTGCCGCCGAAGACGATCTTCTTATTTGCCATCGTCGCGCCCCTGCTGAAGGTTCCGCGCGATCGTCACGACGACGAACACGGCGACCGGCGCGATCGGCGGCACCACGTCACGCAAGTCGGGCGGCAGGCTGTTGAGGACAGTCCAAAGCAAATCCGGCGATGCCAGAAGATAGGCCCAGACGATCGTGGCAAGTGCGCTCAGCCGCACACTCCACCAGCGCCATACCCGGCGCCATTGGGTGATTTTCTGCATTCTGTGCTCCATGAAAAAGGGCGCCAAAGGCGCCCTGTCAGCTTGGTAGTGCGGTGGATCAGACCAGTTCGGCTTCGCCGCCCGGTTCGTCGATCATCGACAGGAGCGCCCCCATGTCGATCGGCAGGCCCGGATCGAGCGGGAACGCGCGGTCGAGCATGGATTGCGCCTGCGCCAGTTTCGGATTGTCCGGCTCCAGCCGGCGCAGCGGTTCGGCCACCAGTTCGAATGCTCGCCGCAGCACCCTGTTTTCGAGGGCCAGCCGGCGCAGCTGGGTTTCGATATGCTGCCGATATTGCCGGTCGCGTTCGTCCTGATCCTTTTCCTTTCTGGCAAGTTCATCGTGCCAGACCTGAAGCTTGGCGGCGCGGGATTGCGCCCGAGCATCCTTCCAGTTGAGTAGCCAGGCCGTGCCTTTGCCCAAGGCATAGAGCACGGCCACAGCCCCGGCGATAATTCCCCCTGCCTCGCCGGCGGCCGAGCCCGGATCAGACATGTGTCAGGCGGCTACCTGCGCGTCGACAATCGCCTGCACGCGCGCCACTTCGCCGTCGAAGAAGTTGGTCACGTTGCGGACGGTCGTGATGACGTTGGTGGTCTGGCTGTGCGGCGATCCCATCTCGCCGGACGGCGCCAGCTGCGGCAGCAGCGCTTCGAGATCGACGGCCAGCGTGGCGACCTTGCCGGACTTCAGCGCGGCCTGAATAGCCTTGAGGCCTTCGAGGTTGGCGATGGAGATCTGGCGATCGATTTCATTGCGCTGGGCCAGCAGCTCAGCGGGCGTGGGACTCGACGTGGTCATGTGCATACTCCTGGCATTATGGTAGGCTGCCCCGCCAACGACGGAGCACGATATGACCGACGAACCCGCCGGCCCGGTTGAAAAGATGAAGCAGTGGGCGGAAACCGTTCCGCCGAAAGATGGCCCGATCCCTGATGGGGATTTAACCTCGCATCTTGGCGCCCAGCGCGTTGTCGCCATCCTCATCGACGACAAGGGCCGGGCTTATCATATCAGTAATCTGGACTTGAATGGCGCCACGTTAGGCCGTTTTGAGCAACCTCGCAGCGCCATCATCGAGTTAATGGACGCCTATAACGTGCAGGACGGGCCCGATTGGTCGGCGGTGAAGGACTGATCGATCAGGCCGCTTTCGCACGCTTTTTGCGCGAGGCGGTCTCGTCTTCTGCGACAATTTCATTGCCATCGTCATCATATTCCACGCTGCCATCATCGTCCGACGCATCTGCATTGAAGATGTCGAACAGATCAGCGGCGCTTTCCTCGACAAAGAAGGCCACCGGGCCGTTCGGGCTATGCAGATTGGTCTGGAGGATCGTCGCATCCTCGCGCGAGATTTCCTTGCCCGTGGGCTTGTCGTCTTCCCGAAGAACGCGCTCGCTCTCGATCGCATGAACGAAAGCGCCGCGCTGCATCGAGACCTTGGTGCCACCCAGGCCCCTGAGCACGACGCGGTCACCGCTGTTGCCACCGGCTTTGTTGAGGATGAAGCCCAGGCTTTCGCGCAGCAGAGCGGTCTGCGCCTGGCCCGACATGATGACCCAGGCGAAAGTCTTGGCTTCAGGGTTCTTCTTACGCTCATGGGGTTCAAGCGTGCGCAGGATACCGGCGGCGATAGCGTCGGCCGGCAACAGGATGGCCTTGCCGCTGGATTGCACGAGTTTCACGAGATTATGCATTCATTGTCTCCTTTTCAAAGATTGGTTACGTCGATCACCATGATGGTCGCGGGCGCCCGGTCGAACGTCATCATCGTGTCCCAGCCATTATGGCTGTATCGCGCGCGGGTGATGTCGCCGCCGCTGATGGCCCAGCCGCCCGCCAGCGTGGTCACCTGCGTGCCGATGATGACGCCGCTGTCGTTCTCGATCGTCTCGACGCTCTGAAAGTAATAGGGCCGCGGCGTTGCAAGGATCGCGTAGCTGCGCCCTGATGCAAAATTCTGCGTCGCAGGGAAGTTGCTGACACCCGGATTGAACGGGGCGACAATCGCGAGCGGCGGATATTTGCTAGACACCAGCACATTTTCCGCCGCGTCATAAATCTCGAAAATCCAGCCCGTGGATTTGGCCGTGGGCGTCTTGTCGTAAATGTACCAGTCTACCGTCCAGCTGCCGCTTTCCGGGTAGTAGATCCCGATCGTGAAGGTCCAGGTGTTGGTCGAGCTGTTGTAGGCCAGCTGCTCGACCGCCGCGTTGCATCCGTTCGGCTTCACCGCCATCAGCGGATATTGACCGCCAGTGAAGGTGACCGTCTTGGTGGTCCGCCCGGTCCCCGATACCTGACCACGCCCAACCAGCCCCCAGACCGGAAACCGGTCGCCGATCGAATAGGCGTCATTGTCATTGAGCAGCGTGACCTGCCAACCGCTGGGCAAGCTGCTTGTGCCAGCGCCTTGGCCGTAGAAGCCATAGACGATCCTGGTCTGATTAGATGGTGCGGTGGCGCCGATATTGTATCGCACCTTGTTGGCCGTGGTTTCGGTATAGGCCTCGCCGTCGCTCGCGCCAGGCGACCCAAGCTGAGAAAGGATAATCCACGGGACGCAGCGCGGCGGCAGGACCGAGGATAGGTCAATTTCCTGCCATCCGCTGGTCGTTCCCGTCACGGTCAGCGTGCCAAGGATATTGCCGCCGTTGCGGGTCATGTCGAAAATGACCTGTTCCGCGTCATTCCGCATTTCGAAGACATAGGGCATCAGGCGCGATACCCCATGTACATGCGAAGCTTGCCTGCGCCGTCCCGCATCTGGATTGCCTGGTCTTTCCACTCCATTGCGCCAGTGCCGGGGTCTGGATCCTCGAACCGAACAAGGTCAGCGCGGAAAATTATGCTCGAAGCGCTTCCGTTGCTGGCAAGCTTCATGCCCGCCACGCGACCGTTCACATCGATGTCCAGGACATATTGACCGAACAGCGTTGCGACGTTCCCGTTGAGCGTCGTGATCGCCGTCGACTGAGCACTAATGGTCACGCCCTGAGTCGCTACGGTGCTGGAGAGAGAGGCATATTGCGTCGTCAGCGTGGAGAGCGCCTGAAACGACTGAACGATGCCCGCTTCTTCGGTGAAGCGCGCCGGATAATGGCCCGCATTGACCTTGATGCGCCGGAAGTGCTGGTAGCCGGTGACACCTTCCACACCAAGCTGCACATAGAAGCCGTTGGCGTCAGAAGGACAGGCCCCCGTGCCCCAAACCCGCGCCGCCTCGTCGTTGGAAAAGCCGCCCGCATATTTAACCGCCATTGGGCCGACGCTGTGAACATTACCAGCCTGCGTCCAGACGATGCGGGCAAAAACCGCGCCACCGCTAGTGCCACCGCGATCGATATCCGCACTGATCGTATATTGCTGGTTTGGCTGCGCTGGTTGAACCGGCGTGCCCGCGTAGGTGTTGCCTGTTGCATTGACCGACACATATCGCCCCCAGTTGGGATCAAGGGCGGAACTGCTGGTCCAGCCTGCCGGATTGCCCCAATCGGCCATGCCGTTGGCAAAACCGCCTTGTGGCAGGAGATTCGGGGCGCTGGCTGTTACTCGCGTGGTCAGGCTTGCGACATCACCACTGATGGTCGATGTCGCCTGTTGCAGCGTGACGATCGATGCACCCTGTGCGCTGACATTGCTCTCCAGCGACGCAGTGCGTCCAGTCAGGTTCGTAATCGCTGTCGCGTTCTGGACGATGCTGGCACCCTGTGTCCCGACCGTGGTCGACAGGCCTGCATACTGGGTGTCGAGCGTGCTGATGGCGGTATAGGCCGAGCGGATCGACGCTTCCGAACTGAACGGCGTCCAGGTCGTATAATTCTCGATCTTCGCTTGGCGCAGACCGGCGTTAACAAGCCCGGCGACATTATTCCAGCTTACCTGCAACAGCGCGCTTGAGGCATTAGCCGGCGCGATGCCGCTGGCCGCATTGGTGGCCCGACCCGCATTGCTGTTGTCGAACGAATGCCCGCCCCGGTTGCCACCCAGCGCACGGCCCACTTCGGCGCCGCCGCTATTCAACCACACCAGCGAGGCGATCATCGTGCCTGCCGACGCCTGGAAGATCGTATCGACCGATGCGGTATAGGCGCCGCCCGGATCGACCTGCACCGCCGTGCTGTTGATGAAGAAGTTGGCCGCGCCGGTTGTGACGCGCAGCCATCGCCCGAAGCTGGCCGAATATGCCAGCGACAGCGTGCCCTCGCTCGACCAGTCCAGCGTGCCTGCGTCCAGCCCGCCGGTGCGCAGCAGGTTCGCCGACCCGGCCGTCACCCGCGTGGTCAGGGTTGCAAGGTCGCCGCCGATGGTCGAGGTCGCCTGCTGCAATGTCACGATCGACGCGCCCTGCGCGCTGACACTGCTTTCCAGGGAGGCCGTGCGCCCGTTCAGGCCGCTAATGGCCGTCGCGTTCTGGCTGACCGCGCTTTCGGCCGATCCGACCCGCGTCGTCAACTGCGCCAGGTTGGTGTTCGTCGTGCTGATCGCAGTCGCGTTGATCCCGATATTGGCGTTCGCCGTCGACAGGTCAGTGGTCAACTGGGCGATCTGGCCGCCCTGCGTCGATGTGGCCTGTTGCAGCGTGACGATCGATGCGCCCTGCGCGCTGACATTGCTTTCCAGCGACGCAGTGCGTCCGGTCAGGTTCGTGATCGCTGTCGCGTTCTGGACGATGCTGGCACCCTGTGTCCCGACCGTGGTCGACAGGCCTGCATATTGGGTGTCGAGCGTGCTGATGGCGGTGTAGGCCGATCGGATCGAGGCTTCGGAACTGAAGGGCGTCCAGGTCGAATAATTCTCGATCTTTGCCTGGCGCAGACCCGCGTTGACCAGACCGGCGACATTGTTCCAGCTTACCTGCAACAGCGCGCTTGCCGCATTGGCGGGCGCGATGCCGCTGGCCGCATTGGTGGCCCGACCCGCATTTATGTTGTCGAACGAATGGCCGCCACGGTTGCCACCCAGCGCACGGCCCACTTCGACGCCGCCGCTATTCAACCACACCAGCGAGGCGATCATCGTGCCTGCCGACGCCTGGAAGATCGTATCGACCGATGCTGTATAAGCGCCGCCCGGATCGACCTGCACCGCCGTGCTGTTGATGAAGAAGTTGGCCGCACCGCTGGTGACCCGCAGCCATCGCCCGAAGCTGGCCGAATATGCCAGCGACAGCGTGCCCTCGCTCGACCAGTCCAGCGTGCCTGCGTCCAGCCCGCCGGTGCGCAGCAGGTTTGCCGACCCGGCCGTCACCCGCGTGGTCAGGGTTGCAAGGTCGCCGCCGATGGTCGAGGTCGCCTGCTGCAATGTCGCGATCGACGCGCCCTGCGTGCTGACACTGCTCTCCAGCGAAGCGGTGCGCCCGTTCAGGCCGCTGATGGCCGTCGCGTTCTGGCTGACCGCGCTTTCGGCCGATCCGACCCGCGTCGTCAACTGCGCCAGGTTGGTGTTCGTCGTGCTGATCGCAGTCGCGTTGATCCCGATATTGGCGTTCGCCGTCGACAGGTCAGTGGTCAACTGGGCGATCTGGCCGCCCTGCGTCGATGTGGCCTGTTGCAGCGTGACGATCGATGCGCCCTGCGCGCTGACATTGCTTTCCAGCGACGCAGTGCGTCCAGTCAGGTTCGTAATCGCTGTCGCGTTCTGGACGATGCTGGCACCCTGTGTCCCGACCGTGGTCGACAGGCCTGCATATTGGGTGTCGAGCGTGCTGATGGCGGTATAGGCCGAGCGGATCGACGCTTCCGAACTGAACGGCGTCCATGTCGAATAATTCTCGATCTTCGCCTGGCGCAGACCGGCGTTGACCAGCCCGGCCACATTGTTCCAGCTTACCTGCAACAGCGCCCCAGCGGCATTGGCGGGCGCGATGCCGCTGGCCGCATTGGTCGCCCGACCCGCATTACTGTTGTCGAACGAATGTCCACCCCGGTTGCCCGCCCAAACGCGCCCGACTTCGGCGCCGCCGCTGTTCAGCCAAACCAGCGAGGCAATCATCGTGCCCGCCGACGCCTGGAAGATCGTATCGACCGATGCGGTATAAGCGCCGCCCGGATCGACCTGTACAGACAAGCTGTTGATGAAGAAATTGGCCGCCCCGCTGGTGACACGCAGCCATCGCCCGAAGCTGGCGGAGTATTCCAATGATAGGACGCCGTTGGTGGCCCAGTCCAGCGTGCCTGCGTCCAGCCCGCCGGTGCGCAGCAGGTTTGCCGACCCGGCCGTCACCCGCGTGGTCAGGGTTGCAAGGTCGCCGCCGATGCTGGAGGTCGCCTGCTGCAATGTCGCGATCGACGCGCCCTGCGTGCTGACATTGCTCTCCAGCGAGGCGATAGCGCCGCCCGCAGCCAGAATGTCAGCTTTCAGACCATCGACATCGATGGCGACGGTTCCGACCTGAGAGGACAAAGCCACAAGGTCAGCAGCGATCGTACCAACATTATCCGTAAGGGCAGACACATCGGTCGCGACCGCACCCACCTCTAGAACAAGTTCACCGACGCTGGCACTGACCGATCCGATCTGGTCGGCAAGAGCGCCAATGTCAGCCGCAACACTTCCCTCGATCGCCGCAATCTGCGCCTGGGCAGCGGCGATATTGGTCTGGGCGGTAGCAGTGTCGGCAGCGAGCTGGTCGAATTCATCCCGCTCTTCGTCGTTCATGCCATCGGTTGCGCCCGGCTCTGCGGGCTTCAATTCCTCGACCGGCGTTCCATCTTCATAGGTGATGTTGCCGGCGGTGATGGCGTCGGACAGGCGGAACCAGTTCGGGTTATTGTCCGCCGGGGCCGCCCCCTTCGCGGGCGTGGTGCCGACAAACAGCCATTGCGAGCCATTCGGCAGCGTGACCATGTCGCCTTCACGATAGGTTTCGTCAGGGTCATAGGGGCCACGCGGGTTCAGCGGCGCGCTGAATGCGATGTCGTTTAGTCCATGGACCTGCCAGGTGGTGGCCGCACCTTGGGCAATTTTCCAGTAAGGGGCGCTGGTTTCGATCTGCTGGACATCGGCCACGGGCGGCAGACTGCTGCCATCGGCCGCGATCGTCATGTTGGCAGCGCCAATGCCGATCGCCGACAGGCGCAATACGCCCAGCCAATCGACATAGGCGACGGCGTTGACGGACATGGCGATGCGCTGGATCAGCTCGCGCGCGGTGGTCTGGGCATTCACGACGATAGAGAGCGGCCAGGGGCGAGCGGCATTCAGTGCGGCCACGTCCGCTGCCGACAGTCGGGCGGCGCCACCCGCGATCGTCGCGATACGGCGGATGATATCGCCGGGCAGACGGCTCCAGCCGCCCACGGCATCGCCCTGAAGGTGGAAGGACAGCAGGCCTTCGGGCGGCGCGCCAAATTTGACGAAGCCCTGCGCCCGGCACGTCGCCCACTGCCCACGCGTCACCGCGCCGCTCTTGAGGGCCGCGAAGCTCGCTGCATTGGCCGAAGGAGCGCCAAATCGGTTCAGTCGCTCAAAGGCCACTTCAAACCCGTTGAGCGTCCCATAGCCGGACAGCTGATAGATATTGTCGACGGCATCGACCAAAGTGGCCGGGACGAAGCGCGGCGCGCCAAGCGCCAGCGTCTTGACCTGCCCCTCCAGATCGGCGCCGCCTTCCGCCCCGCCGGTGCCGGCATAGGTCGCCAGCATCGGCTGATCCAGCCAGCTATCATCCGCGCCGAAGCTGATCGACATGGCGCCGCCGTCGACAGAAGGCTGTTCCTTCACGCGGCCGTCGAATGTCAGCACGAAGCTTGAGAATGCGTCGCCCAGCTCGCCGCCCCAGATGCGGATACGCGCGTCGTGGATAGCCAGGCGAGGAAGAGACGGGATCGCCTCGATATTCGCTTCCAGCGTGCCGGACGGCGACGTGATCGAGCCGCCATCAAAGCTGCCGTCGAAGAAATCATAGCGCAGCGTCGGCAGCTTCGCGATCACGGGCCACCAGGTCTGCCCGTCGAGATGGCACAGCCGGTCATCGTCATGGCTGGCCATGCGCAGCGTGGTGGCGGTGGCGCCGTCATAGGCGTCAATCTGGATCAGCCACGCCTTCATGCGTTCAGTCCGATCAGGCTGGCGCGCCATTCAAAGCCGCCGGGCTTCGCCCAGACCGTGCCCAGATCGCCGACAAGCGGGCCGAACCAGATGCGGTTCTGTCGCTGCGCATCATCGTCGGGATCGGTGATCAGGGCGACAGGCTCGCTGATGCCGATTTCCTCGATCAGCGGATGCACGACGGCTTCGACCTCATCCTTGTAGACGGCGCCGAAGGTGACGGCGACAGACCGCAGCTTCACGCCGCGACGGCGCAACAGCACCCCGCGAACGGAAAAATCGACATTGCTCATGTCGCGGACACCAAAGGCGGCACCGAACTGGAAATTGCGCTGAAGCTGGATTTTGCGGCCCATGACCAGACGCGCGACCGTCGCGGCGGCATTGGCCAGCCCGGCGATAGTCAGCCGCCAATAGCGCGAAGCCGGCGGCGGCGACGTGGGCGCAAACCAGACCGATCGGCCACGGCCAGACACCGGCATGGCGCTGCCGGCCAGGAAGGGCAGGGCAGCGCCCGCCCATGATCCGGCCGGGAAGGTCGCGCCCTGCGCCGCCGTGGCCGCCTCCACCTTCAGCGTCCAACTGGACTTGGCGCCGGTGCAGCCTAACAGCAGGATGCTGTCGATCGTGACATTGGCGCCCATGTCGATCGTCAGCGTCTGACTGGCGGCACCCGTGGCGCTTTTCCACACGACGCCCATATGATCATTGCCGACATAGGCAGGGTCGCTACCGGCCGCCGTGGAGCTGGCGCTGGCAGACGAAAAGGCCAGCGGCTTCACGATCACTGCATTGCTCATCCGAAATATTCCACATTGGTTTGTTCGTCTTCCAGATCGACTTCGATCCGGCTGACCATCATGTCGGCATCGACGCCCTGTTCAGTGTCGATCAGCCGATGCGTGGGGATTGCGCCGTCCACGATCAGCAGCATGTCATCGACCTTCACGGTGAAGCGGCGACGCACGGTGCCGATCAGCGCCCGGCGCTGGGCACCGGCCGCTTCTGCATCGGCCCGCAGATCGAAAAAGCCTTCGGCAGGCTGATCGCTGTTGTTCCGGGCGGAAGGAAAGCGCGTCTTGATTGCCGCATCTTCGTTGGACACGACGATCTGTGGCCGCAGGGCTGCGGCGATATCAGCGGGAAGGGCGGGCATCAGTAGTTCCGGGAAGTGCCAGTGAAAGTGGAGCCATCGCTCGCACCCAAAGCCTTCAACAGCGCCTGACTGGCGGCCAGTTGCCTTTCCAGCAACAGCACCATGTTGGACGTGTCGGCGGCCATGCTGGTTGTCGTGGTGGCCGTCGTCTTGGCCGCCGACGCGGTTTCCTGCGCCAGCTGGTCCGATGCGCTGGCAATGGAGCTGACATTCTCGATCGAGGATATCGCAGAACTGGTCGCCGCCTGAATGGCGTCAAAAGCCTCGAAATATTTGGATGTCGACCCGTATAGCTGGCGCTCGATATCCAGCCAGGTCTGGGCCGCATCCAGATAGGCGCTCTGGTCGATCGACTGGCCCTTGCCGATCTTGTCGAGATAGACGGCCAATTCATCATAGGCCGCCTTTTCCTGATCGCGCAGGGACAGCGGCGAAGACGATCCCGCATCCATGGCCTTCAGATAGTCCTTCAGGCTTTGGGCGGCGCTGGCGGTGCTGCTCTTCACCTCTTCCAGCTCCAGATTATAGAGCTGCTGCGCTTCTGCCATCTGCTCAGCGGTGGCAGCGCCTTCTTTCAACGCCGCCCAGGTGTCGTCCCATTTGTCGTTCAGTTGCTCGATCGCGTAACCGACCGGGTCTAGACGCGCCTGCAACGCCTTGGGGATCGCCTCGATCGCGGCCGCTTTCTGGATCGCCTCAGACAGGTCGGCGCCCGAAGTCAGAAGGCGCTTGCTCGCCTCCGATATACCCATGATCGCGCCATCCGACACCGCGTCGGCAATGGCATAGGCAATGGCGCCTTCGACATCGTCGTCAAATTCGACTGCGCCATTCTTCGTCTTCAGCGACGATCCGGTCGGGTTGACGCGATAGTCGCCGTCGCGGATGCCGATCGTGGTGCGGAAGCTTCCGACGCTGCCGCCCAGCTGGTCGGCCAAATCCTTCAGGCCAGACAGCACACTGTCGGCCAGTCCGCTGGCAACGCCATATTGTTTCTTGTCCTTGCCGCCGATCGACACGCTGTCCAGGCCGGTGATGGTGGCGCCCGCCGATCGACTAGGATTGATCAGGTTCGATATCGGGCCGGTCAGCACGCCCAGCGGGCCACCCTTGAAACCGAAAATTTCGCCTATCATGCTGTTGGCCGCCGATGCGATCGCCAGCGGTCCCATGACCGACGCAGCGCCGGCCGCAATCCCGCTGAGACCGCTGGTCGCGCCGAACTGCTTGGCCAGGCCGGCCGCCGCCGCGATCTGCCCCGCATCGCCACCTTCGGCGGCCGCCTGTTGGGCCAGGCCGCTGGCGCGCCCGCCACCGTTGGTCAGCGCCGACAGGATGGCGCTTGCCGGCCCGCCAAAGCCCATGGTGCTGGTGGCCGTGTTCAGCGCCGTCAGAGGATCGAACGGCCGACCGGAGAATTGCGCGATGGTCCATTGCGCCGCCAGCGTCGCCATGACCTCCATGCCTTCGCGTTTGAAATCCCGCCAGATATCGCTGCTATGGCCAGAGAACAGGTCATAATAGAGCCGAGACAAATCCTCGATCGACCGGCGCTGACGTTCGTCCGCTTCCTCGCGCAGGCGGTCAATCTCTTCCTGCGCCTTGCGCTCATTCTCTACACGCGCCTTGGCCTCTGCCGCATCATGCTCACGATTTACAGCAGCGACTTCTCCAGCCTTTGCCATTTCATACAGTTCGCGCATGATCGGCACCATATCCTCACGGATGCCTAGGGCCGCTGCCGCCGCTTTATTATCCTCCAACTGGAGGCCAGGAAACTGGCGTTGAAGGTTCAACATCGCTTCCTGTATGTCGGCCTGCCGTTCGAGGCCCTGTGCGCGGAGGTCGGCCAATTTCTGGCTGTCGCGTTGGCGCCCGATCGTTTCTTCCAGGCTCTCGCGCAGGCGCTGTTCAGCATCATTCTGCTTTTCCAGTTTGCGATCGTCATCGGATTTGCCCGAGTTTCCCGAACGGCTTGACCCGCTACTGCCCGATTTCGCAGGGGCGTCGGCAATCGGTTTCGCTGTGGGCGTGGCGGCGAACTGCGTCTTGACGCGCATCCAGGCCAGTTCCTGCTGCGCCACCCGCATCAGTCGGAGCGCTTCCTGCTGACGTTCTACCGCTTGGTTCCGTGCCTGTTGCCCGGCCCGGCTGTTGTCGCGCCTCGCGGCCAGGCGCTCAACCTCACTGTTTGCTTTCTGAAGATCAGCCGTGCGCGACTGAAGATATCGCACGGGATCGGCAGCGACTTCCTGTCGCGCGGGACTGGCGAAAAACCCAGCAGCCCAACCTTCGTCACGCTTGATCCGCTCGACCCCCTGCATCGTCTTGAAGAACCACGATGCCTTGTCCGCAGCCCAGCCCAACGCATTGGCCAAACCCATGATTGCATCGGTATTTTCCAGAACCACCGTGGCCATTTTGGCCTCAAGCACTTGTCGGACCTGCGACAATTTTTGCGCTGTTACGTCTGCGTTCTGGATTGCGTCTTCCGAGATTACGACACCAAACTGGTGTGCGGCCTCCCGCAAACTATTTACGCGCGCCGCACCGGCAGAAAGGAGCGGATCGATTTGACGCCAGCTATCGCCGAAAATCGCGGATTTCGCGCGCGCACGCTCGATCGGGTCGGAAATGCCGTTCAGGCGCGCGATCAGTTCAGCCATCACGTCGGACGTATTTTTCGCAGATCCCGATGCAGTGGTGACGTCGATGCCAAGGCCCTTGAAAGCCTCGCCAGCATCTTTGCTACCGGACCTTGCGTCCGCGATCTTCATCAGCAGGTCGCCCATGCTGCCGCTCAAATCGGCCTGCGTTACGCCGACCTGTTCCGCCGCATATCGATATTCCTGCAATGCATCGGTCGAAACGCCGAGCTGCTGGCTCTGCTGTTTCAAATCCTTCGCCTGGTCTAACGCCTGCTTGCCGATTGTGAACGCGGCTGTTGCAGCGGCGCCGGTCATCAATCCTGCCAGACCCACGGAAAACCGCTGTCCGAAGCCGGTTGATGCGCGCTCTCCTGCCGCAGCAGCCTCGCGCTCGAACTCGCCGAAGGCGGCCTTTGACCCACGCGAAAATTCTTCCGCCCGAATTTTCAGGCGAGCAAGGATATCGACCATGACGGCTCCATAAAAAAAGCCGCCCAGAGGCGGCCTCAAATGAAAAAAGAACTTTTATGGCGGCGGATACTTATCACATCGCCTGACTGCATCACGGGCAGCATACAACCCTGTGAAATCGACCGAGAAGTGAACGTTTCTGAAGCCGGCATAAATCGCAGGATAGTCCCAAGATTTGCGCCAAATCTCGTATACAGCTTCACTTTTTGGTAGCAACAAAGTGTCACCATCCGCAGAGGTCGTGAATTTTTCTCCAACAACCCTGTATTCAACAATGGGACTCTTCCCCAAAGAAATTATCGTGAAGGTTGACGGTCCAGAATAAACCTCAACAAATACGCCGCCAGATGTAAGCCAGTCGCTTGCGCCCAACGGCCAAGTCGTCTGTCCATCAATGCCCTTCGCCGCTTTACATGTGGTGCCGGTACGGGTTTCAAATTCCCATACCCGCCAGCCATCTTGTTCCCAATATAGGCGGGCATAAGTTCCGGCATCTACTTCTCTCTGTTCGCCGCCAACGGTCCAAACAAACGAGGTTGATGCCAATATCGCCAAAAACATAGATGCCCCCTTACGAAGGCGCGGACGTTAGGCACAGCTAGATTGGTGCGCAACAATAATGGTCAGGAAAGAAATGACCATTCAACCGCTGAACTGCCGTCCCACCCTCGTGGTCCGCTCGCGATAATCCTTGGCGAGATAGGCCTCCGCCTGCCGCACGATCGGATCGACCGCCACCTTGTTGGCAAAGCGCTGGAACGGGATCAGCACGAAGATGGTGACCGACTGCACCCGCGCCGGGCTACCGTCCCGATTGATGTAGCGCTGATTGCGCAGCCGCTTTTTCGTCGGGACGCGGACGCCGATGCCATTGGCGCCGAACATCACATGCTCAGCCACCAGGCGCGACGGTTTGCCATCCTTGCCATGCACATATTCCAGGCGGATGCCGTTGCGGCGCTCCCACTCGCCCGGCGAGATGTTGCGGCTGCGCCCCAGCACACCGGCCTCCGGCGTCGGGATCGCCAGCCATTCGCCCGACGCCTTCTTGTTGATGCCGGGCTTGGTCCAATAGGCCATCGCGCCGATCGACCGCTTGCCGCCGTTGACATAAACCTGACCTTCCGGTGCATAGGCCGGGCGGCCCTGCGCCGGGTAAGCGTCGGATTTCCACGCGCGCCACAGGCGCCCTTTCACGGAACGCTTGGTCTGATCCTCCAGGCGGCGCTCCAGCCATTTCGTGCTGGCATGGATGGAGCGGGTGCCGGCCAGCAGCATGGCGGTAATGATGGCTTCGCTGCGGCGATCGAGGTCGGCCCGGTCGACGGATAGTTCAAGTGCTGGCATCGTCTTTCTCGCTCACCATCATTTCCAGCAGGTCAAAGGCATCCATCAGCGCTGCGGGCTGCTGCCCATAGCCGCCCGGCCCCGGCATTATCGGGGTGCCCCCGCCAAGCGCGCCGCCGCGCGCTCGACACCGCAACCACAGGTCGACGGTGAAGAGCGCCCAGGCGGGCAGGGTCAGGCGGGGGTTTTCTCGGTATCGCTCCCCGGCGATGATCCATCCGTCCCCGAAGGTTCGGCCGAAGGCGAAGTCTCTTGGTCGTCGCCGGACTTCGAGGGCGCATCGGAGTTTTTTCGGGCGCTAAGCCCATATTGCCGGTCATAGGCCTCCATGCCGGCGACGCGCAGCAGCAGCGGTTCGATCGTTGTCAGCGTCGCCGGGTCGATCTGGCCATTGATGCCCCGCACCGGTCGACCCTCGACATTCTCCCAATCCACGCAATAGCGGCAGAATGCGACCATGGGCAGGATCGCCCGGCGTCGTTCCTCACGCTCGACCAGCGCCCGATAGGCCGGGAAATGCTGGGCAATCGTCTGGGTCACCTGCTGCAACAGCTGGATTTCGGCGGGGTCGACCAGCTCGCCTTTTGCCGCCGTTTCGGCAAGGGCGATCAGATGAGCCGTGTCTTCCCCGGCAAAGGCGCTGATGCCGTCGATCAGGGCGCCATGCTTTTCCCATGGCCAGATTTCACCGGCATTATAGGCCGGGCCGGATAGCTCAGCCTCCATCAGCTGGCGTTCGATGATGTCGCCCGCGCGAATGTAGAAGGTCGGGGCGCCGGGCGTGCCCTCCATCCATTTCGGCGTGAAGGGTTCGGCCGCAGATGCGGCGGTGGATGCGATGATCGTCATGTCAGGCCGTGATATGCTTGACGGCCCACATGACCGCCTCTTCAATCTTTTCGGCCGCGATAGTCAATTCACGGTTGAATGTTGCAACCGCCATCGGGGGATCGAGACGGTCACCCCATTCAGCGGCCGACACCGGAACCGGAGGCGACCGCAAGCTGTCGATCAACGTCAGAAATTCGCCCCCCTTATCCTTGATCGCGACCATCGCGGCCTTCTCAGCGTCTGAAAGGACACGATACTGATGACGCACAGCGTTATTTGCGGTGCGCTGGTTCGATGCGCTATCGACCATGCTGGGCGTCAGCTGATCGATGCCCACACCATCCGAATAATCAACCATGATACACCTCACCAGAAACAGAGGATCGAGTCGCCGTCGCGCGCCTGGGCGTCGCGACCGGGGCTAAGCAGGCGGAAGCGGGTGTCTTCCGACCGCAGCGAACCGCGCGTGCCGCTGTCGGCCGCGATCGGCTGCGCCAGGGGCACTGTGATGGCCCAACGGTTGTAGGCGGCGCCGATAGCGCGGATCAGCGCGGGATATTGGGACATCGCCGCAATATCCGCTTCGACATTGCGCGTGGCGACCAGCGTGGCGAGCGGATCGCACCGCAGTTCGGGCACGCGGCGGCCCAGCTGCGATGCCCCGAAACCATAGCTGGTGTTGGGGTCTTCCGGGTTTTCCTGCGTCGTGTTCTCCGCGATCGACCAGGAGGAAATGGGAAGCTGCTGCCGATTGACCAGAAAGGCGGGATCGACACCGCTGACACCCATCGCCAGGATCGGGCCGCTGTGCAAGGGCACGGCAGCGTCCGGCATGGTCGCGTCGACCTTGCCGGCATAGATGCCAGTGATGCGGAAGGTGAAGAAGCCGGATTTGGCGGTATCGCCGCCCCAGTCGGTCAGGCTGACACGACAGGCGGTATATTTGCGTAGTACGCCATCTTCATTGAGGTAGAGCGTGCCGCTGGGCTGGTCGGTCAACCGCGCGGCCTGATCCTTGGGGCTGGTCCCGGCATAGGTCCAGTTTGGCAGGATTTCGGCCTGCGTCGCGGTGGTCAGCACCGGATCGAAGCTGTCAGCAAGGGTTGCCACCCGCGCCGCCGTATAGTCGGTGATGAAGGTAGTGCGCCCGGCCCCCGGCCCGCCCGACAGCTTGAGCGGCATTCCGCGATAGGCCTGGGCAGTGGCGGCGAAGGCGGCCGCAAGCGTCGCGGTCCCACCGGCCACGGCAGTGACGGCGGCAGCGGCGACGGCAGCGGTGAACAGGGCTTTCTTGCCGGCCGCAACCAGCAAAGCATGATGGGGCGGCTTCACGCTAGCGGAATAGGCGGCGTTCGCGCCCTTCATCTTGCAGCGAAAGGTGATTTCGGCGGGCTGACCGATCACGGTCGGCGCACCCGCGACGAAAGAGCCGGTCACTTCGCTGGAGTCTTCGGTGGTGAAGGGGCTGTTGAACTGCTGGCCGGTTTCGAACGGGAAGGCATCGGCCGCCGTGGGAACGGCGTCGACGCCTTCGGTGGTTTCGATCTTGAACATCGCCACCGCATTGTCGGGGCGGATTACGGGATCACCCATGTCTTGCTCCTTGGGTTGTTAAGGTTGCCCGCGCCGGGTGGCGAAGGTGATGGTGAAATCTTGGCTGAAGGCGAGGCGGGCGGCGCTGGCCAGCGGCGCCACCACCGTGCGCAGATCGCCCTCCTGAATATCCTCGATCACGGTAACGGTCGGGATCAGACCGATGATGGCGGCCACCGTGGCGGCATGGAGCGTGTTGAGCGCTGTATGCATGGCACTACCGCCAGAGCCTTCGACATAGCCTTCGATCGAAATCGCCATGCCATATCGGGTCGACCCGGCTTCGCCCTCCAGCTGGCCTTGACCGTCATCCATGATGTGCAGGGCCGGGAAGGACGCCGGATCGCTTGAAGGCATCCGCTCGATTTCGGCGGCGCCGGTTTGGCCTAGCGCCGCCTCGATCGCGGCGAAGATCGTTTCGCGAGTGCTCATGCCTTTTCAACCGTCAGGTCAAAGGCACCGATGTCGTCGCGGCGCGTGATGTCGATCACGGCCCAATTGGTGGTGGCGCCGGTCATGGGGTCGGTGTGCTGGATGGTGTTGCGCTTGGCAGGCGCCTGCGGCAGGTCGCTCTGCTGGACTTCGAACCACACCCGGCGGGCGGTGTTGCCGGCGCCCTGAAATGTATCGGCGACAACATCATATTTGGTGCCGGTGATGGCGCCGCCATTCAGCCCGGCACCGGTATAGGTGATCGGATCGGCGAAAGCCTGATGCAGGTCCGCCGCCGCGTCCGAAAATTCGGTCACTTCGCGGCCTCTGCCTCGTTGGCCGCGCCGCCGTTGGCGATCAGCGCCTTGGCGCGATCAGCGTCTATCTGATCCTTGCCCTTGCCGACGATGATGGTGTCACCGGCCTCGCGCCGCTTGCCGCCATTGTCGAGTTCGGCGGTATGAAGCGTGATGCTTTTCATGAGAAATGCCCTTCAATTGAGAAGGGCGCCGGTGGCCATAGCCACCAGCGCCCGCGCTGACATCGTGTCTAGTGGCGCGATCAGTCCTTTTTTTCCGGGGCGGGTGGGGTGCCGGGCTTGTCCGGTCCCACCGATCCCTGCCTTTCGGCGAGCTTGAGCTGTTCGGACGCAACGTCCTTCACTTCCTCGCCCAGGTCGAAATGCTTGCCATCGATCCCGACAGGGCGCAGCGCGTAGAGCTTTTTCACGGTCATGATGCTGTTTCCCTATGGGCCAGGCGGGATGCCCGGCCCTTGCTGGAGGATGGATTAGTCGGTCAGGGCATCGCCCATGACGGCGAAGCTTTCCGCATGGCGGACGGCGATATCCGCCGACTGGAAGGCTTCGATGCGGACCGAGCCGGTGCCCGACAGAATGTAGGGGTTCACCAGCACGTCGAGGCCACCCCACATGCCGATCAGCATGTCGGCCCAATTGCCGTAGATGATCGGCGAGCAGTTGGTGGACGTGCCCTTGGTCAGGTTCGACGGCACCTGATTGGAGACGGCGGCGCGATAGCCGTTCATCTCGTTGCCGCGTTCCCACACCGGATCGCCGTTGGTGCCGGTGAACTTCTGGGTCAGCTTCAGCTTGCCGCGAACCTTCGTGTTGGTCAGGTAGCCGAGATTGCCCAGCTCCGCATTGGCATTGGCCACGGCGGTTTCCAGCTTGACGATATGCTCCCAGGTCGGTGCCGCGCCATTGGCGCCGCCGATCACCGATCCGATGCCGGTGGTGTTGAGCAGGCCGCGCGGCTGATTGGTCGATCCCGAACCATTCACACCGGCCAGATCGAGGGCAAGCGCCAGCGACAGCGCCAAATCCTGACGCACGAAGGACTCCACGTCGATCGACGACTGCATCAGCAGCTGGCGGGTCATGTCGGTGAAGGCGGCGACGGTTTTGGGCGTCAGGGCCACCTGATCGAAGGCCTGCTGGCTTTCGGTCGGTGCCTGGCCTTCGCCGACCCAATAGGCGGTGGCGCCACCGGTCTGGCGCGGAATGGCCAGATTGCCGTTCAGGTCGCCCAGGATGCGAACGCCCAGGCCGGTCAGCGCCATCGCATTGCGCAGCAGTTCGATGAAACTGCCCGCCAGCAATTCGGTCGCGACGGTATGGCCGCCGGCAGTGGCGGTGGCCACATTCAGGTCGCGGGCTTCGCCGTTGATGTCGGCGCGCAGCACGTCCAGCGGGATGCGCAGGGCCCCGGCCTTGGCCGAAGCATGGCCACGCTGCAAAGCGGCGGCCGAACATTCCAGTTCGAAACCGGCGGCCCGCTGGGCCTGCGCGTCGGTGGGGTTCGCCAGGGCGTTCATCAGGCGCACGAAGCTGAAGCTGCGCACGTCATTCTCGCCCATGCCGATAAGCGGCGTTTCGGCCGTGCGGATCGTGGTGGCGTTGCCCGCCTGCGCTTCGAAATCGCGGATGAACTGGTCGATCGAACGGCCATCATTGACCGCTGCGTCGCCCAGCTCGCGACAGTTGAGCCGCGCGGCCATGGCGCGGATATGGTTGGAGCGGTCGCGCTCGGCAGCGGCGATGGCCGCAGCGTCGAGGACGGGGGCGACAGGCTGGGCCGGGACGGCCGAACGCTGTTCACCGCCAAGCGCAGGCGCCGGGGCAGGGGTCGGGGTGACGGCAGGCGCAGCAGCACCACCGCCCGCATTACGGGTGCCAAAATTCATGTCATCTTCCTCTTGAACAAGGGAACGTGGATCAAAAGCGGGCGGCTCGCCTTCGCGGCCGACGCCAACGGTTGTGTCAGCAGGGATCGAAACCAGGCTGATTTCGTATGGCTCCCAGTCGGTTACCCGATAGGTCGCATTGTCGCCGTCACGCTGCGCCAGCACCATTTCGACGATGCGATAACCTACGCTGACCAGTTTGCGGATGCCGTCTTGGACATCCTGAAAGACCTCCTGCGCGCGGGCCGATCGTCCAAACCGGACAGTCGCGCGGCCTTTCCTGCCTGAAATCCAGGCGCGTTCCACAACACCCACCTGGTCGCGGCTGTTGTGGTCCATCAGGAGCGCGCCGCCACCGTTCAGCCGGCCAAGGCGGATTGCGGTATCGGCGTGATCCAGAATTTCGGTGCCCCACCAGCGCTCATATGGCTCTTCGCTGGAGAAGCTCAGTTCGACGGTGCGGGCCTCCACGTCGATCGCTTCGGCCCGCAGGGTAAATTGCATGTCCCGACGCAAGGTCTGGTCGGGTTCGCTGTCCCGCATCTGCGGGCCAGCCATCATCGTTCCCGCCAGCAGGGCGAGGGCAGCTTTACTCATGACTGTCTCCTGAAATCAGGCGGCGGCGGATGCCGTGCCCGCATTGCTGTTGCCGCCGCCGCCCGCATGTGGCGTCGCCATGCCCCGTTCCTTCTCGCTGTCCAGTTCGGCCCAGACCTCATCAGGGTCACGGCCACGCTCGCGGATGATTTCGGCCCGGCTGCGCACCTCCAGCGCGACGGCCTCGCGATCGGCGGCGGCGTCGTTCTTCGGGTCGACCCAATCCCAGCGGCGGCCGAAATAGACCGGCGCATTGAACTTATCGAACTTGCTGTAGGGCAGGGCCTTCAGGTCGGGATCATAGATCATCGACAGGCCCAGCCAGCGGCCGAAAATGACTTCCTTCGCCTCCGCGTAGAAGCCTTGCAGCATCTTCCACATGTCGCGCTCATCCAGGGTGCCGGCGCGAATGGAACTGAAATTCACCTGTGTCAGGTCGCCGGTCAGGCTGTGATTGGCGACCAGAAGGCCGGTGGACAGGCGCCGCAGGACGTTGCGCGTAAAAGGATCATAGACCTCATTGGGATAGGTCGGGTCATATTCCTTCAGCTCATAGCCGTCAGGGATGACATCGAACGTTCCCGGTTCTGCCGCCGTCACGAAGTCCTGCTGGTCGGCATAGCCGTCCCCGTCGTCTTCCCCCTCACGCTGCATCGGCGGACCGGCCTCAGGGTCTTTCTGTTGGAAAAAGCCCATCTTGGCCGCACCGACATTCGCCGCCACCAGCGCCGCTTCGTCGAACTGGTCCAGATGCTTGGCATCGCGCAGGGCGACATAGGCCCATGGGATGCCGCGCCACTGGTCGATTTCCTCCGGCACGAACAGATGCATGATTTCGTCTGCGCTGACACGCTCATAGCGCTGGCTGGCGGTGCCGTGCATGTCCGCGCTGCCGCTCATGATCCGCAGATGATAGGCGACCGGCTTCATCCAGGCGTCGAACTCAACACCCATGCGGATGCGGTGCCCGTTCGCCAGGTCCATATTATGGCCTTCGTCGAGCAGATGGCCGGAGAGCAGTTGAAGCTGGAAGCGATGCAGGCCACGGTCGCGGCCTTCAACCATGCGGATCAGCACTTCGCCATCCCGCGCGATCATGGTGATGGCCAGAGCGTCGAACTGCGTTTCGCTCAGCCGGCCCGTCACATCGAAATTGCCGCGCTTGCCCCATCTCTTGTAAGCGCGGGCAATGCGCTGGCTGTCCTGCTGGTCCGGCGTCCCATCTGGGCGGCGGCAGTCGACCTTCAGCGTGAAACCCGCCGGGCCGATGATATGGGTGCGGACCAGCGACAGAAACTTGCGGCCATATTCATTGTTGCGGCCAAAATCGCGGCTCCGCGCACGCATGGGGCGCAGATGGTTCAGCAGCGCCATGTTCACCGTTTCGTCGGTGGTGGTCCACTTGCTGGTCAGCCGATCGGTGACACCGGCCTGAAACCCGCGCCGTGCATATCCGCCGCGCGCAATCCGCTGGCGGCGAGGCATGGCCGGGGCCGTATCCTGTGGCGGCGCGTCGCGCCCGATCTGAAGGCCGAAAATGCGCATCACAGGCTCACCAATATGCGGGCGGGGCCACCCCGACCGCGCTTGCGCTCTTCAGCGGCCACCAGCCCGGCATATGTTTTCCGCATTTTTACCAGTTCCTCATGGCTGATGCGCTTGATCTGGCGCCCGTCAGCCAGGGTGGTTTCCATGTCCGTCTTCGACGCCCGGCCTTCGATCGCGGCTTCCAGGGCATCGAGCGTCCTGCGCGCATGGCTGCGCGTGTCTGCCGTCGATGCCGGGTCCGGCTGAACGCGCAAGCTGCCATTTTCCGCTGTAAAGCGACCGTCATCGCTCTCGACCTTTACCGACCAGCGCCAGTCACCAGCGGCCCAATCGGCGGTCACCGATCCGGCAGCATATAGCAGCCATCCCCCGCTGCTGGCTTCCCCGTCGATCGTGACCGCCGACCCGCCACGTTCCGGCACAAAAATGAACGTGGCGCTATACCCATCGGCCGCCGGATAGGTGGCGCCCAGATCGGCGCGGATCACGCGTAGGCTGTCACCCGCCACTATGCTCTGCGGCATAGCGGGCAGGGCGTCGGTCAGACGATTGATCATGGTCTAGCGGCTTCCTAGTCGGTTCATCCAGCCACCCGATCGTCGTGGAGCCGGGCGGCTCCGCGCTGGCTTTGGCGGCGGCGGTGGTGCATTGACCGCTACCGGCTCCGCTGTCGGGGACGGTGTTGGGTCGTTGGCGGCAGGCCCGCGCAGGACGATGACGCCCTGCGCGGGCCAGATGATGCGGAAATCCTTTGGCACCCACCGCATGTCGTTACGGCTCTGTGCAAAGGGCGGTTTCAGGATCGCGGCTTCGGCATAGACAAGGATATCCAGCGTCTCATTGCGAGCGCGCAGCTTTTCCCATTTGCCCTTCTTCAGCTCTTCGGCCGTGATTTCGTCCAGATGCTCTTCGGTCAGACCGAATACGCGCTGGTCAGTCCCGTCGACGAACTCGCCGCCGGGAAGATGGATGTAGCCAGGCCCCGGCTTCTGCCGCCGCAATTTGGCGTCGATGATATTCTTGATCTTGTGGACGTTGGGCAACCAGAGCCGCGCGCTATTGCGCTTGGCGCCGCCCTTGACTTTCTGGTCCGCAAATTCGCCGGGCGGCATCAGCTTCTTACCGTCACGGTTCGAACCACCCTTGACCAGTGTGATCCGCGACGGGTGGACGCCCAGCGCGCGGGCCGCATTCCAGAACCATTTCGCGCCCGCCGTAGCCTGATCGCCTTTCTTGTCCGAGCCGCCGGTATCGACGGTGACGGACAGGATCGGCGCATGGCCCACGACGGCACCGCCTTCATCGACCATCGGATATTTCCGGTCGAACAGTGGCAGCAGCACTTTCCAATGCTCGGTATGGATGAACGGCGAAACCTGCGTCAGCCCGTCATCCATCACGTCGATCGCGAAACGGTCGATCAACCAGCGCTCACCATCGCGCCCATAGCCGACGACGCCGCATTCAAAGCGATCATGCTGAACGTCGATAATCAGGTTCAGCACTGTCGGGCCGCGCGGGACTGTCCCCAGGCTCCACCCCATCGTCAGTCGCTTTCGCAGATCGGCGGAAGCTATCGGCTTTTCGCCGCTCGCCTGCGACCGGTAATTCTTGCCGCCTTTGGTGTTGTAGAACGTCCGCAGATCGCTTTCGTCCTGCCGCAATTCCCACGCCAGCATCGCTTCCCGCCACAGTCGGGCCAGCTTGGGCCAGCTGGTAAGAGCCATCAGCCCGTCGACGCGGAAGGAACGGCGCCGCTTGCTTGCGGTCGGGTTCGCGGCAACAAATCCTCTGCCCGGCAGATCGGCCAAACTATCCAGCACAGCGCGGCGGTCGTTCGGCTGCAACACGCACCCATTGGCACATGTCACCCAGGCGCTGGCCTCTGCATCATCGGCCGTTCCCTTCCGATCAAAATGCAGATCGGTCAGGATGTCGATTTCCCAACGGTCGCCGCAGGACGGGCAGACGGGCTGCAACCGTTCGTCGGTCCCGCCCTCGACAAAGGCTTCTACACCGCCGCCATCTTCACGGGCGGGCGAAGACGAAACGAACTTCTTGTCGCGGCCTTCGTGCGATGTATTGCGGCCCTCCAGCAGGGCGATGCCACTACCCTGACCGCCCTTGTCCTTCGATGCGCCGATATCTTCGTCATACTGGTCATAATCGTCCAGCCAGCCATAGCGCACTGGCCGTTGGGTAAACTGTGAAGGCACCGGCCAGACTGCCGCCAACGTCATGCCCTGAAAGAGCTTCAGGTGGATCGCATTGGCATCGGGCGAGGGCTTCAGCTTGCGCTTTACCGAAGGCGTCTCATCGATCATCGGCGCCAGGCGCGTCTTCGAAAAGATGCCGGCCATGTTCTGGTCGGGCTGACAGACCAGACTATCAGACGGGTCTGTGTCCACGATCCAGCCCAGCCAAGCCAAGCCGATTTCCGTGCCGCCGCACTGGCTGGGCTTGATCATGCCCACTTCCGCGACTTCCGGGTCGGAAAGGGCATCCATGATTTCCGTCTGCCATGGCAGGGTCGACGGATCATAAGCCCGATTGTCGATGGCCCACAGGCTGACGCTGGTTTTCAGCTTCGGTCGGACGTTGTGCGCCTGCCGACGAAGAACATCAGCGCCCGTCGTGGGCGGGGGAAGCTTCCATCGTGGAGCCGGTATCGCCGCTATCATCGACAATATCCTTGCCCCAATGCTCCATTTGGTCGGCGAACCACGATTGGTCCGCCGCTCTAAGTGTCTCGATCGCGGTCAGCTGCTCGCGTGTCAGGTCGATTTTCTTGGCAAGCCGCGCCGTGAAGGTGGCGGCGCGCTGTGCATAGCGGGCGAGGATGTCGCCAAAAGCGGCCTCGACCAATGCCACCGAAACAAGCTCGCGCCGCAGCTGGCCCAGCTTGGTCGCGGCAATCTCTTCATCGATCAGCGCCTTGCGGTCGGCAATCGACAGGGTCGGGCCGGACGGCGGCGCCAAGCCAAGGTCCATGGCCATCTGGCCAAGAATTTCGCTCTTCTGCCTTTCGGCCTCGACCTTTTCATTTTCCTTCGCGCGCCATGCGGCGATGGCCCCGGCAATGTCGATCTCGTAGGCATCGCCATTGGAGCCGCGCTTTTTCAGCCAATCGCAGTCGCGCTGATCCTTCAGCCACTTGCGCAGCGTCGGTTCGGAAGCGAGGCCAGTGGCCACCAGATCGGCGAGGTTCCCCAGCATCAGCGACCGAAACCCAAAGAAAAACAAAAGCTTGTCAAAAAATTCTGCGCGCTGGCAGACCGAACGCCTTCGGCCCCCGTATAGGCTCGCGAGCCGGGGAGGACCCAAAGGGGGGTGGGCGCAATATTCTGTCGCGCCGCGCCCGCCCGCGCAATTTCATTGCTGGCACTTGCGACGCGGTCGCAGCCCCGGCGCGGCCGATCCCCTACCGCGACGCGGTCGCAAATGACGACGCCCCGCGCTGCATGGGCAGGGCGAGGCGTCATCAGGTTGGAGAGGTCCACGCCTGCGCCGCGCCCATAGGCCCGCCACCAGCGTATCAACTGGATAGCTGATTTGGACGCAGAGACGAACAAACAATATTTCGATGCCATCACATTCTACCCCTTGCACCGTCTCTATGCGCGGATTTCTGCGGTGTTCAGCGCTACGCAGATCGCATTGACCGCGCGCCCGTAGCGCATCCGCAGCCCATCAGCGCCGCGCCGCATCCGCATTGGCCGAAGAAGCGACCGCCACGGCACCCGCTTGCGCCCTGCGGCCAAGGCGGTGACAGCCAGGACGACAAGCCGGCGGTCCCGCTCAGGCGCATGGCGAAGCCATGCAGTCGCTTCATCACGGCGGCGCATCTGCTCGCGAGAGAGAGGCAGCTTCGGCATCGGCGCATCCGCCCACCGATCGCTATCCCAATCCCAGCTGTCGTCGGTGGCGATCAGGTGCCACGGCCCATCACTGGCGAACGGCCACCAGCCCCCGCTGACGTGCCACCACAGCCGCATCGCTTCGACCAGGCGCTCTTCAACCAGTGCGAAGCTGTAGAAGTTGGGTTGTCCCCCCATATCAATTTGATGAACCATATCTTGTATCCTTGGAGAGTACGGATAGACGGATAGTTACAACCTGATGTGCCGTGCGCACCCACGCACCCGCACATAGATCGAGACCGGATCAAACCCGCCGGACCCGCCGTAACTGTCCGTAACCCGCATAAAACCGTGGCTTTTACTAACGGAGGGTTTGCCACCAACCCGCCGTATGCGACCGGCTAACCCGCCGTGTGACCGCCTTGATGCAACCGCGGCCGCGCCTCGCGCACCCCCTGACAGGCCGGATCAAAGCCGCCGGGCCTGCCCATACGGAGGGTTAGGCTCAACCCGCCGTAACCCGCCGTCACTACATCTAGTAGGCAGCAATTCGGGCTGGTGCTGGCCATCACGCGTCATCCCCGTCAAAGGGCGGCACACAATCGTCGGCCGTCACGTCACCTACGGCGGGTTCGGCGCTGGCTTCCCCCACAGGGGGCAAAGACCCAGCGGCTGCGGGCGGGGCTGAGCGATGGCCGTAGTGCGGCTGTTCGCGCAGGCGGATGCCCTTGCGCCATCGTGTGCCACGCCCGTCCTTATAGACGCCATGATGCTTGTCGCGCAGGGCACGGCCGAAGGCGGTGGGGTTCAAGACATGCTCAATGCCCGCGTCCTCGCACCACTGCTTGAAATGGTCGTGCAGCCGCTTTGCCGGCTCCATCGCCACCTTGTCGGACGTGTCACACCATTCGGCCATCCAGTCCAACAGCGGCGAAGAGTCAGCCCAGAAATCGGCCAGGGCATCGCTCATGGCGCTGGGCTGCGGGATGCTGCGCGTGGTCAGCCATTCCAGGGCGCCATCGATCAACCAATTGAGGATGCCGGACTTTTCCTCTTTCAGTCTCCGCAGCACTTCGTCGGGCTGCATGGCGCCCGCTGGCGTCTCATCCAGCGACACCGACCACATGAACAGCTTGAACCGGCGCCGGAAACCCTTGTCGTCGCTGGGCGCGCGCGGGATGATGTTGCATTCGATGAACAGCTTGAAGCGCGGTTTGAAGGTGATTTCCGTCCGCTCATTCGCCCCGCGCGCGGTGACGAAGCTACCGGTGATTTGCTTGATCGTCTCGCCGTCCCAAACCGATGATTTCTTAGGCTCGTCGCTGGTAACAAAGCGGATATCACCGCGCAGGCGCACAAGGTCCGACCGATGCTCAGCGCCGCCGCCGTCCCGGCCTTGGAGGAATGTCTTGATCCCCGCATGCCGGTAATAGTCGCCATGCAGATCGGCCAGGGCCATATGCGTCATGGACTTGCCGTCGCCGCCCTTGCCCTGATGGACGTAGAAGGACTGGTCAGAGCTAAGGCGGGTCAGCGAATATCCATAGAGCGGCTTGAACGCGGCCAGCTGCTCGGGATCAGGCGTCAGCATTTCCAGACGCTCAGTCCAGAAGGTGGCGGTCGCCTTCGGATCATAAATGACGTTGGCGACCTGCATCAGCATGTCGTTGGGATCATGGGGGTGCGCTTTGACCGTCCACTTCTTGTCCACCTCGACAAATCGCAGCGTGCAGTTGAGCGTGTTGTAGATCAGCTCATCCGTGTCGAAGTCCGCCAGCATCGCGGTCAGGAAGGATCGCGCCTGCTTGAGCATGCCCGATGTCATGCCGGCGCTGCCCGATCGGACGGCGTGACCACGGAGGGTTTCGACCCGTTTCTGAGCAAGCTCAGGCGTACACCAGGCGCCGACGCGCTCGCGTAGGGCTATCGCATTCTCCGCGATTTCGCCCAAAGCCGTCGCTTCCGCGTCGATATGCTCGATAACCTTGTGAGCGATCCTCTGCGCCTCGATCGCGCCACGCTCCAGCGACCAGCGGGTGCCATCATAATGGGCAAAGGCCTGCAAATCCTCAATCCACAGCAGGCGGCCTGCGGCAACGGCAACAATGCGCTTGCCGTTGCCGAAATCGGACGTGTCGAGCCACGCGGTAACCAGCGGGTCGGCCACGGTAATGGGAATGATGGTCTTCTTGGTCATGAGGAACGCGCCGCCTTCGCTGCCTGCGCCATCGCAAGCGCCGACCGCATGGTCTGGCGCCGCTTGGTCAGCTTCTTTTCTGCCTGATCTTCAGGGGCGAAGATGGCGAGCAACGCGCGGTCGCGCGCACTGTCCATCATTTCATCCAGCTTGACCGCGCCCCCATCGGCCACGCTGCGGTACAGGTCGAAAATCGCTTCCGCCTCATCCACCTTTTCCCGGCCATGCTTGTCGACCTTGCATAGCCAGCTGATGACTTCGCGGATCTTCGTCCCGTCGAAGCCGGCAACCTTCCCCTCTTTGCAAACCTCGCTCAGATCGGCCTGCAAATCCTTGATTTCGTCCTGAATGGCCTTGCCACGACGGATGAGGCCCAGCAGCAATGTCTTGCTCTGGCCTTCGCCAAGGTCGCTCATATCCTTCCTTCCCTAGCAGCATCATTGAAATCTTGACCCATGGGCGGCCGCACGGCGCGCGCATCGGCGCCGATCGCGCGCCAGGCGCGCACGAACAGCGTCCCGCACAATTCCGATCGCTCGCCGCTGGTCAGCTCGCGATGCACGATCGGCCCATTCTTCTTTTCGATCAGCTTTTCGCCGACATGGGCGCCCGTCGCCCGGTCTATGGGACCGCGCAGGGGCGCCATGTCGGCGTCGATCAATCCGGTGACACGCCCGCGATGGGCGAAGCGCAGCGGTGGCCGCTCGATGCTGGGGCGCGGATCGAACAAGGGGATTGCACCGCGAATGCGTGGCTCAGGCCCTTGCAGATTGCCAAGGCTCAGCGCCGCCAGACCCCAATCGTCGTCGGTGGCGCCACAAATGGCCATGCCCGACAGCACAGTCTCATTGCCTTCGCCGACATACAGACCGACCTGTGAGGGCAGGCCATAATCAGCGCCAGGCAACCAGACGCCGCCATGGCCGACCGGCCCCAGCATCTTGCGGGCGGGATATTTCGAACCGTCGCGGCGCTCGCGCACCATCTTGTCGCGCAAATCGGGCCGCAGCCAGGTGACATGGACGCCGATCGGCGCCCAATCATCCAGATCATGTTCGGGACCGGGGCCAAGCCCAGATGCCGGCAGGCCGCGCACCAGCGCCACGATTGCGGGCGCCTGCGGCACACTGTCGGGGCCGCGATCCACGCGCCAGGGCACGATCGGCCCCAGCCCGACAAAGCGAAAATCACACAGGCGTCGGTCAGTCAGGATCGACGCCGGCACCCCGCGCGCGATCAGATAGGTGCGCACCGCATCGGGATCATAGCGGCCGATCTTCCAAAGGTGCCGGCCCAGCGCGATGGACTCGATCACTTCAACCTCGCGCGTCGGGACACTCTGCTTTTCGCGACGGCGGGGCGCGGCCTCCAGATCGGCGGTATGGCCACCCTCCAGACGGGCAAGGGCTTCGGCAAAGGTCAGGCTGTAATGATCCTGCACGAACTTGATCGCGTCGCCCGACCAGCCACAGCCCCAGCACTTGGCGCGCCAGCCATCGACATCGACCGCGAAGCTATCGGATTTCGATCCGTGGAAGGGGCATTTGCCGCGCGGCTTGTTACCCTTGCCCAACTTGACGGCGGCACCGATGACCGTGGCGATACTCACCCGCGCCCGCAGACGCGCAACGCGATCAGCAATGGGGGAGGGCAGAGACAAGGCGAGTGTTCCCGGAAATCAGGCAAAGGTTACAAATTGCGGGGAAATGGGCCTTTTCCTGCCGTGCCCAGGGCGACATGATTTTAGGCTTCGGTCAGGGCACTTTCGCCCCACCACGCCTCGATCTGGCGACCGTCGCCGCCGCGATAGCGGATATAATAGGACGGTTCGGACGCCTCATATTCCGCGCGGCCCACCACATGGCCTTCTTCGTCGCTCGTTTTCAGGCGAACATGCTGGCCCAGCTTGAATTTCAGATCGTCCATGATTGTACCTCTCTATCTAGAAAATCGCCGCCTCTCCGACTGGTCACGCCTGTATCGAGCCGCTGACGTTTGCGGCCACGGCGGGGCCTGCAAGCCCCGTCGATCCTGTCAGCCGCCCCGCCAAAATGTCGGCGCCACCACCCGCGAAGTCAGCGCGCTCGCGCTATGGTCAGCGCAATTCACCGTGCCGCAACGCGGGCAGGGGATGCGCACCACGCGCAGCGGTTCGGCGTCGATCTTCGGTACCGGCAGGCGGCCGAAGGCCTGCTTGGTCAGGATACCCATCATTCGCTTCCTTCCCCGGCAATGGCGCCGATTTCCTTGAGCAACTGGCTGGCCCGCGCGCTGTCGGCGCTGCGGGAACCGCGCGTGGTGCAATCCATGATGATCCGGGCCAGCGCCTCGATCCGGCGCGCGCGGCGATAGAGTTCGCCGGGTGTCAGGCTGGTCGCCATGTCGGTCCCGTCCAGCTCCACCGCCGCGCCGCCTCAGTGTTTGGCGGGCGCGGCTGCCACAGGGCTGGGCGCCGCGCCCGTTCCGTCGTGCGACCCGAAGGCGACGGATTTGAAAAGGGGAAGGGCGGCGGTCACAGCATCGCCCTTTGTGTCTGCTTGCCGGTGGCCAGGATGGTCACCACCCGCCGTTCCAGCGGCGAAGGCTCTTCCACGCTGATCTTGCCCAGCTGCACCAGGCGGCGGACGCGATAGGACGCCGCTACCTTGCCATTCAGGCCGACCCGCTTGGCCAGCTCTTCATTGGTGGGGCAGGGCAGGCCACGTGCAGCCGCCTGTTGCAGGATGCGCAGCACTGCCCGCGTCGTCATCGCGCCGTCATTGGCCGCCAGCTGGAACCGGCCCCGTTGCGGCACCTGTCGGGCGCGAAGCTGCGACGGGCGCGGATCGGGCAGGCGCTGCGCGATGAAGCGTAACCGGCCGTCGACCCGCTTGCTGGTCATGGCGACCAGCCCGGCGTCATGCAGCCCGCGCACCGTGGCGCCGATCGCGTCGCCGGGGCGGACGCCTTCGGCATAAACCACGTCCTCACCCGGCTGCGCGCGTTCGGCCCAGCTGCGAAATTGTTCCGGCTTCATGAACGTCATTCCCCCGCCACCGCGCGCAGCCGGGCAAGTATGGCGACCGCCACGCTGACCAGCTGTTCCGCATCCTCGATCATGCCCAGCCGCTTCACATCGTGGGCGCACACCTTGCGGTCGCCCATCGCCGTGCAGATTTTGCGCGTGATATCCGCCCCTTCGGTCGACAGGATGCCGATCTGGGCCAGCCAATCCATCGCCTCGCCTTCCGGCGCGGGCAGGCGGAACAGCTCGAAACCCTGCATCTTCGCCAACGCGCGGGTGATATGCGGCCATCCATCCTGACCGGCGGACATATTCTCCACCACCGGCACCAGGCGCAGCGGAATGAATTCAGCGACTTCGCTATTGCCCCACTGCGCCACCGTGGATTGGCTGCGCTCCAGCATGCGGCTGACATAGACCTGTCGACCGGCTGCATGCACTGCATCGGCCGTGGCCTCGCTGATCGCGATATCTGCCGGCCCCAGATTTTCCGCCCCCCGCGCCATATCAGGCGGCCTGCCCGATATTTTCGGATTTGCTATGGGGTGACGCCGCGTGGTCGCGATCATAGCGTTCCATGAATGAAACGATCCGATTGGCCCGTGCGAGCGAAACAGACCTGCCGCTTTTCAGCGTCGTCAGCAGCGCGGCTTCCCGCGTTGCTTCACGCCCGAAGCGCGTCGGCGCCATCTGATGACGATCTAAAAACGCCTCGATCTTCTCGATCAGCTGTTGGTCTGTGATGAGCATGGCGTCGTCTATATGTCATCGTTCGCTAACATCGCAAGCAATAATGTTTGCAATAGATGAAAATGACGTTGGCGCTAGTTTGTGCGAAATTGCTGACACAATGGAAACGCCCGAAGAACCGCTGCTTTACCGCCAGTTGATGGCCGCGAAGCCCGCCAGCCTCACGCCTAACCAGTGGCTGGTTCAGGCTGGGGTGAACCGCTCCTTCTTTTCGAACCTTCGTCAGAGGGGGCGCGCGAGAAACGACATCGTCGAAAAGCTACTGGAGGCGATCGGCATCACGCCTGCGCAATTCTATGCAATGAGCGCGCCTGACGCATCGCCTGAAAGTCGGGCGCAAGAGGTGCGCGCTAAGTCGCTGCCGTTTATGGCTGAAGGGGAATTGCGGGACGTGCCGGTTGTTGGGTCTGCGTTAGGCGCTGATTTGGAATTCGAGGAAGACGGGCGCGCAGTCGTCGCTGAAGTTACGGACCTCTTCCTGGGTGATGTTCATGACTATGCGCGCCGTCCTGCCGCCCTGTTGAAGCGCCGAGATGTATATGCGGTGACTGTCGTGGGGTCATCCATGTCCGATCGCTGGGACCCCGGCGATCCTGTGTATGTCGACCCGAAGACGACGCCTCGCATTGGCGATGATGTGGTAGTTTATCTGCGCCAGGCTGACGGGCACGATGGCGAACGCGTTCACTCCGTCCTGATCAAGCGGCTTCAGAAGCGCACAGCGTCCTACCTTGAGCTGCTGCAATTGAACCCTCGTCTCACTTTCAACGTGTCGACCAAAGATGTCGCGATGATCCATCGCGTCATACCCTACCGCGAGCTTGTGCTTTTCTGATGTTTGCAAGAGATGTCATCGAACGCAAACAATCCGATTGACTGTTAGCAAAAGATGACAATATAAGCCTCTCGTTCACTCAACGGGAGGCAATCATGCTTCATGCGCCTATCGATTTTCCGTTTCCCGGCAGCGTCGTGCTGTCGAAGGGCCTGCGCTGGACGATCCGCCAGCTGTTCGACAATGGCGCCACCGCGCTGATCGTCCGCGATGGCGCGGGCGCACAGAGCCGGCGCCGCGAACCCGTGGCCGATCTGGTCGACGCCAATCTTGTCGACAGTGACGGCATCCACGCCGTCAAGGGCATCGGCCGCGACACCCGCCGCCTTGCCCTCTATGTCGCGCGCCACCTGCGCGATCGTAACGAAGTGGTCCTGCGCGATCTGGGCCACCATTTGCATGTCGCCCACGCTGCCGGCGATGTCCCGGCCTTCCGGGACAATTATCATCTGGTCGAAATCATGCGCGGGCTGGGCTGGCACAAGGATGGCTATGCCGGCGCCGAACCGAACCGCAGCCCGGTCTATCGCCGCACGGCGAAGGCGGTGTCGGAATGATCACGATCATTCATGGCCCCATGCGCAGCGGAAAGACCTTCCACAAGGCGGCCTTTGCGCGCGCCTACGGCGCGACCCACGTCGTGGATTGCTGGGATGCCAGGCAGCACGAAATCCCGGCCGACAACCGGCTTGTGCTGACCACCAGCGATCTGCGTGACATCGATCGCGCCATTCGTCTCGATTGGCCAGAGGCCGAAGTGCGCGTGGTCGACATAAAAACTGCGCGGATCGCGATCGGCGAAGCGTCGCATGCGCCGGCATGGCACCCCGAACAAAAGGCGGTGCAATGATGGGCGCGCCGAATTGGACCATCGTCTGGGGCGACAACTATTATTTCGAATTGCGCCCCGCCGTGCCCGGCGCGGTCAGCCAGCCTATGACGGACGAAGCCCTGAACGGAGTTTGGTCGAGCCGCGCCGCCGCCGCTGCAATGGCGTTGGCACAGCTGAACATCGCCAAATGGGACGCGGCTAAGAACATCAAGCGCGCGCAGGCGATCATCCGGCAGGAAAGCCGGAAGCAACAGCGGGCGGCGGGCTGATATGGCGCGCCGCACCCTTGCCGATCGTCGGCCCGCGACCCGCTATCGCCCACCGTGGCGCAAGCCTGTGCCCGGCCCGGCCCACACCGTGAAGAAGCTGGGCGATGTCGAAATGACCAGCACCGGCTTCTCGCGCCTCACCCCCACCGGCTTCGAAAGGATCGACTGACATGGACAGCCGAGCCGTAACCGCCGTGAACACGGCGATGGGCGTCGCGTCCTATCTGGACGGGATCGCCGAGCGCAAGCGCGCCAATGATGTCCGCCGCCTGTGCCGCAGCAACACCAGCTACCGCGCGCGGCTCAGCACCCTGCACCACGACAACATGCAGCTGCGCGCCCGCGTCGCTGAACTGGAGGCCAAGCATGTCTAAGCTGATCCTTTGCTGCCCCAATTGCGACCGCATCTGGTCGACCCGCGATTGCGCCGGCCGCGACACCGTCATTTGCGAATGCGGCTTCGGCATCGCCGTGCCCGACACCCGGTCCAAGGCCATCGCTGCCGCCAGTTGCGCCAGCGAGGCCGCCAGCGAGCTGTTGGCCTTCGCTCGCGAAGGCAACCAGCTGGGTGACACTGCCTTTGCGGTGTCGGTCGGCGAAAAGCTGGCCGATGCGTTCCGCCTATCGATCGACGCCCAGGGCGGCCCCGACGATGCAGAGGAAGCGCTCTTTTATACCCGCATCCTCGACTATCTCGACCCGCGCCATATCGTGCGGACGCCGCCACAATATGAGGCGCGTCCGTTCAAGATACCCGATGGCCGCTGGTATATTTGCCGCGCCGCTTCTGACGATCTGGACGAAGACCAGCGCTTCCTGTCGGAGCCGGAGGCGCAGGGCATCGTCGCCTTGCTCAACCTTGCCGCGCCTGCCGGCGTCGGGCGGACGCAACTTCCCACCCAGGAAGAGCTTCGCCTTGCCCACGCTCTTGTCGACAGCAATCCGGTGCTGCGCGTCTACGCCGCGCCCGAATGGCACAGTCTGACCGAAGACGCGCAGCAGTGGGCCGCCGTACTGATCCGCGAGGCCCGCCGTGCGCTCGCCCCAGCAGTTCCCGCCGATGTCGCGGCTCTGGTGGTCGCTGCGCGGGAAGTGCTTGATGAATATGGACGCGAAAGCGTCGACGAATGTCAGGCCAGCCACGACACCCTGCGCCAGCTCGACAAGGCCGCCGAAGCCTTCGCCTCGCGTGTGTGCCGGGACGATGATGGCGGGTCGCTAAAGGATGCACACGTGGTCCCATGCACCTGCGGCCTTGCTGGAGAAGCAAGCCATGGCTGATCGCGTCTTTCTCACCACAGCACAGCTGCGCGCGCTGCCGGAATATTCAACGTCGCTTCCGACTGGAACGACGCCCGGCAAGCAGTGGCGCCGCGCGGAACGGCCATGGCACAACCGCCTAACCGATCAGTGGCTGCTTGGTGAATATGGCGAGCCATACCCGGAAGGTCACCAGTATCATGGGCAAATTCCCATCTTCTGGAAGCCAATCGTGGTGACCGATGCTCCGCGCGTTTGGCCGCGTCATATCCGTGTGCCGCTCAGGGTCATCACGCGATGACCCGGCCCGCACCTTTCCAGCTGGTCCAGATCGCCCGCGAGGAACGCGCCCGCCGTAAGGTGGCGTGGGAACGCGCGGGCAGACTGGACAGCAACACTGCGATCGAGGACGAAATAATCTGGTCCAACATCGAGCATTTCGCGCGCATCCTGAATGGCGAGCGCCGGCCGATCCATTGGCCGGTCGAACATAAGCGGATCATGGTCGAAAGTATCGCGGCCACCCTGCGGAAAGCGCCAGAAGCTTTCTACGCGCTGCCCGGCAAGGTGCGGGGCCTGCGCGATCTGCAATATGCAATTCAGTTCACCTTGCTCTACGTGCTGGATCAACCGGCGCCAGAGCATCCCGAAAGGGCCGCCGCATGAACGCCGTTTCCGACCTCGCCCGCCGCCTGTCGCGCGCCCGCGACAAGGGCAGGGGCATCCGCCTGACCGACGCCGATCTTGACTTGTTCTTCCTGCACGGCGGTAATGATGCGATCCAGCAGGCGGCAGCCGCCATACAGAAAGAAGATGCACGATGCCGAGACGCGCAAAGGCGCAGGGAGTTTATCAGCGCGGTGCCTATTGGCTCGATTGGGACCGCAAGCGAGACGGCACCCTTCGATCCCCCAACCTCGCCATCTTCTGGTATGACCCCGAGCGAGGACGGCTCAGAAGCCTTTCAACGGGCACAGCAGATGACGCGCAGGCGAAGCGCGCACTAGACCGCCACTACCTTCAGAATACGGAAGGGGCGGCGATCTGCCCCACCTGCGGCCAGCGCCGCAACGCGGAAGACGCCAGCTACTTCGTCACCAAGGCGATCGTCGATTATCTGGCGCTCAAGGATGACAAAATCCTTGAGGCCCGCCTTGCCCATGTGGTCGACTATATCGGCACGCTGTCCAGCCCCAACATCCGATGCCGCCAAGTTAATGAGACATGGGTGCAGGGCTTCCGCGATTGGGCGGCCAAGCAGCCCGTAATCTTCACCAGCGGCCGTGTCCGCGAAGAGCCGCGCGCGCCGTCGACCATCGAAAATAGCGTCATCGCCTTGGCCGCAGCCATCACCGCCGCGCACGATCGCGGCGACGTGGCCCGGCCTGTTCAGTTCCGCCCGATCCAGACCAAGGAACTGAACAGGACGCCGCGCCGCCGCCTGACGGTGAAGGAACTGGCCGCTGCATTCGAATATGCGATCGACCCGCAGTTTCCGCAGAAGCGCAAGGCGCTGCATCAGTGGCTGATCGCCAGCGTCTGCACCGCCGCGCGCCCGGATGCGGTCTATGATATCTCGACCGATCCCAGGCGCCGGCAATGGGACAGCGCCAGCCGCGTGCTGCACCTGAACCCGATCGGCCGCCGGCAGACGAAGAAGTATCGCGCCACCATCATCGCGCCCCGCCAGTTCGCCTTGCATCTGGACGGGTGCGAAGGGCTGTTCGTGAAGAGCGGCAACATACGCAGCGCGTTCGACACCATGTGCGAAAAGCTGGGCTGGCCCAAGGATGGCGAGAATGGTCAGAAGCTTATCCGCCGATCGGTGGCGCAGCTGCTGCGCGATCCGGCGCGCAAGGTTCCTAGCGAGCAACTGGAGCTGCAATTGGGGCACCGCCGCATAGACAGCGTGACGGACCTCTATGCGGCCTTTGATCCGGCCTATCTGGCCGATTGCACCCGCGCCCTTGAGCAGCTGATTGATGAGATAGAGAGGCTGGCGCCGGGGGCGTTCCACCGGAAGGACACCGGAGGCGGCGCCGTCATCATCCCAATGCGGGCATAGAAAAACCCCGGTAAGTCACTGACTTACCGGGGTTTTCCATGGTGGGCGTGGCAAGGATTGAACTTGCGACCCCTGCGATGTCAACACAGTGCTCTACCACTGAGCTACACGCCCGCCGTGGAGGGGGCCAATAACGGGGGTCGGTGACTCGCGCAAGCGCTAAATGACACTTTTTTGTAGAAACTTTTCCAACCCGCTGGACAGGGGGTGGGGAGGCCATATGCTGCGGTGCAAATAAGGGGGGACGCAAAAACATCATGTTGCCTACGCCATCGACGCCGACGGAACCGGTTCGGCCGCTCCCCTTCTATCGCCATCTCTATTTCCAGGTGCTGGTGGCGATCGCGCTGGGCGTGCTGCTCGGCCATTATTTCCCGGCGACGGGCGAGGCGATGAAGCCGCTGGGCGATGCCTTCATCGCGCTGGTGCGGATGATCATCGCGCCGGTCATCTTCCTGACGATCGTCACTGGTATCGCCGGCATGAAGGAACTGGGTGCGATCGGCCGGGTCGCGGCCAAGGCCTTTGCCTATTTCCTGACCTTCTCCACCCTGGCGCTGATCGTCGGCCTGATCATCGCCAATGTCGTGCAACCCGGTGCTGGCCTCAACATCGATCCGGCGACCCTCGATGCCAGCAAGATCGCCGATTATGCGCAACAGGCGCATGATCGCACGCTGGTCGCCTTCCTGTTGAATGTCATTCCCGCGACCCTGGTGTCGGCGGTGGCCGACGGGCATAATATCCTGCAGGTGCTGTTCGTCGCGATCCTGTTCGGCATCGCGCTCAGCATGATCGGGGAAAAGGCCGAGCCGCTGATGACGGTGCTGGAATCGGCCAGCCTCGCCATCTTCAAGCTGGTGTCCTTCCTGATGAAGGCAGCGCCCTTCGGCGCATTCGGCGCGATGGCCTTCACCGTCGCCAAATATGGCGTCGGGACGCTCGCCAACCTCGCCGGGCTGGTCGCGACCTTCTACCTCACTTCGCTGCTGTTCGTGCTCGTCGTGCTGGGGACGGTCGCCTGGTTCGCCGGCTTCAACATCCTGCACCTGATCCGCTATCTGCGCGCCGAACTGCTACTGGTGCTGGGCACATCCTCGTCTGAAGCGGCTTTGCCCAGCCTGATCGAGAAGATGGAGCAGGCGGGATGCCGCAAGTCGGTGGTCGGGCTGGTCGTGCCGACCGGCTACAGCTTCAACCTCGACGGCACCAATATCTACATGACGCTGGCGGCGCTGTTCATCGCGCAGGCGACCAACGTGCATCTGAGCCTGGAGGAACAGATATTGCTGCTGCTGGTGGCGATGCTGTCGTCCAAGGGCGCGGCGGGCGTGACCGGCGCGGGCTTCATCACCCTGGCCGCCACCCTGTCGATCGTGCCGTCCGTGCCGGTCGCGGGCATGACCCTGATCCTGGGCGTCGATCGCTTCATGAGCGAATGCCGCAGCCTCACCAACTTCGTCGGCAATGCGGTGGCGACGGTGGTGGTGTCGGTCTGGGAAAAGG
Organism: Sphingomonas sp. S-NIH.Pt3_0716; assembly: GCF_003950715.1. Classification (NCBI taxonomy): domain Bacteria; kingdom Pseudomonadati; phylum Pseudomonadota; class Alphaproteobacteria; order Sphingomonadales; family Sphingomonadaceae; genus Sphingomonas; species Sphingomonas sp. S-NIH.Pt3_0716. Next base: position 69,219 of record NZ_QLJK01000008.1, on the reverse strand, counting down.
GCCTGGATCGCGAGCGCTTCGCGGCGGCCATGGCGGGCAAGCCGCTGCCGCCGCTGGGGCAGGTCGCGGATGAGGCCGAAGCGCTCAGCTAAGGCCGGTCAGCGTCTCGCTACCGAACATCCGTTCGACTTCCAGCACCAGGTCGCGCAGGTGGAAGGGCTTTGACAGCACCTTCGCCTGCGGCACCGCCTTGCCGGCCTTCAGCGTCACTGCGGCAAAGCCGGTGATGAACATGATGCGGGTCTGGGGCGCGACATTGGCGGTGTGCTGGGCCAGTTCGATGCCGTCCATCTCGGGCATGACGATGTCGGTCAGCAGCAGGTCGAACCGATCCGATTCGATATGCGGCACGGCCTGGGTGCCGGTGGCGACCGCCACCACCTCATAACCCGACTTTTCCAGCGCCCGCGCCAGATAGGCGCGCATGCTGTCATCATCTTCCGCCAGCAGGATTCGAACCATTGACCCCAAATTTCCTGTAAGCCGTCTTCCGCGGCGCCCCTTGCCTTGCCCACAGACTGGCAAGCCGTTCGGATATATGCGACAAGGATTAAAGATTATCCAGCCGACCAAATTTTTCCACGGCCGGTGAAAGGAATGGCGTTGGATCATTTTGGTACGTGTCCGCCAACCGAATCGACGGCGGCCTATGATCTTCATGGTCCTGCTCTTCCCAATGGTCCTGTGATTGTGTCCGTGCCCCATGCCGGCCGCGACTATTCCCCTGAATTGCTGGCTCTGGCGCGGGTGCGGCCGGAGGTGCTGCGTCGGCTGGAGGATCGCTGGGCCGACATGCTGGCGGGGCCGCTGGTCGCGCGGGGCTACAGCGTGCTGGTCGCCCGCGCTCCGCGCGCGATGATCGACCTCAACCGGCATGAGCGGGAGCTGGATCCGGTGATGGTGACCGGCCTGCCCCGCGACCAGCCGCTGCAGAGCAGCGCCAAACTGCGCGGCGGGCTGGGCCTCATTCCCCGTCGCCTGCCCGGCGCCCTGGAATTGTGGCAGCGGCCCATCCCCTGGGAGGAAGCGCGAAGGCGGATCGAGACGGTGCATCGGCCCTATCATGCCCGGCTGGCACAGATGATGACGGCCGCGCGGGAGCGGCATGGCCATGCCATCCTGATCGACCTGCATTCCATGCCGCCGCTGCCGCCACCGGCCGCCGGACAGGCTGCCCCGGCGCTGGTGCTGGGCGATCGCTTCGGCCGCAGCGCCGCGACACGGCTGATGATGCTGGCGGCCGATGTCGCGGCCGGGCATGGCGTGCTGACCTCACAGAACCATCCCTATGCCGGCGACCATCTGATCGAGCGGCATGGCCGGCCAGAGCGCGATTTCCATGCGCTGCAGCTGGAGGTGGACCGTGCCCTCTATCTCGACGTCACGCTCGACCGGCCGGGACCGGGACTGACGCGGATGCAGGGCGTGGTGGCAGCGATTGCCGAGGCGCTGGCGAACGAACTGCCGCGCAGCTACGCGATGGCGGCGGAATGATTTAGTCGTTCATCACCAGCCGGGCGCCGGCGACACTCAGATGATGGGAATCGAAATAGAGCGGCTTGCCGCCATGGATGATGGCGCAGTGGCGGGCATCGCATAGCCGCGCCATCGGATCGATCAGCGTCACGCCCCGTGCCTGCCATCGCGCGAACAGCGCGCGCAGATTGCGGGTGCGGGCCTCGATCGTGGCGCGGTCTGCACCCTGCGCCTGCCCAAGATCGCCGCCGCGGGCGAGGTGGGCCAGATGGCGTGGCACGTCGAAAGGCTGGGGCGGCACCGGTCCGATCAGGATGACCTGCCGTCCTTGGGCGCGCAGCGCATGGATGGTGGCGTCGAGTTTCGCGACGAAGGCGGGATCGTCAAATTCGCCATTGGCCCAGAAGGCGGCGAGATAGATGCGGCGGATGCCCGGATCGGCACGGATGGCGGCAAGAGCGGCCTGGTTGGCGCGGGCGCAGCGGGCATCCTTGGGCGCGTCATAGCCCAGCACTGGCGGGCAACTGGAGGTGGTCCGCTCGATCACGGCGCGGCCTTCTGCCCTGGCCCTGAGCGACAGGGCATAGGCCATTTCCACGCCATGGCTGTCGCCCCAGAGCAGGGCATCGGCTCGGACCTTGGCACCGAGAATGCAGGGCTGGGCACCGCGGGCGAATGTGTCATGGCAGGCCTTGCGCGCGGGGCTGATGTCGGCGCGGCCGGCGGCGAGTTGCAGCACCTGCGGCGCAAAGCGCTGCGGCCAGCCGCCCATTGCCAGCAGCGCTAGCGACAGCAGGCAGAGCAGCGCCATGGCGCCGCCGGTGAACTGGAAGATGTGCCGGGCGGGGATGCGGCGGGCATCGCGGAAGGGACGCTCGACGAAACGCCAGGAGAGGATGGCGGCGATGAAGGAGGTGGCCACGACGGCAATTGCCGTCCAGCCGGTCAGGGCCGCATCGGTTGCATATTCGGTGAAGACGATCAGCGGCCAGTGCCACAGATAGAGCGAGTAGGAGATGAGGCCCACGCCGACGAAAGGGCGCAGGCTGAGCAGGCGCCCGACGCTGGTGCCCGGCGCGCTGTGCAGCAGCAGCGCCGCGCCCAGCACCGGGGGTAGGGCGGTGATGCCGGGGAAGACGGTCTCGCGCGTGTAGAAGATGACAGCGAAGGCGACAGATAGAAGGCCGCTCCACGCGAGCGCCTCCCGCAGCCAGCGCGGGCGCGCGGCGGGTATGGCTCCGAGCGCCAGCAAGGCGCCCGCAAATAATTCCCAGGCGCGGGTGGGCAGCAGGTAGAAGGTGAAGCCGCTGGTGTCGCGCTGAAGCGCGATCGCCAGTGCCAGCGAGAGTGCGGTGATCGCGCCGACGATCAGGCCGCGCCAGCGGGCGGCAAAGCGCGCGACCAGCATCAGCAGGATCGGGAAGCCGATGTAGAATTGCTCTTCCACGGCCAGCGACCAAGTGTGGAGCAGGGGCTTTACGTCGGCGCCGCCGGCGAAATAGCCGGTGTCGGTGAAGAACCAGAGGTTGGAGGCGAACAGCGTGGCGGCGAGCGCGGATTTCGGCACGCCCTCGATATCGCCGGGCAGATAGAGCCAGCAGGCCGCCGCCAGCACGGCCAGGATCATCAGGCTGAGCGCCGGCATGATCCGGCGGAAGCGGCGTTCGTAGAAATGGACGAGTGAGAAGCGCTGTTCATCCACCTCGCGTGCGATGATACCGGTGATGAGGAAGCCGGAGATCACGAAGAAGATGTCGACGCCGACATAGCCGCCGGAAAAGCCTGGCACATGGGCATGGAAGAGCAGCACCGGCAGGATGGCGATGGCGCGCAGCCCGTCAATGTCGCGGCGATAGCGACCCGCCCCGATCATGCTGCTTTCCTGTGGTGCCGACCCATGCATGGCGCTGTCCTAGCGCGAAAGCCCTGCGATTTGCTTTACCATTTTGCCGTCGTTGACAGCGGCATGGCGGATGATATGATCCAATGTATATCATAAATGGGTGAGGATCATGCGCGATTACGCCACGGCGGACTTCTACAAGGATGTGGATCTGGTTGATGATCCCCATGCCTATTTCGACTTTCTGCGCGCCCAGGGGCCGGTGACGCGGCTGCCCCATCGCAATGTGGTGGCGGTGACGGGCTATGAGGAAACGGTGCAGGTGATGCTCGACACCGAGCATTTTTCCAGCATCAACGCCGTGACCGGGCCGATGACGGACCTGCCCTTCACGCCGCAGGGCGACGATATCGCGGCGGAACTGGAGGCGGCGCGGCCCAAGATCGCCTTCGCCGACCAGATCGTGACGGAAAGCGGCACCCGTCATGCCAAGCTGCGGTCGGTGATCGGCAGCCTGTTCACCCCCAGCCGCTTGAAGGCGCTGGAGCCATCCCTCTATGCGACCGCCGACAGCCTGATCGACGAATTTGCCGTCGATGGTAAGGTCGATCTGGTGCGCCAATATGGCGGCCCCTATGCGACGCTGGTGATCGCCGACCTGCTGGGCATCCCGGCCAAGGGGCGGGCGGCCTTCCGCGTCCTGCTGGAAGGGGCGGTGCCGGCCCAGATCGACGGATCGCCCGAGGATCTGAAGCACAATCCGCTGGTCGGCCTTGGCAAGCATATGTTCCGCTACATCGCCTGGCGCCGCTTCCTGAACCATCCGGCGGTGCTGCCGGTGCGCCGGCTGCTGGGCGCGGACACGGAGAGGAAGGACATATTGACGACGCTGGCGTTGGCGAAGTTCCCGGATGGGACGAGCCCGACCCTGGTCGATCTGACGGCGATGGCGGCCTTCCTGTTCGGTGCGGGGCAGGACACGACCAACCGGCTGCTGGCCAACGCCTTCCGCATCATCGCCATCCGGCCGGATATCCAGGCGCAGTTGCGCGCCGACCCCAAGCGTATCCCCAATTTCCTGGAGGAAGTGCTGCGCTATGACGGGTCGGTGAAGAGTGGCGGGCGCATCTGCACGCGGACGACAGAGCTGGGCGGGGTCGAGATCAAGGCGGGGACGACGATCCTGATGTCGCACATGGCCGCCAATCGGGATCCGCGCCGCTTCGACAATCCGGCGCAGTTCGACATGGATCGGCCGCGTGCCAAGGAGCATCTGGCCTTTGGCCGGGGTGCCCATACCTGCATCGGCGCGCCGCTGGCCCGGCGCGAGGTGGCGGTCAGCATCGAACGGCTATTGGCGCGGATGGGCAATATCCGCCTGTCTCCGGCCCATCATGGGTCGGGTGAGGCGCTGCGCTTCGACTATGAGCCCACCTATATATTGCGGGCGCTGCGGCACCTGCATCTGGAGTTCGACCCGATCGCGGATCCCGGCTGAACAGGGGGCAGAGGCCGGATGAACCGGCCCCTCCTTGCGGTTCGGAGGGGCCGGTTCCTTTTTCGTCAGGCCGCGGCGCGGCGTTCCTTCAGTTCCTCGTTCAGCATTTCTGCCAGCAGGAAAGCCAGTTCCAGGCTCTGCGCTGCGTTGAGGCGGGGGTCGCAATGGGTGTGATAGCGATCGGCCAGACCTTCGTCGGTGATCGCGATCGCACCGCCGGTGCATTCGGTGACATTCTGGCCGGTCATTTCGGCATGGATGCCGCCGCCGAACGTCCCTTCGGCGCGATGCACGGCAAAGAAGCCGCGCACTTCGGCCAGGATGCGGTCGAACGGCCGCGTCTTGTAGCCATTGGCCGCCTTGATGACATTGCCGTGCATCGGGTCGCAGGACCAGACCACCGAATGACCCTCGCGCTTCACCGCGCGCACCAGCTTGGGCAGGCCGGCCTCGATCTTGTCATGGCCATAGCGGGTGATGAGCGTGATGCGCCCGGCTTCCCGCTTCGGGTTCAACAGGTCGAGCAGGCGCAGCAATTCGTCGGGCTCCAGCGTCGGGCCGCACTTCATGCCGATCGGGTTGCCGATGCCACGCAGATATTCGACATGCGACGACCCTTCGAAGCGGGTGCGGTCGCCGATCCACAGCATGTGCGCCGAAGTGTCATACCAGTCGCCGGTCAGGCTGTCCTGACGGGTCAGCGCCTGTTCGAACGGCAACAGCAGCGCCTCATGGCTGGTGTAGAAGCTGGTGCCGCCAAGCTGGGGCACGCTGTCCGCGTCCAGGCCACAGGCGCGCATGAAGTCGAGCGCCTGGCCGATCTGGTCGGCCATCGCCTCGAACTTCGCGGCCCAGGGGCTGCGACCCATGAAATCGAGCATCCAGCCATGCACCCGGTCGAGGCTGGCATAGCCGCCGGTCGAGAAGGCACGCACCAGGTTCAGCGTCGCCGCCGACTGGTTATAGGCGCGGATCATCCGCTGCGGATCGGGCTCGCGGGCTTCGGGGGTGAAGGCGATGTCGTTGACATTGTCGCCGCGATAGCTGGGCAGTTCCACGCCGCCGATCGTCTCGGTATCGGCCGAGCGGGGCTTTGCGAACTGGCCCGCCATGCGGCCGACCTTCACCACCGGCAGCTTCGAGGCGAAGGTCAGGACGACCGCCATCTGCAGCAGCACGCGGAACGTGTCGCGGATATTGTTCGGATGGAACTCGGCAAAGCTCTCGGCGCAATCGCCGCCCTGCAGCAGGAAGGCTTCGCCGTTCGCGACGCGGCCAAGATCGGCCTTCAGATTCCGTGCCTCGCCCGCAAAGACGAGGGGCGGAAACTGGCCAAGCTGGGCCTCTACCGAGGCAAGCGCCTCCTGGTCCCGATAAAAGGGCATCTGGATGCCCTTATGCTCCCGCCAGCTTTCCGGCGTCCACTTCGCCGCCACGTCGAGTCTCCTTCACGTCAAAAAAATAGGGGCCGCATCTACGCGCAACCGCCCGGCAGGGCAAGTTTATAGCGGTTGCGGCGCCTCTTTGCGCAAGGATACTATCGATCAGACTGATCGAGCGGCTTTATTTCTGGCAGGGATAGCGATCGTTGAGGGCGATGCTGACCAGCGCCGACGCCGCCGCGCCGCGCTGGTCGGGGTAGCGCTCCAGATAGGCGACCACGGTGCTTTTTACATCCTCGGCCGCCATGCGCTTGGGCCAGCAGACGGTGCGGGCGCGGCCCAGGAACATCTCCTTGCGGATGCCGTCGGTCGCCCCGGCGATGTATGCGGTGCAGGCCAGCTTATATTCCGGCGCCTTGTTGCGGCATTTGGCGAGCAGGCTGGTGCCGGTCTCGAACATGTAGATGCCGCCTTCGTCCGATGCGGGCGGTGGCGGCGGAACCTTGCTCGATGACGCGGCGGCGATCGCCAGCAGAAGCGCAAACATGGGGGCGGGGCACTCATATCGGATCGTTGAGGATGCGACGCAAAGTGCCGTCTTTGCGATAGCCTGTCCAACCGGACTGGCCGACATGTGAAACGGACTGGCTCAGTATATGCCGCGGCTTGACGATGGCGGGCGGGCGGGCACTATGGCGCCATGCGCATCGCGATCTTCGGCACCAAGGGCTATGACCGGCATTTCCTGTCGGCCGCCAATCAGGGACATGAACTGCATTTCCTGGAACCCCGTCTGGACGCGGATACCGCGAGCCTGGGCGAAGGGTTCGAGGCGGTCTGCGTGTTCGTCAACGACCGGCTGGACGCGGCCGTGCTGGCCAAGCTGGCGGCCGGCGGCACGCGGCTGATCGCGCTGCGCTGTGCCGGCTATAATAATGTCGATCTGGTCGCGGCGGCGGACCTGGGGCTGACGGTTGTGCGGGTGCCGGCCTATTCGCCCCATGCGGTTGCGGAATTCACCGTCGCGCTGCTGATGGCGCTCGACCGGCGCATCCATCGCGCCTGGGCGCGGGTGCGGGAAAATAATTTTGCGCTCGACGGGCTGATCGGCCGCAACCTCCATGGCCGGGTGGCGGGGGTGATCGGCACCGGGCGGATCGGCGCGCTGGTCGCCCGCACGCTGAAACTAGGCTTTGGCTGCGAGGTGCTGGCGAGCGATGTGGCGGAAGATCCCGAGCTGCTGGCGATGGGCGTGCGCTACGTGCCGCCACGCGACCTGCTGGAACAGGTCGACATCGTGTCGCTCCATTGCCCGCTCACCCCGGATACGCGCCATATCATCAATGCCGACGCGATCGGCCGGGCGCGCGATGGACTGGTGATCGTCAATACCAGCCGCGGCGCGCTGATCGATACGCAGGCGCTGGTGGCGGGGCTCAAGTCGCGCAAGATCGGCGGTGTCGCGCTCGACGTCTATGAGCAGGAGGCCGACCTGTTCTTCGAGGATCTGTCCAACGAGATTATCGAGGATGATCTGTTCCAACGACTGCTGACCTTCCCCAATGTGCTGGTCACCGGGCATCAGGCATTCCTGACCGAAGAGGCGCTGGCGAGCATTGCCGAGACGACGATGGCCAATATCAGCGATTTCGCCGCCGGTCGTCCGCTCGCCAACCGGGTCGATCCGCAAGCGGCTATTGCCCCACGAGGATGAAGGGCGCCCAGACATAGGGCTGCACCGCGTCCGGCTTGCCGGACCGGATCAGCTTCAGCATCGCCCGTTGCAACGCCACGCCGCGATAGGCGCCGCGCCGGTTGGCCTTGACCGTCTCGACCGTGATGAAGGTGCCGGCATCGTCCCGCACCGGCCAGTGCGACACCAGCAGGGCGCCGGCGCCGGCATAACGGAACGCCTGGGCTAGGCCGGAATAGGTCTGGGCCTGGGCGCTGCTGCCGGCGGCGGTGTTGCACGCGGACAGGATCACCCAATCGGCGCCGATCCGCATCTGCGCCACTTCCGATGCGGTCAGCAGCCCGTCATTGCCGGAATCGATGTCCGGTGGCGAAAGCAGCAAGGCCGGCTCATCCAGCCCCTCCATCTGGCCGCCGACCAGCCCGTGGGTGGCGAACAGCATGACCGAATAGGGGCGCAGGTCGCTGGTGCGCAGGATCGCCTCGCTGGCATTCGCGCCGATCAGCAACCGGGTATGATCGGGGCCGAAATAGCGCGCAACCGATCGCAATTCCTCGGCCGATCCGGGCAGGGGCGGCAATTGCGCCAGCGTGGCCGCGCCGCCGCCGCGCTGCTTGAGGGCGATCGCCTGTGTCTCCTGCGAAAAGGGCAGGGGCGCGCCGATGCCCAGCATCCGGTCATCCTGCGCCGCCAGCTTTTGCGGCACGACGGGGCGGAAGCCGCTGTCGATCCGCAGCGCATAGCGCCGGATCAGCCAGGGTGTGTTGCGGTCGACATGCTGCACCGGCTTTTGCGGCAGCATGGCAAAGGGCAGGGCAGCGAAAGCGCCGGTCGGCACGACCCGCAGGCGCGGCGCCCTGCCGAGTGCGGCTTGGACATCGGGCGTGAAGATCTGGGTGTAGAGGATATGGGCGCCTTCCTGGTCGAAGCCGGTGGCGCTCAGCGATGCGCGCAAGCGCGCGATCCGGCCGACCAGATCGGCGCGCGTCTCCTGTGCCCGGATGATGGCGGTCCGTTCGCGGCTGACGGCCAGGATATAGACGCCGTCAAAGGCAGGCGTCACCGCCAGCAGCGCCTCGTCCGCCGCCAGATTGGCGCGCAGCGATGCCAGGTCGGGCAGGGCGCCGCCGCGCGCCTCCAGCCATCGGGGGAAGTCATGGGCGATGGCGGTGCGGTCGGCATTGACCTCTTTTGCCAGGGTCGCGCGATTGGCGCGCGCAGCCGCGACGCCTTCGTCGCGGGCGAGCGCCTGCAGCAACAGGCTGTCGGCGGCTTGCAGCGCGCGGGTCCGGTCCTGCAGCGCGCGGACCCGGTTGCCCAGTGCGGGGTCGTCCACCATCCGCTGCGCGACCAGATGATTGGCCTGGACGATGCCCGATCCGGCAAGCAGCGCCATCGCGTCCATCGCCAGCCCGGCATCGCGCGCCTGTGTCGCGATCGCCAGCACGCTGTCCAGCGCGGCGCGCTGATCCTCGGTCAGGGCGCCGTCCTCCTGCAGACTGAGGCTGGTGCGCAGCAGCGCGATCAGCCGGCAGGCCGCATCGACGCTGTCGCCGCCATTGGCCCAGGCGGACAGCATGCCGGCATTGGCGATGGCGAAGCCGGGCAGATTGTCGAGTTGGCGGGTCTCCCGGTCGAAATCGGCGGCGGCGGCGCGCGCCTCGTCCATCCGACCGGCCTGGATCAGCGCCGGGATCAGAAAGGGATAGACGCGCTGCCCCATGTCGCGATCCTCGGCGCTGCCGGTGCGGCCACGCGCCAATGCAGTCTGTAGCCGGCCGATCGCTTCATCCCTGCGTCCCTGGGCAAAGGCGGCGACGCCGGCAAAGGCCAGTGCGCGTGCGGATTGCGGACTGGTGTCACCTTCGATGTCGCGAAAGCCGCGCTCGGCCTCCAGGAACAGCGGCTCCGCCTCGTCATACCGTTCCAGCGGCAGCAGCAGATTGCCGAGATTCTGCAGCGCGAAGTCAAAGGCCAGGCTCTTCGTGCCGCTGGTCTCGCGCTTGATCGCGATCGATCGCTCCAGATAGGCGAGGCTTTCGTTGCGCCGCCCGGTGCGCGAGAGCAGCAGGCCGAGCGCTTCGAGCGCGCGGGCATAATTGGGATGCTTGCGATCGACATGGTCGGTCGCGGTATCCACCGCCAGACGGGCATAGATTTCCGCCTCGGCATCGCGATCCGCGCGCGAGAGCATCTGCGCATACATATAATAGGCGCCGACCGCGTCCGCGCTGTTCTGGCCGCTGGCGGCGACCCGCGCCTCCATGCTGCGGCGCTGTGCCTCGACCGCCTCGCTGTTGCGGCCGAGGCGGGACAGCGCCTGGGCATGGGCAAAGGCGATGTTGGACTTCAGCATCATCGCCGATTCATCTAGCGCCTTGGGATCGGTGCGGGCGAAATAGCCGTCGATATAGCGGCTCGCTTCGGCCAGCGTCTCGACCCCGGCGCCGATCTGGTTCAGCGTGACCTGGACATAGCCTTTGATCGACAGGCCCTGCATCCAGTAGATCGGATAGGCGTCGCGGAAGGGCGACAGCAGGGCAAGGCCGCGGTCTGCATGAGCGAGCGCGTCGGGGTTGCGGCCGTCGATCTGGTCCATCGACGACAGGTTGATGAGCGCGACGCCCGCCAGCGGATGGGCCTGGCCCTGCACCTTGCTGTGGGATGCCGCCGTTTCGAGCGCTGTCCAGGCGTCGCGCGTCTTCTGCGACATGGACAGGGCATAATCATCGCTCTCGAACAGCGCATCGGCCTTGTCCTCCAGCGCGTAGAGCCGGGCATAGCGCGGATCGTCGGTGCGGAAGGCAGGCGGCGGTGCGGCGGCAGCGGGCAGCAGCGCGGGGCCGGCCAAGGCCAGCAGAAACGCGCCCGCGCGCGCGGAAAACAGCATGATGCGCCCCACTTTTCTCGACCCGATACCGTCTTGGGTCGAACCCAGGACGGCGTCAAGCCATCAGGCCAGCGTCAGGCGCCAGTCCCAGCGCAGCGGATCGCCGTCCATCACCTCGACCCCGCGCGCGATCAGCGCGTCGCGTATCTCGTCCGACAGGGCGAAATCCTTTTCGGCGCGGGCGGCGGTGCGCCGTTCCAGTTCGGCCTCGATCTCCTCGGGCGTGATCTGCGCATCCTTGGGCTGCACCCGCAACTCGGCGCGGGTGAGGTCGAGCAGGCGCAGGCCCAGCGCCTGGTCGAACGCGGCGATCAGGCACAGCTTCTCGTCGACCGGCACCTTCTTCATGCTGATCGCTTCCTCCAGCAGCGGTAGCGTGCGCGGCGTCATCAGGTCGTCGGCGATCGCGGCGTCGAACTGCTCCAGCAGCGGCACCAGCTTGGGGTGGAGATTGGCACGCAGATAATCGAGCGTCACTGACTGCCAGGTGATGCCCTCGGCCCGGCTTTTCAGCCCCTCGACGCCCATGACCAGCCGCTTGAGGCGGGTCAGCGCGGCGGCGAGATTATCGGCGCTGAACTCCAGTTCGCTGCGATAATGGGCGCCCAGGCACAGCAGGCGATAGGCGATCGGATGCACGCCGGCATCGACCAGGCTGAACAGGGTGGTGAAGCCGCCCTTCGACTTCGACATCTTGCCCTGCCGGTCGACCAGGAAATTATTGTGCATCCACCAGCGCGCGCCGGTGAAATCGGGCTGGGCATCGGTGCAGCCGCAATAGGCCTGGTTCTGGGCGATTTCGTTGGGATGATGAATCTCGCGATGGTCGATGCCGCCGGTATGGATGTCGAACGGCTGGCCGAGGCGCGCCTGCGACATCACCGAGCATTCCAGGTGCCAGCCCGGCGCGCCCTTGCCCCAGGGGCTGTCCCATTCCATCTGGCGCTGCTCGCCCGGCGGCGACTTGCGCCAGATGGCGAAGTCGCTCGGGTTGCGCTTGCCCGCCACCGGGTCGATGCGGGCATGGGCAGCATCGTCGCGACCGCCGGCCAGCGCGCCATAATTGGGCACGGTGCTGCTGTCGAAATAGAGGCCGCTCTCCAGTTCGTAGCAATGCGCGTCGGCGATTTTCTGCGCAAATTCGATCATCTGCGGCACATAGTCGGTCGCGACCGTCCATTCGCTGGGCGCCATGATGTTGAGGTCGGCGATATTGGCCTTGAATGCTTCGGTGTAATGAGCCGCGATGTCCCAGATGCTCTTGGCGCTGGCGCGGGCGGCGGCCTCCATCTTGTCGTCGCCGGCGTCGGCATCCGACGTCAGATGGCCGACATCGGTGATGTTGATGATCTGGGTGACGTCCAGCCCCTTCCACAGCAGGGTGCGGCGCAGCGTGTCGACGAACACATAGGCGCGCAGATTGCCGATATGGGCATAATTATAGACGGTCGGACCGCAGCTATAGACGCGCGCATGGTTGGGCTCGATCGGCGCGAACGGCTCGATCGTCCGGGTCAGGCTGTTGAACAGGCGCAGGGGCGCGTCGCTATGCTGGTCTTGGCTCATGGCGCCAGCCATGTCGCGAGACGGCGCGATCGTCAACGGGGCGGGCACCGCAAAAAAGCGCTTGAACTTGACCTTGGGTCAAGCGGTAGCAAGGGGCATGACCGATATATTGGATATTGCCGCCGTCGCCCGCGCCACAGGCCTCACCAGCCGGGCGCTGCGTTTCTATGAGGCGCGCGGGCTGGTCGCGCCGCTGCGCACCGCGTCGGGACGGCGCCTGTTCGGCCCGGCCGAACTGGCGCGACTGCACGAATTGCTGGCGCTCAAGCGGGCGGGGCTGAGCCTTGCCCAGATCAAGACTTTGTTCGACGGCCGGCCGATCGACCTTGGCGCGCTGCTGCGCGCGCAGGTCGCGGCGATCGACGCGCAGGCGCAGGAACTGGCGCAGGCGCGCAGCCATCTGGAAATCGCCTTGTCCCGCATCGACCGTGGCGAGCCGCTCGATGCCGCGACCCTTTGCTCGCTGATCCGCAGTGGAGAAAGCATGACCATGCAAGAAGAATGGAAGGCGGTCAGTGGCCGCTATATCAGCGCCCGGGCTGAGGCCGACTTTGCCGAGACGATGCCGAAGATGCCGGCCGATTTCGATCAGGCGGCCTATAGCGCGCAATGGGCTGACCTCACCGCCCGGATCGAGGCGGCGCTGCCGCTCGACCCGGAAAGTGCGGCGGCAGGGGCCTTTTATGACGAATGGCAGGCGCTGCTCGCGCCCTTCACCGCCATCGCCACGCCGGCGATGATGGAGGGGGTGACGCGCATGTACGACCATATCGACGAGTGGAAGGACGAGCGGCAGCCGCCCTTCGCATCGGCCGTGTGGGACTTCATCCGCAGCGTCGGGGCGGCGCGGCAAATGTAATAAATTGTTGCTTGGGCGGTGGCGCCTTGCGCGATCGTCCGGGCGACCCGATATTGGCTGTGCGGACCGGGCCCCTCTGGCGACATGGATCTCTTCCCCCTTGATCCAGGTCGCGATGTCGGACCGCATCGGGTGCGCCCGGTGCAGGTTTTGTGGCAATTCCCCCCTCTTTTTGCCGCAGGAGACCGCACCGGGCTCACTCGAACCACATTTATGATGGAGTGAGTGAAGCCGTGAACAATCCCGTACGCATGCCGGGCTATGGTGCCAGCCAGACGGCGCAGACCGATGCTGGCGTGCGCGCGCACATGCTCGGCGTTTTCCGCAATATGGGCATCGGCCTGGTCATCACCGGCCTGGTCGCCGCCCTGGTCGGCAATACCCCCGTGCTGGCCGCTGCCATCTTCGGCACGCCGCTGAAGTGGGTCGCGATCTTCGCGCCGCTGGCCTTTGTCTTCTTCTTCAGCTTCCGCATCGACAAGATGACGACGGCTGGCGCGCGCACTGCCTTCTACGCCTTCGCGGCGGTGATGGGTGTGTCGCTGGGCAGCGTCTTCCTGGTCTTCACCGGCGGCAGCATCGCCCAGGCCTTCTTCTCGGCGGCGGTGATGTTCCTCGCCATGGCGCTCTGGGGCTATACCACCCAGCGTGACCTGACCAAGATGGGCAGCTTCCTGATGATGGGCCTGATCGGCATCGTCGTCGCCAGCCTGATCAACATCTTCATCGGCTCGTCGGCCATGGCGATGGTCATCTCGATCATCGGCGTGGTGGTCTTCACCGGCCTCACCGCCTGGGACGTGCAGCGCATCAAGTCGGAATATTTCTACTATGCCGGCCATGAGGTGGCGCAGAAGATGCAGGTGATGGGTGCGCTGTCGCTCTACCTCAACTTCGTCAACCTGTTCCAGATGCTGCTGAGCCTGACCGGCGAGCGCGAATAAGCATGCGGGATCAGGCCACCGTGTCGGCCATGCTCTGCCCGGTCTGCCATGTGGGGCTCCACATGAGCGACCGGCAGGGGGTGGAAATCGACTATTGCCCGCAATGTCGCGGTGACTGGCTGGACCGGGGCGAACTCGACAAGATCATCGAGCGTTCGGTTCAGTCGGCCCCGGCCCCCGCCGCGCCACAGATGAGCTACCGCCCGGACCGCGACTATCGTCAGGATGGGCGCGGCTATCCCAAGAAACGCAGGAAGAGCTTTCTGGAAGAGTTGTTCGATTGAGAAAAAGGCCGGTCCCGATGGGGCCGGCCTTTTTTTAATTCAGATATGGCTCAGCTTTTGAGGAAGTGGATCATTGCGAACAGGAATATGAGGAATGCGGCGCAAGCGCCCCACGAGATCACCAGTCCGCCACTTTCGTATTCATAGCCGTTGCGAATTATGGTTCTGCGGGCGATGGGTGGAAAGGCGCAGCCAATGCCCGTCGAAACGCCTTTCCATTCGTCATCTTGCCGCAATTGCAAGGATGTCCAGTAAGGCCGGCGCCATCCAATAGGGTGATAAAGGACCGCTCTGGCGTCCCCCGTAATCAGACCATCAACAATCTTCGTGATGAGTAACCATTTATCCTCGGCATCTGCAGGGAATATATGTGCGGACCATTGATCGCCTCCGCACACAAATTCATCGCCTTGAAGTGAAAGCCAGAGTTGAAAGTCCAATCCTGCCTGCTTTCGATAAAAGCAGGCCAGTTCGACAGGCGCACTTTCGTCCCACTCGATCGCCAGTTCGTGTCGGAATGCCACGTCCTCAAAAAGCGCGCGACATTGTTCGACTAAACGATCGTCCCAGTCCCAATCTCTAGCTGGCATGGCCATTTCAATGCGCCGCGCCCCAGCTTGGGCCGGTGCCGATTTCCACGCCCAGCGGCACGGACAGGCTGACCATCGGTTCGGCCGCGCTCTCCATGACCTGGCGGATCACTTTGCTCGCCGCCTCGACATCGCCTTCGGGCAGCTCGAACACCAGTTCGTCATGCACCTGCAGCAGCATGCGCACGCGGGGCAGGCCGGCGGCTTCGAGCGCCGGGCCCATGCGCGCCATCGCCCGCTTGATGATGTCGGCACTGGTGCCCTGGATCGGCGCGTTGATCGCGGCGCGTTCGGCGCCCTGCCGTTCGTGCTGGACCGGTGCCTTGATGCGCGGGAACCAGGTCTTGCGGCCGAACAGGGTTTCGGTGAAGCCGTTGGCGCGCGCTTTCTCCAGTGTCTCGTTGATATAGACGCTGATGCCGGGGAAGCGCTCATAATAGCGGCTGATCATGTCCTGCGCCTCGTCGGCGCTGATTTCCAGCCGGCCGGCCAGGCCCCAGCGCGAAATGCCGTAAAGGATCGCGAAGTTGATCGTCTTGGCGCGGCCGCGCGTGTCGCGATTGACCTCGCCGAACAATTCCATGGCCGTGCGGTTATGAATATCTTCGCCCTGCTCGAACGCATCCTTGAGCGCGGGGACGTCGGCCATGTGCGCGGCCAGGCGCAGCTCGATCTGGCTATAGTCGGCCGCCAGGATGACATTGCCGGGTTCGGCGACGAAGGCATGGCGGATCTGCCGGCCGATCTCGGTGCGGATCGGGATATTCTGCAGGTTGGGATCGGTCGAGGACAGGCGGCCGGTCTGGGCGCCGGTCAGCGAGTAGCTGGTATGGACCCGGCCGGTGTCGCGGTTGATCTGCTGCTGCAGCGCGTCGGTATAGGTCGACTTGAGCTTGGAGAGCTGGCGCCATTCCAGCACCAGCCCGCAAATGGCCGAGCCTTCGGCCTTGAGCTTCTCCAGCACGGTAACGTCGGTGGAGTAGGTGCCGCTCTTGCCCTTCTTGCCGCCTTTGAGGCCCATTTCATCGAACAGCACGACGCCGAGCTGCTGCGGCGATCCGATGGTGAAGGGATGGCCGGCCAGTTCGTATATCTCGGCTTCGAGGCCAGCGATCGACTGGGAGAAGCTGCCCGAGAGACGGGACAGGGCTTCGCGGTCGACCTTGATGCCCTGCCGCTCCATGCCGGCCACCACCGGGATCAGCGGCCGGTCGACCAGTTGGTAGACCCGCGTCGCGCCCTCGGCCGGCAGGCGGCCCGACAGCTTGTGCCACAGGCGCCAGGTGACCTCGGCATCCTCGGCGGCATAGGCGGTGGCCTTGTCGAGCGGCACATGAGCGAAGCTGATCGCCTTCTTGCCGGTGCCAGTCACTTCCTTGAAGCTGATGCAGGTGTGATTGAGGTGGACGCTCGCCGCCTCGTCCATGCCATGGCCGCCCAGCGACTTGCCGGCGTCGAGGTCGAAGCTCATCACCATCGAATCGTCGATCGGCGTCACCTCCAGCCCGACGCGAGCCAGGACGTTGAGGTCATATTTGATATTATGGCCGACCTTGAGCACCGCATCGTCGGCGAGCAGGGGCTTGAGCAAACGGATCGCGTCATCGAGCGCGATCTGCTGCGGCACTTCGCCGAACATGTCGTCCGCGGAGCGATGGGCGAGCGGGATATAGCAGGCGCGGCCGGGGCCAGTGGACAGGCTGATGCCGACCAGGCCTGATTCCATGCTGTCGAGCGCATCGGTCTCGGTATCGACCGCGACCACGCCGAGCGCGCGGGCTTCGTCGATCCAGACTTGCAGCGCCTCGACCGTGGTGACGGTTTCATAAAGGGCGCAGTCGATCGGCGGATGCTCGACCTCGATTACCGGGGGGGGCGGTGGTGCGTCGGCGCTGCCGGTCGCAGCGGCCGCGCTGGCGACCGCAACCGTGGCGGCCGGCGCGCCCAGGCGGTTGAGCAGGGTCTTGAAGCCGTGATGCGACAGGAAGGCCTGCAACGGCTCCTTGGGAATGCCCTTCAAGGTCAGGTCGTCCAGCGGCTCGGGCAGGTCCATGCTGTCATGCAGCGCGACCAGCCGGCGTGACAGGCGCGCCATGTCGGCGTGGGCGATCAGGTTTTCCTGCATCTTCGACTTCTTCATCGAAGGGGCCGCGTCCAGCGCTGCTTCCAGCGTGCCATATTCGGTGATCAGCTTGGCCGCGGTCTTGGGGCCGATGCCCGGCACGCCCGGCACATTGTCGACGCTGTCGCCCATCAGCGCCAGCACGTCGCCCAGTTGCTCGGGCAGCACGCCGAACTTGCCCATGACATAGTCGGCGCCGCGCCGCTCATTCTTCATCGTGTCGTACATGTCGACGCCGGGCTGGATCAGCTGCATCAGATCCTTGTCGGAACTGACGATGGTGACATGCCAGCCGGCGCGCACGGCGGCCTGGGTGTAGCTGGCGATGATGTCGTCCGCCTCGAACCCGGCTTCCTCGATGCAGGGGAGGGAGAAGGCGCGGGTGGCGTCGCGGATCATCGGGAACTGGGGTACCAGATCCTCGGGCGCGGGCGGCCGGTTCGCCTTATACTGGTCATACATGTCGTTGCGGAAGGTGTGGCTGCCCTTGTCCAGCACGACGGCCAGATGGGTCGGGCCTTCCGCTTTGCCCAACTCCTCGGCCAGCTTCCACAGCATGGTGGTATAGCCATAGACCGCGCCGACCGGCTGGCCATGCTGGTTGGTGAGCGGCGGAAGCTGGTGATAGGCGCGGAAGATATAGCCGCTGCCGTCGACCAGATAGAGATGATTCTGCTGAGACATGGGGCAGGGGATAGCGGGGATTGGCCCGCCGCTCCAGTGCCGGGCGCTTATACGCCGCCGCTCTCGCCGCTGGACGGGGCGGTCGCTTCGTCGGCGCGCCGACCACGCAGCATGTGGCCGACCAACAGCACCGGCATCAGCACGGCCATGCCGATGAAGATCGCCATCAGCCGCTCGATGCCCGGTTCCAGCACCAGCTGGTCATATCGGTCGGGCACCAGCATCACCAGCACCGCCAGGGTGAACTGGGTGCCGACATAGCGATGGGTCGGATCGCCATTTTCCAGATGCCGGCCCAGCATCACGCCGATCGCGGTGGCGCCGAGCAGCAGCGCCATATTGTCGGCACCCGCGACCAGGAAGAAGGCCGCGAACAGGGCGCCGCCGATGCAGCCGATCATCCGTTGCAGGATGCGCTGGCTGACCGGGGCGAGGCCGCTCGATCCGATGCCGGTGACCGGCAGCAGCATCACCGCCATGATCATGATCGCGCCCTGCGCCAGCGCGGGTACGGGAATCCAGGCATTGAGCGCCACCAGCAGCGCCAGCGCCACGCCGGCCTGCAGCGCGTGGCGCAGTGAATCCCCGTGCCAGCCCGCGCCGGTCGCGGCGGGCGTGCGCTTGGCCGGCCAGCGGCGGCGCAGGGTCAGGGTGGAGGCCAGGCTGACGATCAGGCTGGCGGCGATGCCGGCCAGCGTTTCCAGCACGCGGGTCTGGACGAATTCGGGCAGGGCGATCGCGGGATGCTCGATCTTGTCGAGCACGACCATCGCATAGGTCAGGCCGAAGAAGAGCCAGGCATAGGAACGGCGCGAGGTGATCGCGGCATAGAGGCTGATCGTGCCCATCAGCGCCAGCGCCGCGGCGGCGGCGGGCCAGTAGCCGACAATGAAGGGCGCGCTGCCCAGCGCGATCAGCCCGCCCGCGACCGTACCGACGATCCGCAGCACGCCGCGCGCCAGCGTTTCGGCGGCATGGCCACGCATCACCATATAGCCGGCAAAGGCGGCCCAGGAGACATGGGTGGCGCCGAGCAGATGGGCGAGCAGGATCGCGCCCAGCACCGACAGCGCGCATTCCAGTTCATCGATGGTGCGCGGCGTCACGCGGTCGAGCAGCGAGGAAAAGGGGCGCGGCATAGGGACTTAGTGCCGCAGCGGGACAGTAAAGGCCAGCGCGGGATATTTGCCGCTTCCTATCCGTTTCGTTGCGCTGGAAACAGATTGGGAAGGGGAGGACATGTGATGCGGGCATGGGGCGCGGCGATCCTGATGGCGATGGCGGCGCAGGGTGGTGCGGCCTGGGCGCAGGACGAACGGGAATTCTGCGCTGACCGGCCGGGGCTCGATACCCCGCCTTGCACCATGGCACCGGGCAAGGTTCAGGTCGAACTGGGGCTGGGCGACTGGACCCGCGAACAGGATGCGGAGAGCCGCACCGACACCGTGAACTTCGGCGACGCGCTGCTGCGCATCGGCCTGACCGACAGCCTGGAAGCGCAACTGGGCTGGACCGCCTTTGGCCATGTGCGCACGCGCGATCGGGTAACCGGCGCGGTCGAGAAGGACAGCGGCATCGGCGACATGCGCGTCGCATTGCGGCAGAATCTGCGCAATCCCGATGGTTCGGGCTTCTCGATCGCGGTCATGCCCTATGCCAGCCTGCCGACTGGCGGCGACGCGATCGGCGAGGGTGACTGGGGCGCCGGGATGCTGGTGCCGATCAGCTATGATCTGGGCCATGGCCTGACGCTCCAGGCCACGCCAGAAGTCGACGCGGCGGTCGATGAGGATGGCGATGGCCGGCATCTCGCCTATGGCAGCGTCGCCGGGCTGGGCTTCGACATCAGCGACAGCCTGTCCGGATCGATCGAGGCGTCGCTGATGCGCGACGATGATCCCAACGGCCATGCCACCCAGGCGCTGGCCGGCCTGTCGCTGGGCTGGCAGGCGGGCGACGACATGCAGTTCGACTTCGGAGGCAATCTGGGCCTCAACCACGATAGCCCCGATGCAGAACTCTATGTCGGCGTGGTCAGGCGCTTCTGATCCTTAGAGCATCCTCCGATTAGGGTGAATCGGAGGATGCTCTAATTTTCTTCAGAATGCTCTAGCGCTTCTCGTGATTGGCAACCACAGCGCGCGAGACGGCCTGCATCAACTGCCAGCGTTCCGGAATCGACACGGTGGTGCTGCCAATCATCACCGCAACCGCATAGCTGGTGCCGTCGGGCGCGGTCATGATGCCGACATCATTATAGCCGGTCGATCGCGGCGGCAGATCCTGCCCGGTGCCGGTCTTGTGCATATAGGTCCAGCTATGGGGGACGCCGCCCTTGATCCGTTGCGGCCCGGTCTTGGCTTCCTCCATGAAGTTCATCAGCACGCGGGCCGATGCGGAAGAGAGCATGTCGCCTTCCTTGAGCTTGGCCAGCGCCTGCACGATCGACGCCGGCGCGGCGCCATCGGGCGGGCTGGCGAGATAATTGTCGAGCGCCTTCTGCCGCACCGACATCGGCAGCGCGGCGCGGGCGGCGTAGAAATTGCGGCCGATCGAATAATCCTGTCGCCAGTCGAGGCCGGCGGTGGTCGATTGCAGCAGCCGTTCGCCCGGACCAAAGCGGATATTGGCGATGTGGCGGCGCGCCAGATAGCCGCGCACCGCGTCCGGCCCGCCGACCGCGCGCAGAAGCGTGTCGTTGGCAGTATTGTCGCTCTGCGTCATCGCGCGGCGCATCAGGTCGGAATAGGTGGTGGTCCAGCCGCCCGATCCCACCATCGCCGCGCTCGGCTGGTGGAACAGGGTCAGATCCTTCTTCGTGATGGTGGTCGAATCGGCGAGACGAATCTTGCCGCGATCGACCGCGTCCAGGAAGGTCATCGACACCCACAGCTTCGACACGCTCTGCTGTGGAAACAGGGCATTGCCATTATAGGCGACGGTCCAGTCCGCCCCGACCCGGCGCACCGCGATGCCGACCTTGCCGCGGAAGCTCTGACCCAGATTCTGGATCACGCTGACGAGTGCGGGCGAGGGCTGCTCGCGCTGGTCGATATCCTTGAACGGGGCGGGGGGATTGGCGACCTGCTTGATCGGCCATGTGTTGGTCGTGGGCTGCACCGTCTGGCGCGGCGGATTATTCGGTCGCGCGCTGCTGGCCTGGGCACCCGGCTGGGGTGGCGCGCCGACGCAGGCGGACAAGGCAACCACCGCAAGCACAAGGCGCGACGAGACGCGCCTGCTATCATTCGAACTCATCACTAACCCCGCACTTCAAGCCGTTACAAGGCGCGGCGACCCGCATTGTAGGCAAGGACGATGCGACGAATGATTCCACAATTGCGATGTAAGGAGTCTGAACGGCGGAACGGCGCTCAGTTGCGGTTCAGCGGCGGGGCGGCAATAGGGAGCGGATGACGGACGGACTGATGGATCGACGCAGCCTGCTCTGCGGCGCGGGCGCACTGGCGGCGGGATGGGCGATGCCGGCACTGGCGGCGGATTTTGCCTCGCGCCGGATCATGGTGACGGTGCGCGGCAGCGGCCGGGACGTGCTGCTGATCCCCGGTCTTGCCAGCGGTCCGGGCATCTGGAACGGCGTGACGGGACAGATGCCGGGCTATCGCTGGCATCTGGTCCATGTCCGCGGCTTTGCTGGACTGGCCGCCGACGCCAATGGCAGCGGGCCGGTGGTGCAGCCGGTGGCGGACGAGATTGCCCGCTACATCGCTGCCGCGGGACTGCGGCGGCCGGCGGTGGTCGGGCACAGCATGGGCGGCACGCTGGCGATGATGCAGGGCCTAAAAGGCCTCGCCAGCCGGGTGATGGTGGTCGACATGCTGCCCGCCGGCGCGGCGATGGTCGGCGGCACCGCCAATGGCATGGGCTATCTGGCCGACCAGCTCAGCCAATATTTCACCGGCACGGCGGCCGGGCGCCGTTACCTCGCCCAGATCGTCGCGCAGGCGCCGGGGGCGGAGGGCAGCAATCCGGAGGTGATCGCTACCGCGCTGCGTGACCTGGCCAATACCGATCTTGGTCCCCAGCTCGGCCGGATCGGGGTGCCGATGTCGGTGGTCTATGCCGTCGGCACGGACCAGGCCCAGTCGGTCGAGATCACCCGGCGCTTCCGGGCTGCCTATGCGGCCAAGAAGGACGCGAAGCTGCTGCCGATCGGGCCGAGCGGCCATGTCGTGATGGCCGACCAGCCGACCCGGTTCAACGCGGCGCTCGGCAATTTCCTCAAAGGCGTTTGACCTCGATCAAAGCGCCGGTCTGGATCGGCGCTAATTTGGTCGGCGAGACGACGCCCCTGGCGTTTGCTCCTCCTCCCTTCAAAGGCGCGGCTGCCCGGCCGCGCCTCTTTTTTTGGGTCAGGGCGCCAGCACCGTGTCGACGGCTTGCGCCAGCGTCTCGGGATAGTCGAGCGTGTAGTGCAGGCCCCGGCTTTCCTTGCGATGGAGCGCCGAGCGGACCACCAGCCGCGCGACTTCCAGCAGGTTGCGCAGCTCGATCAGGTCCGGCGTGACTCGGAAATTGCCGTAATATTCATCGACTTCCTTCGACAGCAGGTCGATGCGATGCTGGGCGCGCTCCAGCCGCTTGGTGGTGCGGACGATGCCGACATAGTCCCACATGAAGCGGCGGATTTCCTTCCAGTTATGCTGGACGATGACCTCTTCGTCGCCATTGGTGACGCGGCTTTCGTCCCACGGCCGGATTGGCGGCGGGGCGGGCAGTTCGTCCCAATGGGCGCGGATATGTTTGGCCGCCGCCTCGCCGAAGACGAAACATTCGAGCAGCGAGTTGGAGGCGAGGCGATTGGCGCCGTGCAGACCGCTTTCGGTCACTTCGCCCGCGGCATAGAGGCCGGGCAGGTCGGTGCGACCGTCCAGGTCGATGATGACGCCGCCACAGGTATAATGCTGCGCCGGGACGACCGGGATCGGTTCCTTGGTGATGTCGATATCGAGATCGAGCAGCCGGGCATAGATGGTCGGGAAATGCTGCTTCACGAACTCGGGCGGCTTGTGGCTGATGTCGAGATGGACATAGTCGAGGCCAAGCCGCTTGATCTCATGGTCGATCGCGCGCGCCACCACGTCGCGCGGCGCCAGTTCGGCGCGGGGATCGAAACGGGGCATGAAACGCTCGCCACCGCCGGGCACGCCGGGCGGGAGCTTGAGGTGGCCGCCTTCGCCGCGCACCGCCTCGGTAATCAGGAAATTCTTGACCTCCAGATTATAGAGGCAGGTCGGGTGGAACTGGTTCATCTCCATGTTCGACACGCGGCAGCCCGCGCGCCAGGCCATGGCGATACCGTCGCCGGTCGCGCCACGCGGCGCGGTGGAGAAGAGATAGGTGCGGCCCGCGCCGCCGGTGCAGAGGATGGTCGCGCGGCCGAGGATCGTGTCGACATGGCCGGTCTGCTTGTTAAAGGCATAGACGCCCCAGACATGGCCGTCGCCCGAATAGCGTTCGCCATGGCGCGAGGTGATGAGGTCGACCGCGACCATATCCTCCATCAGGGTGATGTTGGGATTGGCGCGCGCGGCCTTGAGCAATGCGACCTGCACGGCATGGCCGGTGGCGTCGTCGACATGGACGATGCGGCGATGGCTGTGGCCGCCCTCGCGCGTCAAATGCCAGCGTTCGCCAAACTCGTCGCCATCCCCCTCTTCATTGGGATTGAAGGGCACGCCCAGTGCGGCCAGCCGCTCGATCGCGGCGGGGGCTTCGGACACGACGAACTCGACCGTGTCCTGATCGTTGAGGCCGGCGCCCGCGACCATCGTGTCATGGACATGGGCCGCAAAACTGTCACCCGCGTCGAGTACCGCGGCAATGCCGCCCTGCGCCCAGTTGGTCGATCCGCCATCCAGCGCGCCCTTGGCCAGCACCACCACCTTGCGGTCCTGCGCGAGGTTGATGGCGGCTGTCAGCCCGGCCGCGCCGGAACCGATGATGACGACGTCATGGGTGATGGTGGGCATATATATTCACTCTCCGGGCTTTTGCCCTATCCCGTTCGGTTCGAGCCTGTCGAGAACCCTGCGCAACGGTTCTCGACAGGCTCGAACCGAACGGGGCTTCTTCAGGCCGCTGCCGTCAGGTTGAGGAAGACATCCTCCAGGTCGGGATCACGGGTCACCACGTCGACGATGGCGAGGCCGCCGGCCTGCACTGCGCTCAGCACCTGGCCCGCATTGGCGCGGTTCTTCATATAGGTGATGGTGAGGGTGCGCTCGTCGGTCAGCTCGACCTTCTCGAAGCTGGGGTCGCTCGGCGGGGCGGTGATGTCGCGGTCGACCGTCACCTGCACCACCTTTTCCTGCGCCATCGCGATCAGCTCGCGGGTCGGCTTGTCGGTGATGACCCGGCCATGGTTGATGATGCCGATGCGGTCGCACAGTTCCTCGGCCTCTTCGAGATAATGGGTGGTGAGGACGATCGTCACCCCCATGGCGTTCAGTTCCTTCACATAGGCCCAGAGCTGCTGGCGCAGCTGCACGTCGACGCCGGCGGTGGGTTCGTCCAGCACCAGGATCGGCGGCGAATGGACCATCGCCTTGGCGACCAGCAGCCGGCGCTTCATGCCGCCCGACAGGGTGCGGGCATAGGCATTGGCCTTGTCCTCCAGATGGACCGCGCGCAGCAGTTCCATCGAGCGGCGCCTGTCCTTGGGCACGCCATAATAGCCGGCCTGGTTCTCCAGCGTCTCGAACGGCGTGAAGAAGGGATCGAAGACGATCTCCTGCGGCACGATGCCGATGCTGTTCTTCGCATTGCGCGGATTGGCGTCGATGTCGAAGCCCCAGATGCTGGCCGAGCCGCTGGTCTTGTTGACGAGGCCGGCGAGGATGTTGATCGTCGTCGACTTGCCCGCGCCATTGGGGCCGAGCAGGCCATAGATCTGGCCACGCGGGATGGTGAGGTTGATCCCGTCGAGCGCGCGCTTGCCGCCCTTATAGACCTTGGTCAGGTCGCGGATCTCGATGGCGGCTTGCGCAGGCTGGTCGGTCATGGCTGATCTCTATGGGGATCGAAGCGGGGGAAGGGAAGGGGCTGAAACGACGCGACAGTTGAAAGTTCACAGTGTCGTGCGTCGCGATTTCCGGGCGATTTCGGCGGAAACGCGCCTGCGACGCGACACGGAAGCGACGCTGAGGTCACGCCGAAGCGACACCGAAGCGACAGTGACGCGACAGCCAGGCGACAGGGACGCGACATTTATCGGCCGATCGGTCCCTTGTGCGGACGGATCGGCGCGAGCGGATCGGCCCGGCGGGCGGCGTGAAGCGCCAGCGCGCTGGCCCAGCTACGGTCGAAGCCGGTGCCGGCCAGCCGATCGCGCAGCCGGTGCGCGCTGGAGCGGGACATGCCGACCATCTGCGCGGCATGGCTGATATTGCCGGTCTCGAGCAGCGCGGCGAGGAAGCGGCGCTGACGATCGGGCGTCCATTGGCGGCGGGGGCGCCGGGTTTCGGGGACGGGCGGATTGGGGAGGGGCTGGTCCATCCGTCAGGATAGATCAGGAAAAGCGCGTGTAGGAAAGACGGGAGGCTCGCCTGCCCGCGACGGTCCAGGCGAGGCCCGGCTGACCTATTTGAACGAGGCCAGGCATTCCACTTCGAGCGGGGCGCCGAGAGCCAGGCCGTCGGCACCGAAGGCGCTGCGAGTGGGCAGGCGCTTGCCCTCGAAATAGCTGACATAGGTGGTGTTGAAGCGCGGCCAGTCGGCCATGTCGTCCAGCATCACCGTGCATTTGACGACATGGCCGAAGTCGAGGCCATTGTCCTTGAGGATCTTGCCGATCGAATCCATCGCATTCTTCACTGCCGCATCGAACCCTTCCTTGTGCGGGTCCATGCCGTCGGGCACCTGACCGATCTGTCCCGACATGTAGAGCATGTCGCCGACCCGGATCGCGGGCGAGAAGGGCAGCTTGGCGGGCAGCGGCTTCTGCGCGGCGGCGGGGGCGGCGATCATCAGGGCGGCGAGAAGGGCGGGGGCGAGCAGCTTTTTCATCATAGGGCTCCGAAAAGGATCAGACGCGGGGCAGGGCGGCGATCAGCCGTTCGACATCCCTGTCATCGTTGAACACCGATGGCGAGATGCGGAAATAATTGTCGTGAACGGATAGGCGCACCTGCGCCCGTGCCAGCGGCTCAGTGAGCAGGCCCTTCGCATTGGGCAGGACGCAGCTCAGCAGCGGGCTGGTCGTGCCCGGCGGGGTGATGAGGCGATAGCCCTTGCGCGGCAGCTCGTCGCGCAACTGGCCGATCAATTGCTGGGCATGGGCCTGGATCGCCGGGACGGTGAGGGTCGAGATATAGCTGATCGAATGATCGAGCATGGCGCTGATCGCCTGGGCATAGGTGCCGGTGCCGAAATGGCCGAGCGCGCCGGGGCGGGCGACATAGCTGGTCGGCGCATCGCCGGGCGGATCGAGCGGGAAGACATGGGTCTGGGGCGGTGAAAGCCCGATGCCGGGCGGTGCACCGGGCGCGGCAAAGCCATAATAGCCATATTCGGTGCGGGGCAGCCGGTCCGCGACGCCGCGCCGGACATAGAGGAAGCCCAGGCCAAAATCGCCCATCAGCCATTTATAGGTGGCGCAGGCGGCGAAATCGACGCCGCTGTCATGCAGGTCGATCGGCACCGCGCCGGCGGCATGGATGATGTCGGCATAGACCAGCGCGCCGACCTTGTGCGCCATCGCGCTGATCGCCTTCAGGTCATGCTGGAAGCCATTATAGGTGGAGACGGCCGAGAGGCTGACCAGCTTGGTTCCGGGCGTGATGGCGCGGGCCATGTCCTCGGGCGCGATGCGGCCCTCGCGCGCCTGCACCCAGGCGACATCGACGCCCTGTTTCGCCATTTCCTGATACATGGGGAAGGCGGCGTAGAAATGGAGCGTGTCGGTGACGACGCGGCCGCCCTCCTTTGGCAAGCCGAGCGCGCGCAGCACCGCCTGCTCGCCCATGGTGGTGGACTGGACCCAGGTGATCTCGTCCGCATCGGCGCCCATCAATGCAGCGAATTTCGCGATCAGCGCGGCGCGATCGACCGGCTTGCGCGCGGCGGCGGCGGGATCGAGCGTGCGGCCGGCGAGATAGGCGTCGGCGGCGGCCTTGGCGCCCAGACTCACCGGATGGGTGGAGGCGCTGTCGAGATAGGCGACCGGGGTGGCTGCAAAGCTGGCCTTGTCGGGGAGCGATGGCGGTGCGGCGACGGCGCGGGCGGCCTGTGCCGCCAGTGGCACGGCAAGCGCTGCGCCCAGCGCCTGGCGCCGGCTGAGGCTCATGCCATGATCCGGGCGAGCGCGGTCTTGAAGGCCTGCATTTCCGCCGGCGTGCCGAAGGAGACGCGGACCCAGTCGTCCATATGCTTGCGTGGGCCGCCGATGAAGATCTTCTCCTTGGCGAGCGCGGCGGTGACATCGGCGCCGGGGCGACCGACATGGATCATCGCGAAGCTGGTCTGCGAGGGCAGATATTTGAGGCCGCGCGCGCCGAGCCAGGCGAAGAGATCGTCGCGCACCGCCTTGTTATAGGCCTTGCGCTGGGGCAGCAGGGTCGGGTCGAGCAGGCTGGCCTCGGCCGCGACCACGGCGGGCATCGGCGTGATGTTGACGCCATAGTCGGCCATGCCGTCGAGCAGATCCTTGCGCCCGGCGATCAGGCCGCAGCGCAGGCCGGCAAGGCCGTAGATTTTCGAGAAGGTGCGGGTGACCAGCACGTCCGCGCCCTTGGCCACCAGGTCGAGGCAGCTTTGCGCATCGCTATAATGAATATAGGCCTCGTCGACGAGCAGGACGGAGCCGGCCGGCTTGTTGGCGAGCAGCCATTCGATGTCGGCGCGCGGGATCGGCAGGCCGGTCGGGTTGTTGGGGTTGCAGAGATAATAGACGCCGGCATCGGGCGCGGCGGCGAGCAGCTTGCGGACGTCGGCGGTGAAATCGCCGGCCAGCGGCAGGGCGACGGCGCGGGTGACCGGCTGGTTGCCCTTGCCCAGGAACCCCTGGTCGAAGGTCGGCTCGAAATAGGCGATCGGGCGGGTTTTCGACGAGTAGGTCAGCGCGACCGAGCGCAATGGCATGAAGGAGCCGGGATGGACCTGGACCTGGTCGGGCGACAGGCCGTTCTGGCGGGCGAACAGGCTTTCGAGCTTCGAGGCGAAGGCCATGCCATAGCGGCCGGCGAGCGGATCGAGCCCGGACAGCGCCTGCAGCGCGGCGGGCGCGGGGCCGAGCGGATTTTCGTTGCTGTTGATGAAGATGCCGTCGGTGAGGGTCGCGACCATCGCCCCCGGATCATCGCTCATCGCCACCTTGCGGTCGCGCTGGGCGAGGGCGGGGGCCGCACCGGCTATTGCCGCCGCGCCCATGGCACCGCGCATCAGCATGCGGCGGCTGAGAGTATCCGGACGGTCGGTCATGGTTTTCGCTTCCCCCTGATGGGGATCGAGGCATCGATCCACATCCCTATCATTGTTGCCGCGTCCTGCGAGCCGCCGGTCGTGCCGACCGGCTTCAGGACGCTGACAAAGCAAAAGGGCCGGTCTCCTGGGAGACCGGCCCTTCAGTTCTAGCCTATCAGAACTTGAAGTCGATACGCGCGTAATAATAGCCGCCCGAGGTGCCGTAGGGGCCAAAGCCATAGGGGCTGTTATAGGTGGTCGACCCGTTGATATAGGGCGACGTGCCCGCCGGGATCGTCACGCCCTTCAGCAGGGCCGGCGTTTCCGGGATCTTGTCGAACAGGTTGTTCGCACCGAGCGAGAAGGTCATGGCGTCGTTGAACGCATAGCTGACTTCCAGATCGGTGATGCCGGTCGGCTTGACCTTCGCTTCATAGATGGTCGGCAGGCCGGCGGCGATCAGCGAAGCGCTCGACACGCCCGGCTGCACCAGCACGCTGGTCTTGCCATAGAAGGTCTCGCGCAGATTGACCGTGAAGGCGCCGCTCTTGAACAGGGCGCCCAGCACGACCTTGTAGTCGGGCGAAGCGTCTTCGACATAGCTTTCAGAGATGTTGCTGAAGACCGTCGGAATCTTGTTCTTGGTGATCTTCGTCTTGTTGTAGTTGGCCGAGACCGACAGGTTCAGGCTGCCGAAGTCCAGGGCCACCGGATAGGCGGCCGAGAAGTCGATGCCCCAGGTGCGGGTGTCGATGCCGTTGGTGAAGCTCTGCGCACCGATGTTCGGCAGCGCCGCGTCAAACACCACGCCAGCTGCCTGCAGCGCCGAGATGATTGCCGGGGCTTCCGCCGTCGCAACGCCGCCCTGGACGGCATAACGGGCCGCGGTCAGGGCGATGCGATCCTTGATCTTGATGAGATAGCCATCAAGCGTGACCGCGAGCTTGGGGATCGGACGGAAGACGAAGCCGCCCGAGAAGTTGGTCGACTTTTCCGGCTTCAGCGCGGAGAAGCCCAGCAGGGTCGCCGCAGGCGAACCGGCCGGCAGCACCGCAACGGCGCTGGTCGGGCCGACGGCCACGGTCGAATAATGCTGTTCGGCCAGCGTCGGCGCACGGAAGCCGGTGCTGACGGTGCCACGGATGGCGACCGCATCGCTGAAGTCGAAGCGGGTGGTGGCCTTGCCGATCAGCGTGTCGCCGAAGTCGGAATAATCTTCGTAACGGCCGGCAAGGTCGACGGTCCATTTTTCGACCGGGTTGACGATGACGTTGATGTAGCCGGCCTTGGCGCTGCGGTTCCAGTCGCCCGCGTCGCTTTCCTTGTAGCCGGGGAAGGACTGAACGCCGGTCTTGTAGGTGGAATAATAGTCGCCCGCGACGATGGTGTAGGTGTCGCGGCGATATTCGCCACCGAAGGCGAAGGTCAGCGGATCGGCCAGGCCAAGATCGAATTCCTTGCGGATGTCGGCCGTGACCGTGGTCTGGCTCAGGCGGAAGCCGCCGTCATAGGCCGAGTCCGGCGTGTTGGGCAGGACGCCCGAACCGTTCAGATACTGGGCATAGGTTTCCTGCCAGACTTCGCGATGGGCCGAATTCTCGGTCCAGATCTCGTTCTTGTCATGGCCATAGGTGGTCGACAGGTCATAGTTCCAGCCGCCGCCAAATTCGCCCTTGGCGCCGACGGTGAAGCTATATTCGTCCTCGGTCACATGCTGCAGCGGGACCATGCCGACGACGCCGGTATTGCCATAGCAGATGCTGGGATCATAAGCCGCCGTGGTGACGCTGCCGCCCAGATTGCCGCTTTCGTAGCAGACGCGCTTGGGGTGGCGATAACCCTGCTTGGCATAGCCGATGCGGCGGGCATAGTTACCGAAGCTGTAGAGTTCGACGCCGCCGAAATCATAGCCCATATTGTAGAAGAATTCGGTCAGATAGGTCTTGGGCTGGCCGCCGTTGATGCCCGCCAGCGCGTCGCCGGTCAGGTTCGACCATTGCGCGGGAGCGTTGGGCTGCAACGAACCGTCGAGCTGCGTCACCTGAACCTGGCCGGTGCCGGTGGTGGTGTAGTCCTGGCGACGGTGGAAACCGCTGAGGTTGAAATAGCCATCCTCGCCCAGCTTGAAGCCGACATTGCCCGAGACCGAGAAGGTTTCGCCTTCGCTGTCGTAATTCTGGCCGCCGGTGATCTTGAAGCTGCCGCCTTCGGTATCGTCCTTCAGGATCAGGTTGATGACGCCGGCGATCGCGTCGGTGCCGTAAACGGCGGCGGCGCCTTCCTGCAGGATTTCGATGCGTTCGACGGCATCAGGCGGAATGAGGTCGAGGCTGGGCGCGGCGGAGCCGCCGAACGGGCCGGTGGCGACCTGAAGAATGGCCGAGCCGTGGCGACGCTTGCCATTGACCAGCAGCAGCGTGTGGTTCGGGCTCAGGCCGCGCAGACGGGCCGACAGCGAGAAGCTCGACATGTCGGTGCCCTGGGTCTGGGCGGTGAAGCTGGGAACGATCTGGGTCAGCGCCTGGTTGAGGTTCGGCTGGCCGACATGGGCGATGGCTTCTTCGCTGAGCACCTGAACGGGTGCGGCAGCTTCGGCGGCCGACATGCCGACGGCACGGGTGCCGGTAACGATGATGGCTGCACCTTCATCGGCCTGCGGTTCCTGCGGTGCTTCCTGCGCCATGGCGCAGGCCGACCAGGATGTCGCAATCACGAGAGAAAGCTTGAGCGCGGAAAGTCTCTTCATTCTATGCCCCCTGATATTGTCATTATCTTGACACTCGGAGGGACGAACGATCTGCGGACTATCCTCTATTGCGCCGCACAAAATTTAAGTAAAAGTGACATATTTCACGCATATTTCAGCGACTGAACTCTGCAGCATATTTTTTGTTGCATCAATGTCGCAATGTTCAATTTTGCATTTTTCATGTGCATTTTGCAATCAACTGGCATGGCGGATTTTTGATCCTGGTTCGTTGTTGATTTACTTGTGCCTCATTCGCCCTTGGCCATGGCGATGAGCTTGCGGGCCTCTGCGCCGGTCCAGTCCATCGCGCCGACGACGCGGGCGACTTCCTTGCCCTTGGCATCATAAAGGACGGTGGTGGGCAGGACGCCGGTGGCATAGCCAAGGCCCAGCTTGTTCTCGGGATCGGTCCAGCCCTTGAGGTGGGGCAGCTTGTGCTTGGCGAAGAAGGGCTTGATCGCGGCCTGGCCCTGCACGTCCTGCGAGATCGTCAAAACGACCAGGCTCCTGTCACCTTCGCTGTCACTTTGCGCGGCGAGGGCGTCGAGCGTCGGCATCTCCGCGACGCAGGGTGCGCACCAGGTCGCCCAGAGATTGACCAGCAGCGGGCGGCCGGCAAAGTCCTGCAGGGTCGTCGTGCCACCCTGCGGATTTTCGAACGCGAAGGTCGGCGCGGGCGTGCCCGCCTTGCTGCGGTCGATCGTGTAGTTGAATTCGCCCTTGGCGCTGCCGCCGGCAGCGGGTTGCACCTCGTCGCCTGTCACCTCGCCGCTGGCGCTCGCATTGGCTTGCCCCGCGGGCGGGGATTGCCTATCGCATGCCGCCAGCCCAGCCAGCAGGAGCAGTGTCATTACCGAGCGCAAGGACGATATCATGGAAGCAGGCTCCAACAGCATGTGGGGTGGCCGGTTCGCGGCCGGCCCGGCATCGATCATGCGTGAGATAAATGCCTCCATCCCCTTCGACAAGCGCTTGTGGAAACAGGATATCGCCGGGTCCAAGGCGCATGTCGCGATGCTGGCCAAGCAGGGCATCGTCGATGGCGAGGATGCGCAGGCGATCACCGAGGGGCTGAACCGGATCGCGGCGGAATATGAAGCCAATGGCGTTCCGGTCAATCTGGACCTGGAAGATATCCACATGGTCACGGAGTCGCGGCTGGCCGAACTGATCGGCCCGGCCGCCGGCCGCCTGCACACCGCGCGCAGCCGCAACGACCAGGTGGCGACCGATTTCCGCCTGTGGGTCCGCGACGCCATGGATGAAGTGATGGCGGGCCTGGCCGGGTTGCAGCAGGCGCTGCTCGCCTGCGCCGAGGAGCATGTCGATGCGGTGATGCCGGGCTTCACCCATCTCCAGTCGGCGCAGCCGGTGACGCTGGGCCATCATCTGATGGCCTATTATGAAATGGTCCGCCGCGACCGCAGCCGCTTTGCCGATGCGCGCGTGCGGCTGGACGAATGCCCGCTGGGCGCCGCCGCGCTGGCCGGCACCGGCTTCCCGATCGATCGCCATGCCACGGCGGCGGCGCTGGGCTTTGCCAAGCCGACCGACAACAGCCTGGACAGCGTGTCGGACCGCGACTTCGCGCTCGACTATCTGATGGCCGCGACGCAGGCGTCGCTGCACCTGTCGCGCCTGGCCGAGGAGTTTATCATCTGGGCGAGCCAGCCCTTCGGCTTCGTCAAGCTGCCCGACGCCTATTCGACCGGCAGCTCGATCATGCCGCAGAAGCGCAATCCCGATGCGGCCGAACTGGTGCGCGGCCATGCCGGCCGGATCATGGGCTGCATGAATGCGCTGTGCGTGACGATGAAGGGCCTGCCGCTCGCCTATTCCAAGGACATGCAGGACGACAAGCCGCCGGTGTTCGAGGCGCATGACCTGCTGGGCCTGTCGATCGCGGCGATGACCGGGATGATCGAGACGGTGACGTTCCGCACCGACCGGATGCGCGGGCTGGCCGAGAGCGGTTTCGCGACCGCGACGGACCTGGCCGACTGGCTGGTGCGCGAGGGCGACATTCCCTTCCGCGAGGCGCATCATATCACCGGGCGTGCGGTGGCGGCGGCGGAGGAAGCCGGCGTGCAGCTGGCCGACCTGCCGCTCGACACGCTCAAGGCCATTGATGCGCGTATCGACGATCGCATCTATGCGGTATTGACGGTCGATGCGTCGGTCGCCAGCCGCAAGAGCCATGGCGGCACGGCGCCCGATCAGGTGCGCGCCCGGATCGCCGCGGCGCGCGCGACACAGGAGTGAGGCAGATGGCACGGCATGTCCGCAACGGGCTGATGATCGGGGCAATGGCGCTGGCGCTGGCCTCCTGTGGTGGCCGTGAATCGCTCAAACCCGTGGCGGGCCAGAAATTGCCTGCCGTGCCGGTGGGGGCGGCGACTGCGCCGACCGCCGCCGACATGATGGATCCGGGCACCCAGGCCCGCCCGGAACGTAACGTCGAACTGCTGACCCAGTCGCGCCAGCGCGGCAATGACGAGTTCGACCTGCCGCCGGAAAGCCGGCCGCAACAATAGTCCCTATTCCCGCAAGGATCAGACCTTGGACCATTTCGATTATGTAGACGGCACCATGCATGTGGAGCAGGTGCCGATGACGGAAATTGCGCAGCAGGTCGGCACCCCGGTCTATGTCTATTCGACCGCGACGCTGGAACGCCATGTCGGCGTGTTCCGCGAAGGGCTGTCCCAGCTCGACAATCCGCTGATCGCCTTTGCCGTGAAGGCCAATCCCAACGCCGCCGTGCTGGCGACGCTGGCGAAGCTGGGGCTGGGCGCGGACGTGGTGTCGGGCGGCGAATTGCAGCGCGCCGTGACTGCGGGCATTCCGGCCGATCGGATCGTCTTTTCGGGCGTCGGCAAGACCGCCGAGGAAATGAAGCTGGCGCTGGAGCTGGGCATTTTCCAGTTCAACCTGGAAAGCGAACCGGAAGCGGAAATGCTGTCGGAGGTCGCGCTGTCGATGGGGAAGAAGGCGCCGGTCGCCTATCGCATCAACCCCGATGTCGACGCCGGCACCCATGCCAAGATTTCGACCGGCAAGTCGGAAAACAAGTTCGGCATCCCCTATGACCGGGCGCTGGAAAGCTATGCCGCCGCGCGCGACCTGCCGGGCCTCGATGTCCAGGGCGTCGCCGTGCATATCGGCAGCCAGCTGACCGACCTGGCGCCG
Organism: Sphingomonas sp. S-NIH.Pt3_0716; assembly: GCF_003950715.1. Lineage (NCBI taxonomy): Bacteria > Pseudomonadati > Pseudomonadota > Alphaproteobacteria > Sphingomonadales > Sphingomonadaceae > Sphingomonas > Sphingomonas sp. S-NIH.Pt3_0716. The sequence goes on along the minus strand of NZ_QLJK01000008.1, from coordinate 35,028 downwards.
CTGGAGGCGGCCTTCGTCAAGGTCGGCGCGCTGATCGCGCAGCTGCGCGCGGCCGGCCATGACATCCGCACCGCCGATCTGGGCGGTGGCCTGGGCGTGCCCTACGACCCGTCGCAGCCGCTGCCGCCGAGCCCGGCCGACTATGGCGCGATGGTGACGCGGGTGACGCAGGGCTGGGATGCGCGGCTGATGTTCGAGCCGGGCCGGGTGATCGTGGGCAATGCCGGCGTGCTGCTGTCGAAGGTGATCCGCGTCAAGCAGGGCGCACAGGCGCCGTTCGTGATCGTCGATGCGGCGATGAACGACCTGATGCGGCCCAGCCTCTATGACGCCTGGCACGATATCCGCGCGGTGGCGCCGGACGGCAACCGGATCGCGTCGAACGTGGTCGGGCCGGTGTGCGAGACCGGCGATACCTTTGCCATGGGCCGCAACATGGATGTGGTGGCGGCCGGCGACCTGCTGACCTTCATGACGGCCGGCGCCTATGGCGCGACCATGGCGGGCACTTATAACAGCCGATCGCTGACCCCCGAGGTGCTGGTGTCGGGCGACAAATGGGCGGTGGTCCGCGCGCGTCCGCCGATCGAGGCGCTGATCGCGGGCGATCATATCCCCGATTGGGTGGCTGGCTGATGCACAGCCTGCCCGTCTTTCTGCGGCTGGAGGGGCGGGCGGTCATCCTGACCGGAGAAGGCGAGGCGGCCGATGCCAAGCGCCGGCTGCTGGAGCGCGCCGGCGCGCGCATCGTCGGCGAGGATGATGCGGATGCGCGGGTCGCGATCGTGTCGGATGGCGACGCGGCGGTGGTGGCACGACTGCGCGCGCGCGGCGTGCTGGTCAACGCCACCGACAAGCCGGACCTGTGCGATTTCACCCTGCCGGCGATCGTTGATCGCGACCCGGTGCTGATCGCGATCGGCACGGGTGGGGCGTCGGCGGGACTGGCGGCTGCGCTGCGGCAGCGGATCGAGGCCTTGTTGCCGAGCGGGCTGGGCGATCTGGCGCGGGCGCTGTTCGCGGCGCGGGGGCGGTTGCGCGACCTGTGGCCCGATGCGGGCGCGCGGCGGCAGGCGATCGGCAAAGCGCTGGCGCCGGGCGGGGCGATCGATCCGATGGGGTTTGATCCGGATGTCGACGTCTGGTTGGCGGAAGGTCCGGAGACGGGCAATAGCGAGCTATATCTTGTCCGGTTGACGTCGGCCGATCCCGACGACCTGACCATGCGCGATGCGCGGATGCTGGCACTGGCCGACCGGGTCTATCATGATGGGTCGGTGGCGCCGGCGATATTGGACCGGGCGCGGGCGGATGCCGAGCGGATTCCGGCTGATGGTCCGCCCGAACGGCTTGAAACCGGCCTCAGTCTGTGGGTCAGTTCTGCCGCGCGCTGAGGCGGGCAACTTCATCCTGCAAGGCCTGGATCGAGGAGACGAGGCGGGCGCGGTCGAGCTGCATTTCCTGCAGGGCATCGCGGGTTTCGCCCAGTTCCACGGCGCGGCGGGCGATGCGGGCGTCGAGTTCGGCATTGTGCCGGCTGAGCATGCCGAGCCGTTCGGCGCGGGCGCACAGATGGCGCAGCCGCGCATCGAGCAGGTCGAAATCGAAAGGCTTGACGATATGGTCGTCGGCGCCGGCCTCCAGCACTTCGACGGCGGACTGGCTGTCGATGCGACCGGTCAGCATGACGATGCAGGCATGGGGGGCGAGCGCGGTGGCGCGAATGCGCTTCATCGTCGTCACGGCGGGCAGCATCAGCAGGTCCATGTCGATCAGGATCAGGTCGACCGGACGCGTGACCAGCAGGTTAAGGGCGATGAAGCCATTTTCGGCCAGCACCACGTCATAGTTAAGCCGCGACAGGCGGCGGGCGATGACGGCGCGGGCGGTCGCATTCTCGTCGATCAGCAGCACGCGCAGCCGACGCGAGGCTGTGGCCCCGCTTTCCGGCTGCTGCGCGACGATCTGATGAAGGGGCTTGCGCTTGAAAAACGGCATTGGATAGCAACTCCTGCGATCGGCAGGATAGAAGCTGGCGGCAAAGAAATGGTTAACGCGCCATGCCTTCGGTGCCATAGGCGCGCAGGAAGATGTCGACGGCGAAGGCGGCGTCGCTTTCCATCTGTTGCGGCGTGACCCGTTCGATCTGGCTGAGCAGCAGCAATTCATGGCAACCCGATGTCGTCAGGCGCATCAGCACGCGGGCGGCCTTGTCGGGGTCGTCGCGGCGCAACTGGCCGCGGTCCATCGCCCCTTCGAGGAAGCGGGCGAGCAGCATCCGGGTATGGCTGGGCGCCATTTCATAGAAGATGCGGCTCATTTCCGGGAAACGGCCACCTTCCGACGCGATCAGTCGGTGCAGGGCGATCGCTTCGGGCGATGTCACCTTTTCGAGCAGGCTGAGCGCGGTGCGATGCAGCGTCGAGGCGAGGTCGCCGCCGGGGTCCAATATTTCCGAAAGTCGCGCGCGATAGGTGCTGGTCGCATTTTCGAGAACCGCGCGAAACAATTCCTCCTTGGACGGGAAATGATTCCACAACGTGCCCTTCGACCCGCCCAATATGGCGGCGATGGCCGACATGCTGGTCGCGGCATAGCCATTTTCCAGAAAATGCCGGGCAGCCACCTCCAATATCGTCTGGCGCCGGTCGAGGCGGCGGGCCTCCCGACGACTGGGGGCTAAAGCTTTTTCCGGGCATGTCATATAAGCGTACCATAGAGTACGCTATTTATATTGACAAGGGTGGTACGGCGGGGCAAAGGCGATTTTCATACTGGATGGTACGGTTTGGATATGTCCGTGAGTCGCATCAGTTTTTCCATTCGCACCGGCGGTATTGCAGTGACAGCGCTGCTTCTGGCCGGCTGTGCTTCAATACCCGATCTGGGCGACAAGCCCGAGATTCGCGCGCCGCAGAACGTGGAGGCCGGGCGCAGCCTGAGCGCCGACACGGTCGCCTGGCCCAGCGAGAATTGGTGGAGTGCCTATGGCGATCCGCAACTGACATCGCTGATCGAGGAGGGGCTGCGCAATTCGCCCGACATGGCGGTGGCGCTGGCGCGCTTCCGCCAGGCGACGGCGATGGCCCAGCAATCGGGCGCGGCGCTGCTGCCCACGGTCGACGCCACGGCCAATGCCGGCGTGACCAAGCAGAGCTATAATATGGGCATGCCCAAGGATTTCGTGCCGCAGGGCTGGCTGGGCACCGGCAAGGTCGGGCTGGACTTTGGTCTGGACATCGACCTGTGGGGCAAGAACCGGGCGTCGCTGGCGGCCGCCACGTCGGAGGCCCGCGCGGCCGAGATCGACGCGCAGCAGGCGCGCCTGGCGCTGACCACTGCGATTGCCGATGCCTATGCCGACCTGGCCCGCCTCTATGACGAGGCGGAAATCCAGGAGCGGACGCTGGAAATCCGCACGGCCAGCCAGAAGCTGGTCGCCGACCGGCGGCAGAATGGCCTGGAAACGCGCGGCAGCGTGCGCCAGGCCGACGCCACCGTTTCCTCGGCCAAGGCGCAACTGGCGGCCGCCCGCGTGGCGATCGAGCTGCGCCAGCATCAGATCGCCGCGCTGATCGGCGCCGGGCCGGACCGTGGCCTGGCGATGACCCGGCCGCAGATCGGCCTGTTGGCGCCACTGGGCCTGCCGGCGGACGTCACCACCAATCTGGTGGCGCGTCGTCCCGACGTCGCCGCCGCGCTGGCCCGGACGCAGGCTGCTGCCAGCCGGATCAAGGTGGCGCGGGCATCCTTCTATCCGGCGGTGAGCCTGAGCGCCCTGATCGGCGTCCAGTCGCTGGGATATGAAACGCTGTTCACCGGCACCGGTGCTTCGGGCGGTTCGACGTCCTTTGCGGACAATCTGTTCAAGAAGGATTCGCTGTTCGGCAGCGCCGGTCCGGCGATCAGTCTGCCGATCTTCCATGGCGGGCAGTTGCGCGGCCAGTATCGCGGCGCGCGCGCGACCTATGACGAGGCGGTCGCCAGCTATGACAAGACGGTGCTGGGCGCCTATCAGGACGTCGCCGACGCCGTGACCAGCCGCCGGACGCTGGACCAGCGGCTGACCGACGCCAAGGCGGCGCTGACCGCGTCGCAGGATGCCTATGGCGTCGCCCAGCAACGCTACAAGGGCGGGCTTTCCACCTATCTCGACGTGCTGAACGTCGAGGACCAGCTGCTCGCGGCGCGTCAGTCCGTCGCGCAGCTGGAAGCGAGCGCCTTCTCTCTCGATATTGCCCTCATTCGCGCGCTCGGCGGCGGCTTTGCCGCGAGCGACGCTCAGTCCAAGGATCGACCCAATGGCTGATGCCGCCACCGAAACTTCCCCTGAACTGGCCGAGCAGCGCGGCAATGCCCGCAAGACCTGGCTGACCCGTCTGGCGATCGCCGTGCTGGTGGTCGGTGTCCTGTGGGCGGCCTGGTATTTCCTGATCGGCCGCAACCATGTCAGCACCGACAATGCCTATGTGAATGCGGAGGTCGCCCAGGTGACCCCCTTGCTGTCGGCGCAGGCGATCGAGGTCAACGTCACCGACACCCAGACGGTGAAGCGTGGCGACATCCTGGTGAAGCTGGACCCGACCGATGCGCAGATCGCGCTGCAGCAGGCCGAGGCCGATCTGGCCGATGCCCGTCGCCGCTTCCGCCAGACGAGCGCGACCAGCGGTTCGCTGTCGGCGCAGGTCGAGGCGCGTGGCGCCGACATCGTCCAGGCCCGTGCCCAGCTGGCGACCGCGCAGGCCGATTTCGACAAGGCCCGCATCGACCTGCAGCGCCGCGACGCGCTGGTCGCGGGCGGCGCGGTTTCGGGTGACGAAGTCACCGCGGCGCGCAAATCCTATGCCGCTGCCAAGGCGGCGCTGGACCTGGCCCGTGCCGGTGTCGAGACCGCGCAGGCGACCCGCAATGCCGCCACCGGCCAGCTGGCCGCCAATGATGCGCTGATCCGCGGTTCGACCGAGGAAAGTGATCCCGCGGTGATGGTTGCCAAGGCGAAGCTGGAAGACGCCAAGCTGGACCTGGAACGCACGATCATCCGTGCGCCGATCGACGGCGTGGTGACCAAGCGTGCGGTCCAGATCGGCCAGCGTGTCGCGCAGGGCAGCCCGATCATGAGCATCGTCCCGCTCTCGCAAGTCTATGTCGACGCAAATTTCAAGGAGCGCCAGCTGCGCCATGTGAAGGTGGGCATGCCCGCCACGGTGGTGGCCGACATCTATGGCGGCGATGTGGTCTATCATGGCAAGGTCGTGGGCTTCTCCGGCGGCACCGGTTCGTCGCTGTCGCTGATCCCGGCGCAGAACGCGACCGGCAACTGGATCAAGGTGGTCCAGCGCCTGCCGGTGCGCATCGCGCTCGACCCCAAGGAACTGGCAGAGCATCCGCTGCGCGTGGGCTTGTCCACCGAAGTCGAGATCGATCTGGCCGGCAAGTAAGGGAGCGAGCGCGTGAGCGGTCCCGAAACCTTCAATCTGCTCTCGCCGCGCACCCGCACGCTTGCCGGGCTGGTGCTGGCGCTGAGCAACTTCATGGTCGTGCTCGACCTGACCATCGCCAATGTCTCGGTGCCGCATATCGCCGGTAATCTGGGCATCTCCGGCGACCAGGGCACCTGGATCATCACATCCTATGCGGTGGCGGAGGCGATCTGCGTGCCGCTGACCGGCTGGCTGGCGCTGCGTTTCGGCGTGGTGCGGACCTTCATCTGGGCGATGATCGGCTTCGGCTTCTTCTCGATGATGTGCGGCCTGTCGACCACGCTGGGCATGATCGTGGCCGCGCGCCTGGGTCAGGGCATCTGCGGCGGGCCGATCATGCCGATGTCGCAGACCCTGTTGCTGCGCATCTTCCCGCCGGAAATGCGACCGCGCGCCATGGGCCTGTGGGCGATGACGACGCTGCTGGGGCCGGCCATGGGGCCGATCGTCGGCGGCTATATCAGCGACAATTGGAGCTGGCACTGGATCTTCTTCATCAACCTGCCGATCGCGGCGCTGTGCGTGTTCGCGGCGATGGCGATGCTGCGGCCGGTGGAGACCGATACGGCGCACCAGCCGATCGACAAGATCGGCCTGTGCCTGCTGATCTTCTGGATCGGCTGCCTGCAGGTCATGCTGGACATCGGTCGCGACCATGACTGGTTCTCCGACCCGCTGATCCTGACGCTCGCCATCCTGGCCGGCATCGGCTTCATCGTCTTCATCATCTGGGAGCTGACCGAGGAGCATCCGATCGTCGACCTGCGGGTGTTCCGGCATATCGGCTTCTCATCGGGCGTCTTCACGCTGGCTTTGGCCTTCGGCGCCTATTTCTCCAGCATCGTGGTCATCCCGCAATGGCTGCAGATGTCGATGGGCTATACCGCGACCTGGTCGGGCATCGTCACCGCCTTCACGGCGATGGCGGCGGTGATGAGCGCGCCGTTCGCGGCCCGCTTCACCGGCAAGGTCGATCCGCGCATCATGATTTCGGGCGCGGTCTTCTGGCTGGGCTGCATGACCTTGTGGCGGGCGCACTGGACCAGCGGCATCGACTTTTTCGGGCTGGCGCTGCCGCAGTTTGTGCAGGGCTTCGCCATGCCCTTCTTCATGATCCCGTTGACGACGCTGACCCTGGGGTCGGTGCCGCCGAGCGAGACCGCGTCGGCTGCCGGCCTGCAGAATTTCCTGCGGACCATGGCGATCGCGATCGCGACGTCGCTGGTGCTGACCGGATGGAGCGACAGCCAGCGCGTGTCGCGCAACGAACTGGCCGGCGCCTTGCAGCCCGACGATGCGCAGCGCGCGCTGTCGGGCATGGGGATGACGACCGAGCAGATCCGCCAGACCATATCCAATCTGGTGGAGCAGGAGGCGATCGCCATTTCGGTCGACTATGTCTTCTTCATCTCCGCGCTGGTGCTGTTTGCGGCGGCGGTGATCGTCTGGCTGGCGCCCAAGCCCAGCGGGCCGGTGGACACGTCGGCGGCGCACTGAGCGCTGCCCTGTTCGAGGCAAAGAAAAAGCCTCCCGTTGCTGTCGCGACGGGAGGCTTTTTCTTTGTGCGGGCCTCGGCCCTAGCGGGCGGCCGAGGCGCGCTTCTGGCCGTAGAGGAAATAGACGACGAGGCCGATCGCGTTCCAGATCAGGCAGGCATAGATGGTCTTCATCGGCAGGCTGAGGAACAGATAGGCGCAGCCGAGCACGGCGCCCAGGCCCACCAGCGTCGCCGCCGGGGTGCGGAAGGGGCGCTTGAGGTCGGGCGCGCGGCGGCGCAGGATCAGCAGGCAGGCGCCCACGGCGGTGAAGGCGATCAGCGTGCCGGCATTGGCGAGCGCAGCAATCTGGTCGATCGGCAGCACGCCGGCGATGATCGCCACCAGCACGGCCGTGACGGCGGTGATGCGCGCAGGGGTGCCGCGCTTCGAGATGCGGGCGAGCGATTGCGGCAGGAAGCCGTCGCGCGCCATCACCAGGAAGATGCGGCTCTGGCCGTAGAGGAAGCCCAGCAGCACGGTGGGAAGCGCAATGACGGCGGCGATCGCGACGATCCGGGCGATCGACCCCTGGCCCATTTCGCGCAGGATGAGGGCGAGCGGCTCCGGGCTGTCGGCAAAGCGGGTGAAGGGCATGGCGCCCACCGCTGCGGCGGCGACCAGCACATAGATGAGGGTGCAGACGATCAGCGAGCCGACGATGCCGATGGCCAGGTCTCGGTCCGGATTCTTGGCTTCCTCCGCCGCGGTCGAGATCGCGTCGAAGCCGTAGAAGGCGAAGAAGATGATCGCGGCGGCGGCCATCACGCCGCGCTCGATGCCGTCAGGCCCCATATGCTTGGCTAAGCCGAAGGGCATGAAGGGTTCGAGATGCTGGGCGTCGAAGGCGGGCAGGGCGACCCAGACGAACAGGCTCAATGTCGCGATCTTGATCAGCACCAGCAGCGTGTTGAGCCGGGCGCTTTCGCGCGTGCCGAACATCAGCAGGGCAGCGACGACGCCGATGATGAAGATGGGGGGGATGTTGATGAGGCCGCCAAGTTCTGGCCCCTTGGTCAGCGCCTCGGGAAAGCCGAGCGGGGTGAGGAGCGGGGCGGCATAGCCCGACCATCCCACCGCCACGGTCGAGACGACCAGCGAATATTCCAGGATCAGGCTCCAGCCCACGATCCAGGCAATGCCCTCGCCGAGCACCACATAGGAGTAGCTGTAGGCGCTGCCCGCTGCCGGCATCATGGTCGACAGTTCGGCATAGGCGAGGGCGGCGCAGGCGCAGATCGCGCCGGCAATGGCGAAGGAGATGAGGACGGCGGGGCCGGCGCGGTCGGCGCCGACGCCGATCAGGGTGAGGATGCCGGTGCCGACGATCGCGCCGACGCCCAGCGCCAGCAGATGCGGCCAGGACAGGGTGCGCGCCATGCTGTGGCCGCCTCCCTGGGGCGTCATCGCCTCCATCGGCTTGCGACGTGTCCAACTCATAGAAAGCTCCCCCTGTTATGCGGTCTGTGGCGGGTTTGCTGGCGCAAACGACGGGCGGGCGCAAGCGCCGAGCCGGAACGTGGCGACTTCTTACAATATTGGGCCTGGTTGCTGCGCTATTGTTGCCAAAGAGCGGGAGGTCGACGCAATGGCGACGGCAATCGGTGCAGTGGAACGACAGGCGCGGGAACGGCGCATCTTCACCGGCATGGCGGCGCTGGTCGCCGTCACCGTGGTTGGCGGCTTCGGCAGCTTTGCCCTGCGCGGCTATGTCGACGTGGCGACCGTGCCGTGGTGGGTGCATGTCCATGCGCTGTCGCTGCTGGCATGGACGCTGCTGTTCCTGGCGCAGGCACTGCTGGTGGCGCAGCGGCGGACCGATCTCCATCGCCAGTTGGGCTGGGTTGCGGCCGGGCTTGCCTGCTTCCTGATCCCCTGGGGTATCGCGACGTCGATCCTGGCGGTGCAGATGGGGCGGGTGCCGCCTTTCTTCCCGCCGGGCATATTCCTGGTGCTGGGGCCGCTCGACATGCTGGCCTTTGGTGCGCTGACGCTGGCGGCAATCCTGCTGCGGCGGCGGAGCGACTGGCACAAGCGGCTGATATTGTGCGGGACCATCGCGATGATGGAGCCGGCATTCGGCCGGATATTGCCGATGCCGTTGCTGGGGCCATGGGCGGGCGCCTGTGCGACACTGATGCAGTTGCTCTATGTCGGGATCGCAATGCGCGCCGATGCCGGACTGCGCGGCGCGGTGCATCCGGCCTATCGCTGGGGGCTGGCGGTGATCGCCGGACGATTGCTGCTGGTCGAGTTGCTGGGGCGCACGGCGATCGTCATTGGGGCGGCGGCCGCGCTGGCTGCGGGATAGCGCACTTGCGCTTGCGGCCGCTTTGGCTTAAGGGGCGCCCTGCATCCGGGACTCTGGTCCTGGAACCCTGACGACTCCAGGATATCCAAGAGGGATATCGAATGGACGCTGGCCGGCGAGTTTTCGTCCGCCGGCGATTTTGTCGTTTTGGGGTGGTGCATGGATTTTCCGGGCCTTGGCCCGAATTGAGGTGATGATGTTCGATTCGCTAAGCGATCGTCTCGGTGGGGTATTCGACAAGCTGCGTGGGCGCGGTGCGCTTACGGAGGACGATGTCCGTGCCGCGATGCGCGAAGTGCGAGTCGCACTGCTGGAAGCCGACGTGGCGCTGCCCGTCGTCCGCCAGTTCGTCGACCAGGCGACCGAAAAGGCTGTCGGCAGCGATGTGCTGCGGTCGATCACGCCCGGCCAGATGGTCGTCAAGATCGTCTCCGACACGCTGACCGAGACGCTGGGCGCCGAAACCAGCGACCTGCTGATCGACGTCACCCCGCCCGCCGTCATCATGATGGTCGGCCTGCAGGGTTCGGGCAAGACGACCTCGACCGCGAAGATCGCCAAGCGCCTGAAGGACAAGGAGCGCAAGAAGGTGCTGATGGCGTCGCTCGACGTCCAGCGCCCGGCCGCGCAGGAACAGCTGGCCGTCCTTGGCACCCAGATCGATGTCGCGACCCTGCCGATCGTCGCCGGCCAGCAGCCGGTCGAGATTGCCAAGCGCGCGCTGCAGTCGGCCAAGCTGCAGGGCTTTGACGTCGTCATGCTCGACACCGCCGGCCGACTGCATGTCGACCAGGCGCTGATGGACGAGATGAAGGCGGTTGCCGACGTCGCCAATCCGGCGGAAATCCTGCTGGTGGTCGACTCGCTGACCGGCCAGGACGCCGTGAACGTGGCGACCAGCTTCACCGCGCAGGTGCCGCTCACCGGCGTCGTGCTGACCCGCATGGACGGCGATGCCCGTGGCGGCGCCGCGCTGTCGATGCGCGCGGTCACCGGCCGTCCGATCAAGTTTGCCGGCACCGGTGAAAAGCTGGATGCGCTTGAGCCCTTCCATCCGGCCCGCGTTGCCCAGCGCATTCTGGGCATGGGCGACGTCGTCAGCCTGGTTGAGAAGGCCGCTGAGACGATCGACGCCGAGGAAGCCGACAAGCTGGCCAAGAAGATGGCCAAGGGGCAGTTCGACATGAACGACCTGCGCAGCCAGCTCAACCAGATGCGCCGCATGGGTGGCCTGGGCGCGCTGGCCGGCATGCTGCCGGGCCTCAAGAAGGCGCAGGCGGCGATGGCCAATAGCGGCGCCAACGACAAGACGCTGCTGCATCTGGACGCGATGATCGGGTCGATGACCCCCAAGGAGCGCGAGAAGCCCGCGCTGATCAACGCCAAGCGCAAGATCCGTATCGCCAAGGGCGCCGGCCGCACCGTGCAGGACGTCAACCGTCTCCTGAAAATGCATCAGGAAATGGAAACGGCGATGAAGAAGATCCGCAAGATGGGCGGCCTCAAGGGGCTGGCCAAGATGTTCACCGGCGGTCGCATGGGTGGATTGGGCGGCCTGGGTGGTCCGGGCGGCGCGGATGGGCAGGGCGGTCCGCCCGACCTGTCGGGTCTGGGTGGCCTTGGTGGCCTGGGCGGCAACATGCCCAAGCTTCCGCCCGGCTTTCAGAATTTCATGAAGAAATAAGCAATTTCCGTAATTTGGTTTGAATAGAAAGGTCTAGTTCCATGGCAACCTCCATCCGTCTGTCGCGCGGCGGCTCCAAGAAGCGCCCCTATTACCGCATCGTCGTGGCCGACAGCCGCGCTCCGCGTGACGGCAAGTTCATCGAGCGCATCGGCAGCTACAACCCCGTCTTGCCCAAGGGCGACGAAAAGCGCGTCATCATCGACGTCGAGCGTGCGAAGCACTGGGTTGCCGCCGGCGCCCAGGCGACCGACCGCGTTGCCCGCTTCCTGGACGCCGCTGGCGTGAAGGAACGCGCTGCTCGCAACAACCCGAAGAAGGCAGAGCCGGGCCAGAAGGCCAAGGACCGCGCTGAAGACCGCGCCGCCAAGGCTGCCGAGGCTGAAGAAGCTGCGCGCGAAGCCGCTGCCGCTGCCGCCGCTCCGGCTGCTGAAGAAGCCGCTCCCGCCGAGGAAGCTGCTGCCGAGCAGGCCGAGGGCTGATCCTCTTGACCGACAAGCCCGTCACCCTGGCCGCGATCATCGGTGCCCATGGCGTGGCGGGCGAAGTCCGACTGAAGCTGTTTGGCGAAGGGGCTGAGGCCCTGAAAAGCTACAAGAGCTTCGATGCGGCGGGGCGCACATTGACGTTGAAGTCGGTGCGCCCCGGCCCGAATGGCGCGGTGGCCCGCTTTGCCGAGATCGGCGATCGCGGCGCGGCCGAAGCCCTGCGCGGCACGGCGCTGACCGTTCCGCGTTCCGCCCTGCCGGCCTTGCCCGAGGGCGAATATTATCATGCCGACCTGGTCGGCCTTCCCTGCACCAGCAGCACCGGCGAGACGCTGGGCGAGATCATCGCGGTCGAGAATTTCGGCGCCGGTGACATCATCGAGGTGCAGCGTCCGTCGATCGAGGGCAAGCCCGGCAAGCGCTTCATGGCGCCGATGCATGTGGTGGTGCTGAGCGAGGACGGCGCCGTGATTGACGCGGCTTTTACCGAATAGTATATACGCTCCGTATATACGGAGCTTCTCCATGGGCGAAGAATATCGGGCCAAGGTCTTCAAGTCGGGCAACAGCCTGGCGTTGCGGCTGCCAAAGGCGCTCGGCTTGCAGGAAGGCGCTGAAATGCGCCTGCGCGAGGAGAATGGCAAGTTCACCCTGGAGCCGGTTGATGCGCCGCCGCGCCTGATCGACGTCAGCAAATTTGCCGGCAAGGCGCCCTGGTTGGAGGCGTTTTCTCGCGAAGAATTCGATGACAGTCCGCGAGTGTGGGACGATCCCGACTTTCCGGGCTTTCGTTGATGTATTTGCTGGATACGAACAGTTGCATCTTCCTGTTCGCCGGCACCTATCCCGGACTGGTCAAGCGTGCGGCTGCGTGCCGGTCCGGCGATCTCGCGCTCTCTACGATCGTTCTGGCCGAACTGGCGCTTGGTTCGGCCAATGGCAAGATTCCGCCTGTCGAATTGCTGGACGCCTTTCTGGAGGAGGTTGTCCTGTTGCCCTTCGACGATGCGGCGGCGCGCGCCTATGCGCGAATGCCCTTTCGTAGAGGGCGATTTGACCGCCTGCTGGCGGCGCATGCACTGAGTCTCGACGCGACGGTCGTGACCAATAATCTGTCTGACTTTGCCGATATTCCCGGCCTGAAAGTGGAGGATTGGACCCGGTGACGCGATGTTTCCTGCCCGTTCTGCTGTTCATGGCTTTTCTTCCCGCGCCGGCCGTTGCTGCCGGTGCCAGGAAGATCGACGCTGCCATCCCCGAGATTGACCGTCTCTTTGCCGATTTCCAGGTCGATAGCCATGCGCCGGGCCTGGTCTACGGCATCGTCGCCGATGGCAGGCTGGTCCATGTGAAGGGCTTTGGGGCGCAGGATCTGGTGCAGAAGCGGCCGGTGACGGCCGACAGTCTGTTTCGTATCGCATCCATGACCAAGGCGTTCACGGCGCTGTCGATCCTGAAGCTGCGCGAAGAGGGCAAGCTCTCGCTTGACGATCTGGCCGAGGCTTATGTGCCGGAAATGCGCGGCTGGACCTATGCGACCAAGGATAGTCCGCGCATCCGCATCCGCGACCTGCTGACGCATAGCGCGGGGTTTGTCGACGATAATCCGTGGGGCGACCGGCAGACGCCGCTGCCCGACGCGGACTTCACCCGGATGCTGGAGCAGGGCGTGCCGATGAGCAGCGCGCCGGCGACTCATTATGAATATTCCAACTTCGGCTATGCGCTGCTGGGGCGGATCATCGCCAATGTCTCGGGCATGCCCTATCGCCGCTATGTCGAGCAGAGCCTGTTGACGCCGCTGGGCATGGCGTCGAGCGGCTATCAGCTGAGCGAATGGCCGGTTGCGCGGCGCTCGCTCGGCTATCGATGGGAAGATGGGCGCTGGAAGCGCGAACCCGACATGGCTGACGGCGCCTTTGGCGCGATGGGCGGGCTGCAGACCAGTGCCAATGACTATGCCCGTTGGGTGGCCTTTCTGCTGTCAGCCTGGCCGCCGCGCGACGATGCGGAGAACGGCCCGGTCAGCCGGGCGTCGGTGCGGATGCTGGCGGAGGGCAGCAATTTCATGAGCGTTGGCCAGCGCAACGGCAAGAGCGGGGCGACCGCCTGCCGCCAGGCCGCGGCCTATGGCTTTGCCATGCGGATCGCGCAGGATTGCGACCTGGGGCTGACCCTGTCCCATGGCGGCGGCTATCCCGGCTATGGCAGCCATGTGATGCTGATGCCGGATTATGGTGTCGGCATCTTCGTCTTCACCAATCGCACCTATAATGGCGGGGCGGGCGCCGCCTGGGATGCGGCGATGCTGTTGCAGAAGGCGGGAGCGCTGATCGCGCGGGACGTGCCGGTCAGTCCGCTGCTGGCGCAGGGCTATGCCGCGGCGGGGCGCATCTATGCGTCGGGCGATGTGCTGGCCGCCCGCGACAATCTGGCGATGAATTTCCTCATGGATGCCGATGCGGTGCATTGGGGCAAGCGTCTGGCGGCGTTGAAGGGTGAGGTCGGTAGCTGCGCGGTCGATGCACCGCTGAGCGCGACCGGCAATCTGTCGGGCAAGTTCACCTGGACCTGCGAGAAGGGGCGGGTGGCAGGCAGCCTGTTGCTGGCGCCGACGGCCGATGCGGAAATCCAGGAATTGAAGCTGGAGGTCAAGGCGCCCTGAGGCGCTGGCGATCGACAGTTCCCCCTGCGGCGAAAATGCTCTAGGCGCGCAGCCATGGCGCAAATTTTGACCGCAATCTATCTGCTGATGATGCTGGCCGGGGGCTGGCGGCTGTTCGGCCTTGGCTGGCCGCTCTGGGTGAAGGGGCTGGTGGCGATCGGGCTGGTCTGTCCCCTGCCGCTGCTGGTGCTGCTGCCGGGCATGCTGCATCCCGAACGGCCCTTTGCCGACATGCTGCGGATGATCGGCTTCGTGATGATGGGCTGCGGTGCGCTCTGCCTGATTGGCGGCCTGTCCGCCGCCCGGCTGCGGGCGCGCCGGCGATGAGCTTTGCGGCCCAGATCCTGACCCTCTATCCCGAGATGTTTCCCGGGCCGCTGGGCGTGTCGCTCGCGGGGCGTGCGCTGGCCGAGGGGAAATGGTCGTGCGATCCGATCCAGATGCGCGGCTTTGCGACCGACAAGCATCGCACCGTCGACGATACGCCGGCCGGGGGCGGGGCGGGCATGGTGCTGAAGCCTGACATATTGGCGCGCGGCATCGATCATGCACTGGCGCAGCGGCCCGACCTGCCGATCCTGGCGATGACGCCGCGCGGCAAACCGATCACGCAGGCGCGGATCCGGGCGCTGGCGGACGGTCCCGGCGTGACCTTGCTGTGCGGGCGGTTCGAGGGCTTTGACGAGCGTATTTTCGAGGCCCGGCCGATCGAGCAGGTCTCGATGGGCGACATCATCCTGTCCGGCGGGGAAATGGGCGCGCTGATGCTGCTGGATGCTTGCATCCGCCTGCTTCCCGGTGTAATGGGCGCCGCTTCCAGCGGTGTCGAGGAATCCTTTGAAACGGGGTTGCTCGAATATCCGCATTATACCCGACCAGTCGAATGGGAGGGGCGCAGGATTCCCGAAGTGTTGCGATCGGGGGATCATGCGAAGATCGCCGCCTGGCGGAAACAACAGGCGGAGGCAGATACACGGCTAAGGCGGCCGGACCTTTGGGAACGTCATATCGGCGTTCGGGACCAGTCGCCCTCTGGTGCGCAACGCGAAAATAAGGACTAAGTTACATGAACTTGATCCAGCAGATCGAGGCCGAAAACATTGCCGCCCTGGCGAAGGAAATCCCCGATTTCCGTCCCGGTGACACCCTGCGCGTCGGCGTGAAGGTTGTCGAAGGCGAGCGCAGCCGCGTCCAGAACTATGAAGGCGTCTGCATTGCCCGTTCCAACAAGGGCATGGGCAGCAACTTCACCGTTCGCAAGATTTCGTTCGGCGAAGGCGTGGAGCGCGTGTTCCCGCTCTACTCGCCCAACCTCGATTCGATCACCGTCGTTCGTCGCGGTGTCGTGCGTCGTGCCAAGCTCTATTATCTGCGTGGCCGCACCGGCAAGCGCGCTCGTATCGCCGAGCGCCGCGATACCCGCACCGAAGGTTGATCCTTCAAAACTGTCCTTGACAGTTGTAAAAATGAAACAGGCGGTGGCCCCCAGGGTTGCCGCCTTTTTCTTTGTGTTACAATGATTTGACACGCTGTTTTACGGCATGAATTATTGCGCTTGCGAACAAATTTTTGTGGCCGCCCAAAGGGCCATTTCGCAGTCGATGCAATTATGCCAGCCTGATATTTCCAGATGTTACTGAGTGAAACGCACTGAAATTTCCGATTTCAGGAACGGATAACTGCGTCCATTCCGATCTCATCCGGCAACAAGAAGAGGGGGGTGTCGAAAGGTCTCTAAAAAAAGAAATAGGGGGCTTTTTGATGAAGTATCAGGGTCTGTTTTCATGCAGTGCGATTGCCATTGCACTGTCCTATTCCATGCCTGTTCTTGCGCAGGATGTTGCGCCTCAGGCGGCCGCAGCGGAAACGCCCGGCCAGACGATCATCGTCACGGGCACGCGACGTACCGACCGTACCGTCGCCGAATCGCCGACGCCGATCGATGTCTATTCCGGCGAGGAACTGCAGAAGCAGGGCGTCGCCGACATGAACCAGGTGATCCAGAACCTGGTCCCGTCCTTCTCGGTGGCGCGCTATGCCATTGGTGACGGCTCCTCCTTCGTCCGGCCGCCCAACCTGCGCGGGCTGGCGCCCGACCAGACGCTGGTGATGGTGAACGGCAAGCGCATGCATCGCTCCGCGCTGGTCCAGATCGGCGCGAACGCCCAGTCCGCTGGCGCCCATTCGGCCGACCTTGCGCAGATTCCGGCGATTGCGGTGCGCAGCGTCGAAGTGCTGCGCGACGGCGCTTCGGCCCAATATGGTTCCGACGCGATCGCCGGCGTCATCAACATGGCGCTGCGCGACGATACCGACGGCATTTCGGGCTATGCCCGCTATGGCCAATATTATCGCGGCGATGGCGAGGATTATCAGGTCGCGCTGAACGGCGGTTTCAAGCTGGGCGACAATGGCTTCATCAACATCAGCGGCGAATATGTGAACGCCGGCAAGACCAGCCGCGGCGTCACCCGACCCGGCGCGCTGGAACTGTCGCAGGAGCAGCCCGACATCGGCGTGCCCAAGCTGGCGCAGCGCTATGGCAATCCGAAGATGGAATCCTATCGCTTCTTCGTGAATGGCGGCTTCGACCTGGGCGACGAAAGCAGCATCTACTTCTTTGGCAATTATGGCCACAGCTTCCAGGAAGAGAGCTTCAACTATCGCCAGTCGGTCAATTCCGCCAATTTCGGCCTCAACGGCATTTTCAACGACTATTTTACCGATTTCGACAATACGACGCCGGGCATCCAGACCGGCGCGGCGGGCGGCAATGTCTATGCGCCCAACGATTATGATCCCACGACGCGGGATTATACGCAGGTGTCGGATTGCTCCGATCCGCTGGTCCAGAACTGGAGCTGCGTCTATTCGGGCGGCTTCACGCCGATCTTCTTCGGCAAGATCGACGATATTTCGGGCACCGTCGGCTACAAGGGCACGCTCGGCTTTGGCCTGAACTATGACCTGTCGGGCAGCTATGGCCAGTCGACGCTGAAATATACGATGAACGGTACGATGAACCCGTCCCTGGGCATCACCTCGCCGACCGAATTCTACCTCGGCAAGCTGGAACAACGCGAAACGCTGTTCAATGCGGACTTCAGCTATCCCTGGGAAGTCGGGCTGGCGAGCCCGATCACGATTGCGTTTGGCGGGCAGTATTTCCGGGAATCCTATGAACTGGGCCTGGGCGATGCGGCCTCCTATGCGATCGGGCCCTATACGGGGAACCTGGTCTTCCATCAGGATGGCACGCCGGTGCTGAACGCGGATGGCAGCCAGCTCTCGGTCGCGCTGCCGGTCGGGGCCAATGGCTTCCCCGGCTATGGTCCGGCGATCGCGGGTGAGAGCAGCCGCAATTCCAAGGGCCTCTATATCGACGTGGAAGGCGACATCACCGAAGCCTTCTCGCTGGGTTTTGCCGGCCGCTACGAGCATCTGTCCGACTTCGGCAATTCGACCACGGGCAAGGTGTCGGCACGCTACGCCATCGTGCCGGATGTGTTCGCGGTTCGTGGCACGCTGTCGACCGGCTTCCGTGCGCCGACGCCGGGCCAGACCAACACCAGCAGCATCGCGACCACCTTCAATCCGGGTAATCCCAACGCGATCGAGTTCATGACGCTGCCGGTCGCCAGCCCGGTCGCCCAATATCTGGGCGCGGTGCCGCTGAAGCCGGAAGAGTCGGTCAGCTTCTCGGCTGGTACGGTGTTCACGCCAGCCCCCGGCGCGTCGCTGACGATCGACTATTACAACATCAAGGTGAAGGACCGCATCGGCACCACCGGATCGCGGGTGATCACCGACGATCAGCGGCCCGAACTTCAGGCGCTGGGCCTGGCCAACTATGCCACGGTCAACGAGGTGCAGTTCTTGACCAATGCCTTCGATACCCGGACCCAGGGTGTCGACGTGGTCGGCAGCTATCGCTTCTCGACCGACAGCATGGGGACGTTCAACACCACGCTGGCCTTGAACTACAACAAGACGAAGGTCATCCGCGTCGGGCTGGACCCCGATACCGGGTCGCCGATCATCAGCGATACGCGCATCATGCAGCTGCAGAATACGCTGCCCAAGACGCGCGTGATCCTGACCGAGAACTGGACCAGCGGTGCGCTGTCGGTGCTCGGCCGAGCGAACTGGTATGGCAAGTACAAGGTCTATGACGACGGCACTGGTGCGAACGGCGAAAGCTATGTCAATCAGAGCTTTGGCAGCGAGTTCGTGTTCGATCTGGAAGTCAGCTATCAGCTCAACGACAATTTCACGCTGAGTGCCGGCGCGCAGAACCTGTTCAGCAACTATCCCGACAAATATGACAATCGCGCCGGCGGGCTGGGGCCTGTCTATGCGTCGACGGGTGGTCGCTTCACGGGTGACATCTATCCCGACGTATCGCCCTTCGGCTTCAACGGCGGCTTCTGGTATGCGAAGGTCGGATTCAAGTTCTGATCCCGCATCATCATGATCCGATCGGCCGGTCCCTTGCGGGGCCGGCCGATTTCGTTGCAGGAGGGGCCATGTCCTTGACCAACCGCCTGGCGACCGCCGCCGACGAACCCGCTTTGTCCGCCCTGATGACGCTGGCCATCGAGCAATTGCAGTCGGCCTATCTGACCGCTGCGCAGGTGCAGGCCAGCCATGGCTTCATGGGGCTGGACCGGCGGCTGATCGGTGACCGGACCTATTTCGTGGTGGAGGCGGATGGTGCGATCGCCGGATGTGGCGGATGGAGCCGGCGTGCCACCGCCTATGGCGGCGACCACACGGCCGGGCGCGACGACCGCATGCTAGACCCCGCGACCGAGGCGGCGAAGGTGCGGGCGATGTACACCCATCCCGACCATGTCCGCAAAGGGGTCGGCACGACCATCCTGGCGCTGTGTGAGGCCGCCGCCCGGCAGGAGGGCTTTGCCGCGCTGGAATTGTCGGCGACGATGGCCGGCGTGCCGCTCTATCGCAGCTTCGGGTTCATCGACGTCCGCCCGTTCGAGGATAGCGGCGTGCCGATGATCCTGATGCGCAAGGCAATCTGATTCAGGTGCGGCTGGTCCACCACAGGCCCGCTAGGCTGATGAGCGCGGCCGCCGACATATAGAGGCCGACCAGCGCCACACCCTGCATCCCGATCAGCCAGGTCGCGACGATCGGCGCCAGCGCGCCGCCCAGGATGCCGCCCAGATTGAAGGCGAAGGACGCCCCGGTGTAGCGCAGCTGGGTCGGGAAGAGGGCGGGCAGATAGGCGCCGAGCGGGCCGTAGATGAAGCCCATCACGAACAGAGCGAGGCTGAGCGCGACGAAGATCGGCAACAGCGCCGCGGTGCCGATCAGCGGGCCGAAGACGATGCCCATGACCAGCGTGCCGGCACAGCCCCAGGCGAGGACGCGGGTCGGGCTGCTCCTGTCCGACCACCAGCCGGCGATCACGATGCTGAGCGCCATGAACAGGATGGCGCCAAGCTGGATCGCGAGGAAGATTTCCCGGTCGATCTTGAGCGCGGTGGTGCCATAGCCCAGCGCGAATGCGGTCGCGATATAATAGACGGCGAAGCAGGCGGCGCAGGCGAAGGTGCCGGCGATGGCCGCGCCCAGATGGGTCGAGAGCAGGGTCGCAAGCGGCACGGCGGGCGGCGGTGCTTCCTGCTGCGCCGCGGCGAATTCGGGCGTCTCGGTGAGCTTGAGGCGAACCCAGAGGCCGAGGATCACCAGGACCGAACTGCCCAGGAACGGCAGGCGCCAGCCCCAGGCGAAGAATTCCGCATCGGTGAGGAAGGCACCGAGCAGCAGGAACAGGCCGTTGGCGGCGATGAAGCCGACCGGGGCGCCCAGCTGCGGGAACATGCCGAAGCGGGCGCGCCAGCCTTCGGGTGCATTCTCGACCGCCAGCAGCGCCGCGCCACCCCATTCGCCGCCCAGGCCAAAGCCCTGGCCGAAACGCAGCACGCACAGGATCAGCGGCGCCCAGAAGCCGATCATGAGATAGGTCGGCAGGAAGCCGATCAGCAATGTGCAGCCGCCCATCAGCATGAGCGAGGTGACGAGCGTCGCCTTGCGCCCGATGCGGTCGCCATAATGGCCGAAGACGGCGGCGCCGAGCGGCCGGGCGAGGAAGGCGAGGGCGAGGCTGCCATAGGAAGCCATCAACTGCGCCGAGGGCGAGGAGGCCGGGAAGAAGAGCGAGGGGAAGATCAGGCTGGCGGCGGTGGCGTAGATGTAGAAGTCGTAAAATTCGACCGCCGTGCCGATGAGGCTCGCTGCCAGCACCCGCTTGTGCAGCCACATTGCGCCCATGCCGCTCGTCTTCGTCATCGCCCCCATCCTTCTCAATCCCTTCGCGCCGCCATCCTCCCCTGCAAGGGGAGGGGGACCATTTGCCTGGCAAATGGTGGAGGGGTGTTGCCGCGCGCAATAGGGCGACCCCCCTCCGTCAGGGCTTCGCCCTGCCACCTCCCCTTGCAGGGGAGGATGATGACATTCGCCTCTATTTCCGTCGTTTCTGGTTCAGCAGCTCATAGGCCATGACCGCCGTCGCGACCGCGGCATTCAGGCTGTCGGCCTTGCCCAGCATCGGCATCTTCACCAGCTGGTCGCATTCGGCTTCGTAGCTTTCGGGCAGGCCCTGCGCCTCATTGCCGACCAGCAGGAAGCTGGGGCTCTGATAGCTCGGCTCCTGATAATCCTGGGTCGCTTTCAGGCTGGTGCCGATCAGTTCGCCCGGCCCCTGGCGCAGCCAGTGCATGAATTCGCCCCAGCGGGCCTGGGTGATCGACTGGGTGAACAGGGCGCCCATGCTGGCGCGCACCGATTCGACCGAGAAGGGGTCGACGCAATCGTCGATCAGGATGAGGCCGCCGGCACCGACCGCGTCACCGGTGCGCAATATGGTGCCGAGATTGCCGGGGTCGCGCAGCGACTGGGCGACGATCCAGATGTCGGCGATGTTGCGATCGAGCTTTTCCAGCGGGGTCAGCCGGTCGCGATAGACGCCGACCACGGCCTGGGCATTATCCTTGCCGCTGATCTTGGACAGGATGTCGGGCGTGGTTTCGATCACGTCGCCGCCGTCCGCCTCGATCGCGTCGATCAGGTCGAGCGCGAGCGGGTGGGTGGAGCCGGCATGGAAGAGCATTTCGGGCAGCACGCCTTCCTCGCGCGCTTCGGTCAGGATGCGCAGCCCTTCGGCGAGGAACAGCCCTTCGGCCTTGCGATATTTCTTTTCCCGCAGCGAGCGCACGCGCTTGACCAGCGGGTTGGAAAAACCGGTGATTTCGCGTGCCACGTTCTGCGTCCTGCCTTCTGGTCCGCGACCAGTGCGGACGAAGCGGCCTCTCTATCGAGGGAATGGGAAAAAGGACAGCCTTTCGGTGTCAGTCGGGCTGGGCGGCGTCCGTTTTCGCGATGACCACGCGATTGCGACCGCCATGCTTGGCCGCATAGAGGGCTGCATCGGCGGCGGCGATCCAGGCGTCGCTGCTGATCCGGTCCGGCCCGATCTCGGCAATGCCGAAGCTGGCGGTGACGCGCAGCGGCGGGATGTGGGCGATTTCCAGCGCGGCGATGGCATCGCAGAAACGCTGGGCGGCAGCCCCGGCCTGCGCTGCGTTGCTCTCGGGGAGCAGC
Organism: Sphingomonas sp. S-NIH.Pt3_0716; assembly: GCF_003950715.1. NCBI lineage: Bacteria > Pseudomonadati > Pseudomonadota > Alphaproteobacteria > Sphingomonadales > Sphingomonadaceae > Sphingomonas > Sphingomonas sp. S-NIH.Pt3_0716. Next base: position 13,239 of record NZ_QLJK01000008.1, on the reverse strand, counting down.
ACGCCGAACTCTTCCCCGCCCAGCCGCCCCAATATGTCGTTCGGGCGCTTGGTCCGGTCGCAGCAGGCGGCGACCTCGCGGATCACGACATCGCCGGCCGGGTGGCCGTGGGTGTCATTGACCCGCTTGAAATGATCGATGTCGAACAGCAGCAGGCTGGCCGGACGCGCATAACGGCGGAAGAGGGCGATATGCTTGTCCATTTCCGCCACGAAGGCGCGGCGGGTGAGGGCGCCGCTCAGATGGTCGCGCTCGGCGATGCGGCGCAGTTCCAGCTGCTCCACCACCAGAGCGCCGAGATTTTCGAGGATGGCGATCTGGCCGGGATCAAATTCGCGCGGCACGGTATCGATCGCGCAGAGGGTGCCGACATTATAGCCGTCGGGCGTCGCCAGCGGGACACCGGCATAGCTGCGGATGTTGGGATCGCCGGTGACCAGCGGATTGCTGCTGAACCGCTGGTCGGAACAGGCATCGGGGACGACCATCGGCACACGGTCGCGGATAGTGTGGTTGCAGAAGGCGATGTCGCGCGGGGTTTCGGTCGCGTCGATGCCGGTGCGCGACTTGAACCATTGGCGATCGCCGTCGATCAGCGACACGACCGACATCGGCACGCCCAGGATCGACCGGACAAGCTGGGTGATGCGATCAAAGGCGGGCTCGGGCGGGGTGTCGAGAATTTCATAGCGGCCGAGCGCGGCCAGGCGGGCGGCTTCGTCGTTCAATTTCGTGTCGAGCATGGCGCCTATCCACTTGAACCGGTGGCGAATGCTGCCTCCCGATCAGCGGTCGCCCTATGTCGCAAGATGGGGCGGCGGGGCCGTGACGTCAATGTCGGGATGGGAACCCGTCGCGGCAACGCGGCCGCTGGTCGCGCCTATTCCTCGCCGAACTTGTCTTCGACCAGGGCGACGAGCTGGTGAAGGCTGTCATGCGCGTCGGGGCCGGCAGCGCTGATGGTGATGCTGTCGCCCATGGCGGCGCCGAGCATCATCAGACCCATGATCGACGTGCCGGTGACTTCGCTGCCATCCTTGCTGACGGTGATCTGGGCGGGCAGGCCGCTGGCCAGGGTCACGAATTTCGCGCTGGCGCGGGCGTGGAGGCCGCGCTTGTTGCTGATCCTGACTTCCCGGCTGATATCATTCATGAGGTGCTGCCCAGCAATTCCGATGCGACGCTGATATATTTCTGGCCTGCTTCGCGGGCGGCGGCGACGGCGGCGCGCACGTCCATCACCTTGCGGGCGCTTTCCAGGCGGATGAGCATGGGCAGGTTGATGCCCGCGATCACCTCGATCTCGCCGGCCTTGAGCAGCGAGATGGCGAGGTTGGAGGGGGTGCCGCCGAACAGGTCGGTCAGCAGGATGACGCCGGCGCCGTCATTGACGCGCGCGACCGCCGCCGCGATGTCGGCGCGGCGCAATTCCATGTCATCTTCCGGCCCGATGCAGATCGTTTCGATCTGCTGTTGCGGTCCCACGACATGTTCCATGGCCACGACGAATTCCGTCGCAAGCGACCCATGGGTGACGAGTACGAGTCCGATCATCTGCTTCCGCGGCCCACCTTTGTCATGATATTGCTTTCGGGCCTCCCGGTCTGCGCTTCTCCAGACTGTCCTGGGGCGCTGATTCCATATTGCGGTGCGAGACGGTGGGCGAAAAGCCCGCATCTTGCAAGTATCTAGCGACATGTTCGGCGACATGGACCGAGCGATGGCGCCCGCCGGTGCAGCCGAAAGCCACGGTAATATAGGTTTTGCCGGCTTCGGCGTAGCGCGGCAGCAGGGTCGTCAGCAGATCCTGGATCTTGCCCAGCGCCTCCTGATAGGCCGGGTCGGCCTGGATATAGGCGGCGACATCGGCGTCGAGGCCGGTCTTGGGGCGCAAATCCTCGTCCCAGAAGGGGTTACGCAGGAAGCGCATGTCGAACATCAGGTCGACATTGCGCGGCACGCCGCGCGAATAGCCGAAGGAGAGGATGGTCAGCACCGGGTCGGAGAGCTGTTCGCGGGCGAAGCGGGCGCGCATTTCCTGCTGCAGCGCATTGGTCGACAGGCTGGTGGTGTCGATCAGCTGGGCCGACCAGCGGCGCAGCGGTTCGGTCAGTTCGCGTTCGCGCGCGATGCCGTCGGCGGCCGGGCGATCCTGCGCCAGCGGGTGGCGGCGGCGGGTTTCGGCATAGCGGCGTTCCAGCTCGGCGCCCGAGCAGTCGAGGAACAATGTCTCGATATCATGGCCATGGCGTTCGCGCAGCGCTTTGATCCGCTGGACGATAGCATTGGCGTCGAAGCCGCGGGTGCGTGCGTCGATGCCGAGCGCCAGCGGCCGGTCATCCTCGCCGCCATGACCGGCGGGCAGGGGCGTGTCGAGCAGGCGGTCGAGCAGCACCAGCGGCAGATTGTCCACCACTTCCCAGCCCATATCCTCCAGCGTCTTGAGCGCCGTGGTCTTGCCGGCGCCCGACAGGCCGGAGACGAGCAGGATGGTCTTGGGCGCGCTATCGCTCATGTCTTGCCCAGGGCCTTGAGCGCGAGTTCGACCTTGATCGGGGCGGACGCCTCATGCGCGACGACGGCGACCAGCGGAATTTCGACCCCGGCGATGGTACGGGTGGCAGCGTGCATCGGCATGCGTTCGACCGTTTCGGCCAGATCGACGATCAGCGCGACCGGCGAATCGCCGACATGGGGGACGGGCACGATGCCGATGCCGCGCACTTCCATCTTGCCGCTGATGGTTTCGGGGGCGGTGGCGATCAGCCGGCCGTCGACCCGCTTGAGCAGGGTGTAATCGTCGGAAACCAGCGTCGCACCGCGATCGATCAGGCGCAGGGCGAGGTCGGACTTGCCCATGCCGCTTGCGCCATAGAGCAGCACCGAGCGTCCCTCGATCGCGACGGTCGTTGCGTGAAGCGTCTCTGATGAAAGTGCCCGCACCATGTTCCCCTGCCTTCCTGCTTCTAGCCCCAGTTCGCCGCGTTGGAAATCGAATTGCGTCGATTCACGCGACATCGCAGCGGCACATTGTGGCCAGCAGGAATGAACAGCTTATTGCTTTCATTCGGACATTATGCCGGGGTCGCGTTCCACGGCCATGGGCAGGCGGACGATGAAGCGGGCGCCGCTCAGCCTGTCCTCGCGGTCGGCGATGCTGATCTTGCCCTGATGCCCCTCGACGATCGAGCGGGCGATGGCGAGGCCGAGACCCGAATGCTTGCCGAACGCCTCGCCTTCCGGGCGGACGCTGTGGAAACGGCGGAAGACATGCTCCCGCTCGCCCTCGGGCACGCCGGGGCCTTCATCCTCGACGCTGACCAGCACTTCATTGTCGGCGACGGTGGCGATGATCTGGACCAGCCCGTCGTCGGGCGAGAAGGAGATGGCATTGTCGATCAGATTGTCGAGCACGCGGACGATCCGCTGTTCCTCGCCCAGAACGACGGCGACTTCCTTGCGCGGGCGGGCGAAGGCGAGGCGGATGCCGCGCGGCACGCCGCGTGCTTCGCGGGCGAGCACCATGCGCTCGATCAGCAGGCCAAGGTCGATCGGCTCGAACCGGGTGCGGGACAATTGGGCGTCGATGCGGGAGGCTTCGGCGATGTCGGTGACGAGCCGGTCGAGCCGGCGGACATCATCCTGCGCGATCGCCATCAACTGGTCGCGCAGGTCCGGCCGGTCCACCCGTTCGAGCGAATCGAGCGCGGAGCGGAGCGAGGCGATCGGGTTCTTGAGTTCATGGCTGACGTCGGCGGCGAAGGCATCGGTCGCGTCGATCCGCTGGCGCAGCGCATGGCTCATGTCCGACAGGGCGCGGGCGAGCATGCCGATCTCGTCGCGCCGCTCGGGCAGGCGGGGCACGGTGACCTCCCGCGCCCGGCCGAGGCGAACGCGCACGGCGGCACGGGCCAGGCGCTGGAGCGGCTGGACGATGGTGCGGGCGAGGAACAGCGACAGCAGCACAGAGGCGAGGACGGCGGCGGCCAGCACGATGCCCAGGCGCAGCCGTTCGGCGCGGACGATGCGGGTGATGTCGCGCGCATTTTCGGTCGCGAGCAGGCCCGAGCCGTCGCGCACGGCGACGGCGGCCGAGATCATGAAGGTGCGATCGGGCGCGTAGCGGTTCATCGCCTGGGGCTGGCGCGTCTTGGCGGCCAGCACCAGTTCGGGCCAGGCGCTGGCGCGATCGACGGCGGGTTCCTCGAAATTGGGCGGGCGATCGGCGGAGACGACGCGGTCGACCGCCTTGTCGAGGAAGCGGGCGACATGGCGCTGCCATTCCTCTTCCGAGGGCAGGCGCAGTCGATAGCGCGGCGCATCCATGGCGAAGCTGTCGGCCATCAGATTGCCAGCCGCGTCATAGCGGCGCACCCGGTCGCCGGTCTGGCGCGCATAGGCGGCGATCAGCGCATTCTGCCGGTCGGCAGGCGCATTTTCCAGGCCGATGGCGAGCAGCTTCAGCTCGCGCGCCGACTGTTCCAGCCGATCGTCGACGATCCGCGTGCGATAGCTGTCCAGATAGAAGAAGCCGCCCGCCAGCAGGGCGAGCGCGAAGACATTGACCGCCAGGATGCGCGGGGTGAGGCTCAATCGCCCCGACCAGCGCACCGCGAGCGGTGCGTCCTCATTCTTCGGAGAAGCGGTATCCGGCGCCATAGAGCGTGTCGATTGCGTTGAAGTCAGGGTCTACCTCTCGGAATTTGCGACGCAGCCGCTTGATATGGCTGTCGATCGTGCGGTCGTCGACATAGACGTCGTCCTGATAGGCGGCGTCCATGAGCTGGTTGCGGTTCTTCACCACGCCGGGCCGTGCAGCAAGGGTTTCCAGGATCAGGAATTCGGTGACGGTCAGCGTCACATCCTTGCCGTCCCATTTCACCCGGTGGCGGGGCGGGTCCATCTCCAGCCGGCCGCGCACGATCGGATCGGATGGCGGCTCATCGGCGGCTTCGGGCGTGCGGCTGATCTCTGCGCGGCGCAGGATGGCGCGGATGCGCGCGATCAGCAGCCGCTGCGAGAAGGGCTTGGAGATATAATCGTCCGCGCCCATGGCCAGGCCCAGCGCCTCGTCCAGCTCGTCCGCCTTGGAGGTCAGGAAGATGACCGGCATCTGGCTCTTTTCGCGCAGGCGGCGCAGCAGTTCCAGCCCGTCCATCTGCGGCATCTTGATGTCGAACACGCCAAGGTCGGCCGGATTTTCGGTCAGCGCCTTCAGCGCGGCTTCCGGGTCGGTGTAGATGCGCGTGACGAACCCTTCGGTCTGCAGCGCGATCGACACCGACGTCAGGATATTCTTGTCATCATCCACCAGCGCGATGGTTGCGGTCATGCTGCGTCCCGGAACGTCATGATAAAATGGGTGAAGGCATCCAGCGTTAGACGATGGCCGCCGGGCCTGCAAGGAAGGGGCGTTGCAATTGTTGCTGCGACCCGTGCGTCGTTTTTCGGGACGGGCTGTGGTTCGCCCCTATTTGACGGCCGTAACGCAAAGCCCTATGCCGGTATGGCTTGAAGGGGAGGATGTCCGCGCGACAAGGATCGCGGCGCTCCCGGACGGGCCGGTCGCATAAAAAGACAAGCGACTAAGGGACTTTTTACATCAGGAGCTAAGGCGTGCAGGCCAAATCCTCAATCACCCTGGTCGACCAGGGCATCTCCACCCATGCCACCCAGTATTGGAACCTCGGCACTGCGCCGCTGGTCGAGGCCGCGCTTGCCAATGGCGAGGGCATTTTGGCCAAGGACGGCCCGCTGGTCGTCAAGACCGGCAAGCATACCGGCCGCAGCGCCAGCGACAAGTTCATCGTCCAGGATGCCGAAACGCAGGACACCGTCTGGTGGGGCAAGACCAATGTACCGATGACGCCGGCGCATTTCGCCGCGCTGAAGGAGGATTTCTTCAAGGCGCTGGGCGAGAAGGACAAGCTCTATGTCGCCGACCTCTATGGCGGGTCGCAGCCCGAATATCGGGTCAATGTGCGCGTCATCAACGAGTTCGCCTGGCATAATCTGTTCATCCGCACGCTGCTGGTGCGGCCCGACGCGGCTGCACTGGCCGATTTCGCACCCGAATATACCATCATCGACCTGCCGACCTTCGTCGCCGATCCGGCCCGCCATGGCTGCCGCAGTGAGACGGTGATCGCGGTCAACTTTACCGAGAAGCTGATCCTGATCGGCGGCACCCGCTATGCCGGCGAAATGAAGAAGTCGGTGTTCGGCATCCTCAATTATCTGCTGCCGACCAAGGGCGTGATGCCGATGCACTGTTCGGCCAATATCGGCCCGAATGGCGACACTGCGGTCTTCTTCGGCCTGAGCGGCACCGGCAAGACGACGCTGTCGGCCGACGCCAGCCGCACCCTCATCGGCGATGACGAACATGGCTGGTCGGACCAGGCGGTCTTCAATTTCGAGGGCGGCTGCTATGCCAAGATGATCAACCTGTCGGCCGAGGCCGAGCCGGAGATCTTCGCCACCACCAAGCGTTTCGGCACGGTGCTGGAAAATGTCGTGATCGACGAGGAAAGCCGCGAGATCGACCTGGACGACAACTCGCTGGCCGAGAATAGCCGCGGTTCCTACCCGATCGACTTCATCCCGAACACGTCGGAGAAGAATCTGGGGCCGGTGCCCAAGAACATCATCTTCCTGACCGCCGACGCCTATGGCGTTCTGCCGCCGATCGCACGGCTGACCCCGGAACAGGCGATGTATCACTTCCTGTCCGGCTATACCGCGCGCGTCGCGGGCACCGAGATCGGCGTGACCGAGCCGACCGCCACCTTCTCGACCTGCTTCGGCGCGCCGTTCATGCCGCGCCACCCCAGCGTCTACGGCAATCTGCTGAAAGAGCGGATCAACAAGGGCGGCGTCACCTGCTGGCTGGTCAACACCGGTTGGGCTGGTGGCAAGGCGACGATGCCGGGGATCAAGCGCATGCCGATCAAGGTGACGCGCGCGCTGCTCAACGCCGCGCTCGACGGCAGCCTGAACAGCGCCGAATTCCGCACCGATCCCAATTTCGGGTTCGAGGTGCCGGTGGCGGTCAATGGCGTCGACAGCCAGATCCTCGACCCGCGCGCGATGTGGGCGGACAAGGACGGCTATGACGCGACGGCGGCGACGCTGGTGAAGGCCTTTGTCGACAATTTCGCCCAGTTCGAGGAGCATGTCGACGATGGCGTGCGCAGCGCGGCGCTGACGGCGGCCTGAATGGGCGCCTGATCGGACGCAGCAATGTAGTGAAGGGGCCGGGGCGGGAACGCTCCGGCTCTTTTGCTTTTGGCGGGGCGCGCGGCGGTGCTATGCTGCCTGCCTATCATGGCAGCGGAGATTAGCATGGGCATGTTCGACAATCTGATGGGCAATCTGGGCGGGCTGGAAGCGATCGCGCAGAAGGTCGGGCTGGAGCCGGAACAGATGCAGGGCCTGCTGAACGAGATCGGCGCCAAGATCGGCAGCGGCGAGACCAGCGTGTCGGCACTGGCCGAGACGGCGGCCGAGCATGGCGTGTCGGCCGACGCGCTGCAGCAGCTGCTGGGCCAGTTTGGCGGGCCGGAGGCGATTTTGGGCCAGCTCGGCGGCTTCCTGGACCGCGACGGCGACGGCAATCCGCTCAATGAGCTGAGCGGCCTGGCCAAGGGCCTGTTTGGCTGAGAGGTCACGAGGGCGGGCCGGCAAAAGCCGGCCCTTGGCCGCCCCCAAGTTTTTTTGGCCTTGCCTTCGCGATGCGGTGGGGCCATTTGCGGACTACACCATTATTGCGAATGATCCGCAACTAGCGCCGCCCGATCATGGCGGCGCCGACGAAATGCAAGGATAAGGTCTTGACCGACGTGACGATCGAAAAGCCGGTTCTGGAACCCACCGGCGCGCTTTCCGTGGAAACCGTGCTGTCGGTGAAGCACTGGAACGAGCATCTGTTCAGCTTCCGCATCACCCGCCCGGCAAGCTTCCGCTTCCGCTCGGGCGAGTTCATCATGATCGGCCTGAAGGGCGATAACGGCAAGCCGCTGCTGCGCGCCTATTCGATCGCCAGCCCCGCCTGGGACGAGGAAATCGAATTCCTGTCGATCAAGGTGCAGGATGGTCCGCTGACCAGCAAGCTGCAGAAGATCGAGCCGGGTGACCAGATCTATCTGGGCCGCAAGCCGACCGGCACGCTGGTGACCGACGCGCTGCTGCCGGGCAAGCGGCTGTTCATGCTGTCGACCGGCACCGGCCTGGCGCCGTTTCTCAGCCTGCCGCGCGACCCGGACGTGTATGAGTTCTACGAGCAGGTCGTGGTGGTGCATTCGGTGCGCCGCGTGAGCGACCTCGCCTTCCGCGACGAGATGGAAGGCAAGTGGGCCGAAGACCCGCTGGTATCGGAGCAGGCCGCCGGCCAGTTCCATTATGTGCCGACCGTGACGCGCGAAGAATTCCCCAACAATGAGCGCATCGACAAGCTGGTCGAGAGCGGCAAGCTGTTCGAGGGGATTCCGGGTGCGGCGAAGTTCGACCCCGAAACCGACCGGATCATGATGTGCGGCAGCATGGAGATGATCAAGCAGTTCGCGGCCTTCTTCGAGGAGCAGGGCTTCACCGAAGGCTCCAACGCGGCGCCGGGTCAGTTCGTGATTGAGCGCGCCTTTGTAGGCTAAGGGCTGACGTTAGAGAGATAGGAAGGGCCGGGGGAGCGATCCTCCGGCCCTTTTTTCTTTGTGATGGCGCAGTGGATGTTCAGCAGGACGGCTGCTCTTTCATCCTCCCCTGCAAGGGGAGGTGGCAGCACGAAGTGCTGACGGAGGGGTGTCATGCCATCGATAGCGTGACACCCCTCCACCGGCTTCGCCGGTCCCCCTCCCCTTGCAGGGGAGGATGTCATGTCCACTGACGGACGTGTCCGTTACGCCCCCTTCCTCTGGGCGACATAGGCGTCGACATTTTTCGCCAGCACGGTCATCGGCACGCCGCCGCCCTTGACCACGGCGTCGTTGAACAGGCGGAAGTCGAACTTGTCGCCCAGCGCCTGTTGCGCCTGCGCCCGCAGGCGGACGATTTCGCCATGGCCGACCTTGTAGCCACAGGCCTGGCCCGGCCAGGCGCAATAACGGTCGACCTCGCCCTGCACATCCTCGACCGTGGAGCCGTTGGTGGTGGCGAACCAGCCGATTGCCTGTTCGCGGGTCCAGCGCTTGGCATGAAGGCCGGTGTCGACCACCAGGCGGCAGCAGCGATAGGCGATCGACTGGAGATAGCCCAGCCGCCCGGCGACATCGCCATCATAGGCGCCCAGCTCGTCGCCCAACTGCTCGGCATAGAGCGCCCAACCCTCCGAATAGGCGTTGAAGGCGAGCATGGAGCGGATCAGGGGGAGCTTGTAGGTATATTCGCCCTGCCAGATATGGCCCGGAATCCCCTCATGATAGCAAAGCGTCGGCAGCGAGTAGCGCGGCCAGATGCTGGTATCGCGCAGATTGATATAATAATTGCCCGGCACGCTGCCGTCGATCGTGCCCGCGCCGGCATAGGCGCCCGGCGCGCCGGCCTCGATCTCCACCGGCACCCGTTTCACCACCAGCTTGGCCGGCACCAGGGTCGCGAAGGCGCGGGGCAGGCGGGTGCGGATATCGGCCAGGCGCCCGTCGATATAGGAGAGGATCTGCTGGCGACCCTTGTCGTCATTGGGGAAGAGATAGCGCGGATCCTTGCCCATCGCCGTCATCCGCTCGCCCACGGTCCCCTTGGTCATGCCGAGGGATTTCAGCAGCCGGTCCATTTCCGACTGGAGGGCTTTCAGCTGTTCCTGGCCCAGCGCATGCACCGCGTCGGGCGACAGGGTGGTGGTGGTACCGGCCTGCAGCGCCCAGCCATAATAAGCCTCGCCCTGCGGCAGTTTCCATACGCCCGCATCCATGGTGGCAAGGCCGCGCTGGCGGGTGAGTTCGGCGGCCTGGCGGGCGAGGGCGGGGGCGATGGCGGTGCGGGTGATCTGCTGCGCCTTCGCGGCATAATCGCCGTTCATATCCTTCGTGCGGCGCGCGATCGAGGCGACCGGCACCCACTGGTCGATCGGCTGGCCCTGCACCGCCTTCATCTGGCCCAGCGTCTTGTCGAGCAGGAAGGCGGGGGCGACGACGCCGACGCCGGCATCATGCTTCAGACGCTCGGTCTCGCCGTCGAGATTGGCGGCATATTGGGTGAGGCGTTCGAGATAGGCGTCGGCGTCGGCCGGGGTGGCGATGGCGTGATTGGCGTCGAGGAAATCGGGCGTCTCGATGAAGGCGCCGGTATTCTGGGCGACGGCATAGGGCGCGTTGCGATAGGACCAGTTGCTGTTCATCATCGCCATGTCGCCAAAGGGGAAGGCGAAGCCGGCATCGGCCAGTTCATGGGCGGCGCGCACTACCTCCACATCGGTGCGGGTGGCTGGCGACAGGGCGTCGAGATCGACGGCGCGCAGCTGGGTCAGGCGATCCTTCACATGGGCGGCGATCCGGGCCTGGCCGGCCGGGCTCTTGTCGCCGAGGCGCGCTTTGAGCGGGGCGCGGGCGCCGGTGTCGAGGCCAAGGCCGCTCGCCGTTTCGGGCGCATCGGCCAGCATCGCCTCGGCCATGCCGGCGAGCAGGGTTTCGGCACGGGCGTCGGCGGTGGTCGCCTGCGCCAGGGTGCGGGCGGGGAGGGCGGACAGGGCAAGGGCGGAGGAGCCGGCGACGAGGAAATCGCGGCGGGAGGTCGTCATGGGAATTGGGTCTCCGTAGGAAATCACGCGGCTGGCGCGATTTCCGAGTCATCCGGCGGGGCGCCGGGTTGGAAATCGCTCGCTTAACTTCGCATATTTCCCGCACATTTCGACATCTTATTTCCTACTCGCGACAGATCATAATAATCGGGCGATGCAGCCAAGGTCGATCTCCGGCGCGCTGATCGAGAGTTCCGCGACCAGATCGCGCAGGGCGATGCGCTGGCGATGGGGCATGGCGGCGCGGGCGCCGCTGCGCTCGGCACAGATGGTGCGCATCGCCGCCAGCATCACCCGATTGTCGGGCGCGCGGCGATGGCCGACCACCGCGCCGGACGATGGGGCGGACCTGCGCGCAGCGGGTCAGCGCGATCGCCTGGGCACGGGCGGCGTCCAGCCCCATCTCCAGCGCCCAGTCCCAGGCGGCGGCAAAACTCTCCGCCCCCTGTTTCTGCCGCAGCTGATAGGCCGAGCGCGGCGAACAGCCGACGCTGCGCGCCGCCTGCGCCACCACGCCGCAGCGCGCCAGCATGTCGATAAAGGCCCGCTGCGCGGCCGGCGACCAGCCCGACGCGCGCCGGCGCAGCATCGGGACGGAGGTGAAGTGGAGAAGGGGCATGTCGGTCATGCCGGCGAGGCTATCATGGGGCGGGAGGTGTAGGACAGGTGGCGATTTCGGACCGGCGGCTTTCGGGCTCCGTGAGCAGCGAACAGACGTTCAGCCTGCGCAACTTCGCCTAAAGCGATAAGGTTGCTTTCGTCGCCGATACGTATGCCGTAATTATTGGAACGTGCCGTTCCAGCCGTGATATGATCCGCCATGGCCATCTTAAAATCTGAAGGGGTATCACCCACTGAGCGGTTATTGGCGGATTTGTGCGACCGCACCTTTTTGCGCCTTTGGAGTTATCCTAATCCGTGCCGCGACGATGGAAAAGAACTGTGCGACCTGCTCGTCGTCTTTCAGAATGACGTTCTGATTTTCTTCGACCGAGAAAATCGGAGATTTGACCAAAGTCCAGAAGACGTTAATTTGGCTTGGAAACGCTGGCGCAAGGAAGTCATCGACAAGCAGGTTGCCACCGCTCACGGCGCAGAGAGGTACATTCGTTCCGGGCGATCTATCTATCTGGATCCTCAGAAGAAACAGCCATTTCCTATTCCTATCGATCCAGGCCAAGTGCGGTGCCATAAGATCGTTGTTGCGCATGGCGTGAAAGAGGCTTGCAAGCGAGCTTCTTTGGCAAACGTTTCGGGTAGCTTGGCGATCTCCTACGAGGAGAAAGGCGAGGGGGGCGATCACCCGTTTTTCGTGAAGATTGATCGGAACCATCCCGTCCACATTCTCGATACCGAGAATCTGGAAATCGCCCTGACCGAACTCGATACGATCTTCGATTTCACGGCTTATCTGGATGCAAAAATCGGAGCGATTCAGCGTCACTCCCTATCGTATTGCGGTGAGGAAGATGTCATCGCGCACTACTTCCTCAATTTTGACGAGAAGAAAAACCGTCATATGATCGGTACGCTCGACGAGTGCGATACGGTTCATATCGGCGAGGGTGAGTGGTTTGATTTTGAGCGCAGCGAGCCATATGCGCGGCGCAAAGCGGCAAACCAAACTTCGTATTTCTGGGATCGCTTGCTACAGATCACGTCCAGCAACGCGCTCAAAGGTGTGCTTGGTGGAAACAGCAAACCTTTCAACGGCAAGAGCGCCTTGCATTTCATGGCCATGGAGCCGCGGTTTTCTCGGCGGGGCCTTTCCGACTTCATGCTGAAGTCGATAAGAAACTTCCCGGAATCTGATGAGCCATTGGTTCGTAATGTCTCGCTGATGCCCTCATTCTACGAAGGCATGGTGTACGTGTTCCTCCAGCTCAAAGCTTCAGATGATCTCCGAAATTCAGAGACCTATCGGGAGGTACGTTCCGGCATGCTTGAGATAGCGTGTGGCGCTGCAAAGCTCAGAATGCCGACTATTAAGAGAGTGATCGGCATTGCGACTGACGCGCCGAAGTTCGCGGGTAAAACAAACTCCGAAGATTTGCTTTTGATGGAATTTGAGGACTGGAACACAGAACGACGGGCCTACTACGAGGAGGCTAACGAGGAGCTGAGATTTTTCCGGACGCCGCAAATGCAGGCGAGCAAACAAACGATCTCGGAGTTTCCGAGGGCGACTGCGGAACCCAAAGCCCGCGCCAAAGTAGGAAGAAATAAACTATGCGTCTGTGGCTCTGGCGTAAAGTACAAAAAGTGCTGCGGCCGATAGAGCTTACGAGCCTTGGAGGATGAAACGGGCGCAGTGACGCCGTTCGATTTCGAGGCGTTCAAGGCGGCCAAGCGCGGGGCGTAGATCGGCTGTAAGCGCCAAAATCTCCCCACATTTTCGTAGCTGCTGATCTGTCTATGTTTTGCCCCTCATCCGAGGGGTATCGTAGTGGCTGATGATGTAAGAACATTCGAAACAGGTTTCGAAAGGCAGGAGGGCCAGCGGCCCTCGC
>NZ_QLJK01000079.1:0-3281 GCF_003950715.1 Sphingomonas sp. S-NIH.Pt3_0716 | reverse complement strand
GGCAAATGCTACCCAGTATTGTCGTTGGTGGTGTGGACTCTCAAGCGTGAGGTAAGGGCATCTGGTGAATGCCTTGGCATGTACAGGCGATGAAGGACGTGGCACGCTGCGATAAGCGTGGGGGAGCCGTGAGCAGGCTTTGATCCCGCGATTTCCGAATGGGACAACCCACCTTCACCATTTAATTCCGTTGTCGGTTTTCCGGCCGCGTAGTTAAATGGGAGAGGTATCACTAAGCTGAATAAAATAGGCTTTGGTGAAGCGAACCCGGAGAACTGAAACATCTCAGTACCCGGAGGAAAAGACATCAACCGAGATTCCGTTAGTAGTGGCGAGCGAACGCGGACCAGGCCAGTGCCTGATGTTTAATTAGCAGAACGATCTGGAAAGTTCGGCCATAGCGGGTGACAGCCCCGTATGCGAAAATGAAACATCAGGACTTGAGTAGGGCGGAGCACGTGAAACTCTGTCTGAACATGGGGGGACCACCCTCCAAGCCTAAATACTCGTACATGACCGATAGTGAACCAGTACCGTGAGGGAAAGGTGAAAAGCACCCCGATGAGGGGAGTGAAACAGTACCTGAAACCGGATGCCTACAAGCAGTGGGAGGGTCCTTGAGACCTGACCGCGTACCTCTTGCATAATGGGTCTGTGACTTAGTGTATCAAGCAAGCTTAAGCCGTTAGGTGTAGGCGCAGCGAAAGCGAGTCTGAATAGGGCGCCATAGTTTGATGCATTAGACCCGAAACCCGGCGATCTATGCATGACCAGGTTGAAGGTGCGGTAACACGCACTGGAGGACCGAACCGTTCAATGTTGAAAAATTGTCGGATGAGTTGTGCTTAGGGGTGAAAGGCCAATCAAGCCGGGAAATAGCTGGTTCTCCGCGAAATCTATTGAGGTAGAGCGTCGAATATTTGCCGTTGGGGGTAGAGCACTGGATGGATGCGGGGGTCGCGAGATCTACCAATTCTAACCAAACTCCGAATACCAACGAGTCTAGTTCGGCAGACAGACGGCGGGTGCTAAGGTCCGTCGTCAAAAGGGAAACAGCCCTAACCTACAGCTAAGGTCCCCAAGTCATCACTAAGTGGGAAAGCATGTGGGATTTCCAAAACAACCAGGAGGTTGGCTTAGAAGCAGCCATCCTTTAAAGAAAGCGTAACAGCTCACTGGTCTAAATAAGAGATCCTGCGGCGAAGATGTAACGGGGCTAAAGTGATGCACCGAAGCTTAGGGTTCAGTCTTTGACTGAGCGGTAGCGGAGCGTTCCGTAGGCCGTTGAAGCGGAAGGGTAACCGACCGTGGAGGTATCGGAAGTGCGAATGCAGACATGAGTAGCGATTAAGAGGGTGAGATGCCCTCTCGCCGAAATTCCAAGGGTTCCTGCTTAAAGCTAATCTGAGCAGGGTAAGCCGGCCCCTAAGACGAGCCCGAAGGGGGTAGTCGATGGGAACCACGTTAATATTCGTGGGCCTGGTGGTGTGTGACGGATGCCGTAAATTGTTCGGGCTTATTGGATTGCTCCGGGCAGTGAAGGGGTCCCAGGAAATAGCCCCACCGTATAGACCGTACCCTAAACCGACACAGGTGGAATGGTAGAGTATACCAAGGCGTTTGAGAGAAGTATCCTGAAGGAACTCGGCAAATTGCCTCCGTACCTTCGGAAGAAGGAGGCCCCATCTTAAGGCAACTTTTGATGGGGGGCACAGGCCAGGGGGTAGCGACTGTTTAGCAAAAACACAGGGCTCTGCTAAGTCGGCTTCAAGACGACGTATAGGGCCTGACGCCTGCCCGGTGCCTGAAGGTTAAGAGGAGGAGTGCAAGCTCTGAATTGAAGCCCAGGTAAACGGCGGCCGTAACTATAACGGTCCTAAGGTAGCGAAATTCCTTGTCGGGTAAGTTCCGACCTGCACGAATGGCGTAACGACTTCCCCACTGTCTCCAGGATATGCTCAGCGAAATTGAATTCTCCGTGAAGATGCGGAGTACCCGCGGTTAGACGGAAAGACCCCGTGCACCTTTACTGCAGCTTCAGAGTGGCATTAGGAAAGAACTGTGTAGCATAGGTGGGAGGCTTTGAAGCATTGACGCCAGTTGATGTGGAGCCATAGGTGAAATACCACCCTGTTGTTTTCTGATGTCTAACCTCGCACCGTTATCCGGTGCAGGGACCCTCTGTGGCGGGTAGTTTGACTGGGGCGGTCGCCTCCTAAAGAGTAACGGAGGCGCGCGATGGTGGGCTCAGGACGGTTGGAAACCGTCTGTTAGAGTGCAATGGCATAAGCCCGCCTGACTGCGAGACTGACAAGTCGAGCAGAGACGAAAGTCGGTCATAGTGATCCGGTGGTCCCTCGTGGAAGGGCCATCGCTCAACGGATAAAAGGTACGCCGGGGATAACAGGCTGATGATTCCCAAGAGCTCATATCGACGGAATCGTTTGGCACCTCGATGTCGGCTCATCACATCCTGGGGCTGGAGCAGGTCCCAAGGGTTTGGCTGTTCGCCAATTAAAGTGGTACGTGAGCTGGGTTCAGAACGTCGCGAGACAGTTTGGTCCCTATCTGCCGTGGGCGTCGAAATTTGAGAGGAGTTGACCCTAGTACGAGAGGACCGGGTTGAACATACCTCTGGTGTACCTGTCGTCACGCCAGTGGCGCAGCAGGGTAGCTATGTATGGACGGGATAACCGCTGAAAGCATCTAAGCGGGAAGCCTCCCTCAAGATAAGATTTCATCGAGCCGTCGTAGACCACGACGTTGATAGGCTGGATGTGGAAGTGCGGTAACGCATGGAGCTAACCAGTCCTAATTGCTCTGTTCGCGCTTAAGAGTCCCACCATCAACGACAATGCTGGAAACAGCTAAGACGCTGATGGCGTGGTTTTAAGCCAGCCCAGATATACGAACATACAAACTCCAAAATTGTGCACGGTATCGATTAAAAACCCGCAGTTATGCGCCTGCTTCATTGCTTGGTGACCATAGCGTCTGTGACCCACCCGATCCCATCCCGAACTCGGCCGTGAAACCAGTCTGCGCCGATGGTACTATTGCTCAAGCACTGGAAGAGTAGGGCGTCGCCAGGCATTGAAGCACGCGCATAGCAACGGATCAAAAACCCATCACAATGTTACAAAATAGGGCGGCCCGCAAAGCCGCCCTTTTTGCATGTCAGGGCCACACAAAAACGCCCAGTGTCGCGGGATGGAGCAGCCCGGTAGCTCGTCAGGCTCATAACCTGAAGGTCGTAGGTTCAAATCCTACTCCCGCAACCA
>NZ_QLJK01000078.1:0-3574 GCF_003950715.1 Sphingomonas sp. S-NIH.Pt3_0716 | reverse complement strand
AGACGGCGTAAAGCTGCTCTCCCTCGGTTCAGCCGCATAAATGGAGGCGACCTGGAACGGGGCGCTGTTCAGTGCGGCAACGATCCGATTACCGGTGTCGACCCAGAGCAGCCGTAGAGCTTTTGGGAAAGCTGTCGTTCAACATTCGGTTGAGCTGCGAACGGGCTTGTCCCGTGAGTCCGCTCGAACCGGTTGTTAGGTGGCGCCAGTCCACATTTTCCATTATTTTCTTCGCAATTGCAAGCAAATGATCGTTTTCCTGCGTATGTATAGGTATGGGAACTTACATTCCCCATCGGGAAGGGATAATCCAGACCATAGTCCGCAATTCTCTAACCCAGTACCAAGCCTACGCAAGTCCATCGCAAACTATCCTTGACCGCCTTGAGCATTTTGCTGAATGTGCCGATTGGACCAAGGGTGTTGTTCGAATACGTTGCCATGATTGTGGACATTCGTACTTCAGGCCATTTTCGTGCAAGGTTTTCCACCTTTGCCCATCCTGTGACCAAAAACGGACCTTGCTCTATGCTGAATACCTGGCCGAGGATTTGCTCCTTGATCTACCGCATCGGCAATTTGTTTTTACGATTCCCAAGATTCTCAGACCATACTTTAAATCGGATAAGCGACTGTTTGGCGAGGTGTCCAGGCTGGTATTCTCCTTGCTTTCTGATTTTTTCTCCCTGGCAGCCGGTCAAGAACTACTATGTGCCTGTGTTGTCAGCTATCAGTCGTTTGGTGAATTCGCTCGATTCCACCCGCACTGGCATGTTCTGGTTCTGGAAGGTGGGTTCACCAAGTACGACCGCTTTGTATATTTACCAATTGGAGCCGACGAAGGGATGCTCAAGGTCTGGCAAGCAGCGATTATGGCTTTGTTTCTGCGAAAGGAACTAATAGATTAAGCCCGAGTGAACATGCTCAGAGACTGGAAGCATTCCGGCTTTAGCATCGAGAGCGAAACCAGACTATTCAACAAGGCCGATCGAGAAGCCCTCGGCCAGTATGTCGTTCGCGGCGCTACCTGTGCAGAAAAAATTCAGTATGATCCAGCTTCCGACACGATAATCTGGACAGCTAGCCCAAAGGGATTCTACAAAGGAAAAACAGAGACCTTCAAAGGCTTTGAATTCGTCGACCAGCTTGTGGCCCATTTACCACCAAGGCGGGTTCAATTGCTTCGTCGCTATGGCGTATATGCGGGCAAAGTCCGCAAGCAGTGGCAAGAGCGCCCCAATATTTATAGCCTGGCCCCAGAAAGTTGGCAAAAAGGTCATCCACGCGAATCCAAAATTGTTCCAGCCATACCTCAGGAGAAACCGGAAACTGTCCAAGTTTCCGATGCCTGGTCCAAGTTGCGCAAACAAAGTTGGGCACGGTTGTTACAGAAAGTCTATGAAGTTGACCCGTTTGTTTGCCCAAAATGCCAGGGAACAATGTCGGTTGTGGCGATAATCGAGGATCCCAAGGAGCTTGCCAAGATTATTAACTGGGCAAAGCAGCAGGAACGGGAGCAGCCAGTGGCCGTCTGTGCTCGTTCACCTCCTGAGCTTGCTTTGGTGTAGGTATAATACCCAAAAACGAAGTTTATGCGGAACAGGATAACACCTCGAAATCGGAGTTTATATGGCTTCGTGGGGGAGTTATGTGTTTGAGCTTTGTCGCATTAACGCGAATCAGGGGTTGACGGCAGAAATAGACTGGAATTACACTTCTTGGAGTCGGCGTTGCCGGAAAATTCTGATTGGATTAGTTGTTCGGGGTGCGAAAACAGTCGTAGTTCGGGGGAAAAACCGAATTTTGACCCGAAACCGCAAAAAACCCGAAATGACAGTTCCTATCAGTTTCTTCGTCCGCATCCCGAAACACTTTCCGTATGCGCTCTTCCGCCAGGCGGCGGATGGCATCGGTTAGCATCTTTTGTTCCTGGTCTAGTTCAAAATCGATCATGTGCAGCTCCTATAAAATGTGTCTAAATTCAGTGTGTTTGTGGTTTGATTCGTAATGCGTAATGCGTAATAAACCTTACGCATTACGTTTTACGCATTTCACTAGTGACTGATAGCACTGAAATCCTTTAACGTCTCACGATTGCATCTGTCATACGGGCGACCCGAACGATTGCTTTGACGTCATGGACGCGCACAACGTCGGCTCCTCGGTCAATGCCAATGGCGACGGTGGCCGCCGTTCCTTCTATGCGCTGGTCTGGCGGCAAATCGAGCGTATAGCCAATAAATGATTTGCGCGACGGACCTATTAAGATGGGAAATCCCATTGTTTTGAACTGATTAATCTGGTCGAGCAGTTGCAAACTTTGCTCGACGGTTTTACCGAAGCCGATGCCGGGATCCAGGATAATTTGGGACTCTTTTACGCCGGCTTTTAAGGCGATGTCGATGCTTTCTTGTAATTCACGTTTAACGTCGGTGATGAGGTCGTCGTATTTTACCCCGATGAAGCGCCCGCCCAGCTTTTTTTCTTGCGCTATGTTCTTTGGTTTGCTGCGGTTGTGCATAAGGACGATGGGGCAGCCGGCTTGTGCTGCCAGGCCGGCCATGTCCGGGTCCATGCGCAGCCCCCAGACGTCGTTGAGCCAGCTGGCGCCTGCCGCCAGGGCCGCTTCGGCCACGGAAGCGCGGTAGCTGTCGATGGAAATAACGACGTCCACAGCCTGGCGTACGGCCTGCACCACCGGCAGCACCCGCGCCAGTTCTTCCTCTGCGCTTATAGGTGAGCTGCCAGGGCGGGTACTCTCGCCGCCAATGTCGATGATGTCTGCGCCGTCGGCTACAAATTGTTTGGCCTGGGCTACCGCTTTGGCGATGACATCTTCTTCAACCATAACGCCATCTCCAGAAAAGCTGTCTGGAGTGACGTTGAGGATGCCCATGATGTAGGTGCGTTCACCCCATTTGAAGCTGGTTAGTGTGGTTGACATCAATAGCAGTTCCTTGAAAATTTTTTTCACCCTCTCCCCAGCCCTCTCCCACCGGGAGAGGGAGATGTTCCCTCCCCATTTTAGGGGGAGGGTTAGGGTGGGGGTTAAGTGCCCATGAAGTTTGGTTGATCCGGTAAACGGTAAACGGCCGTTGTGGCCTCATCTACGGATGAGGATACGTCAGCCAGCATTTGGGCTACAGACTTTTGGGTCTGGGGATGTTCGTAATCGGGCGCAATGTCAGCCAGGGGTGCCAGGACAAAAGCACGTTCATCGACGAAGGGATGAGGAATAGCCAGGATATCGTCGTTCATGATCATGTTGTCATAGAAAAGGATGTCGATGTCGATGAGGCGCGGCCCCCATTTAAAAGTGGGTTTACGCCCAATTTCAAAACTGGAAGAAAAACGCTGTCTTTCTTACAATTTCCACAAATCCGACAAAATCCACTTTTAGTTTTATTATAAATTGATGACATTTTCTCCTCCGCCCGAAGGGTCAAGCTAACTTTGTTTTAGGGCGACTGCCCTGCTGCGTAACATCGTTGCTGCTCCATAACATCAAACATCGACCCACGGCGTAACGCGCTTGCTGCTTGGATGCCCGAGGCATAGACTGTACAAAAAAACA
>NZ_QLJK01000077.1:0-4598 GCF_003950715.1 Sphingomonas sp. S-NIH.Pt3_0716 | reverse complement strand
GGGGTGACTACACGAAAGTGACGTATCTGCACGCTAAGGGCGAACAAATCCGGTACGATGCCAGCAGATGCTATTCGCAGGCTTTCCTGCCCCTTTTATGTGGTGCCGCCCTACGGGCGCCGATATGGGAGGGCGGCAATCCGATTGACCAACGATCGAGGTAGAACCCTGCTCGCCAAATATGTGAGCTGGTTGCCCATCCCCGGTATGGCGAAGGATTGCCGATAAACCAGAGCGTGGACTGCATGGGCCGCGCACCGGTCAACGTCCATCAAACCCAACCTCCCCCACTTCAAATCGCTGAGGGCAGCCATGTCTGTGTCGATTCCACCGGGTGCAAAAGATCCAACACTCACTCCCGTCCCGGCAAGCTCCACGGAAAGCGCTCGCATGAGGGTGCTCACATAGGCTTTCGACGCGCCGTAGACCGCTTGGAAGGGCACGGATGTTTCGCCCGCCAGGCTCGACACGGCGATTACTGAGGATTCAAACGGCTGCTCCCTGAAAATCGCAATCAGGCGAGCCAGCAAATCCGTGAAACCGAGTATGTTTGTTTCAATTACCTCGGCATAAGTGTCGGCACGGCCTGCATCAAATGAACCAACGCTCGTCATTCCGGCAACCAACAAAGCGGCTGTTACTTGCAATTCTGCAACCTTAGCCGCGATTTTCTCCCTGCCCTCGATTTCACGTTGATCAGCCACTATAATCTCGCACGGCACATTGAACCGCTCGTCAATTTCGGTCTGTAGCTCCCGCAAGTTGTCGAGCCTTCGTCCAACAATCAGGGGCTTGGCCTGGTACGATGCCGCCAAGCGGAGGGCGGACGCTCTGCCCAAACCGGTCGAAGCCCCTGTGACCAGCACCCACGAGTTCTTGATCGCCAGCGGTTTCACGCGTTTTCCAGAGCCTTGTATAGGGCGGTTTTGCCGATCTTGAGCCGGGCCGCCGCCTCACGAACAGTGAGGCCCGCTGCGATATGCGCCCGCGCTTTACGTAGTTTGTCGGGGGTAACGACAGGCCGGCGACCACCCTTGTTGCCCCGCTCGCGTGCGGCCTTGAGGCCGGCATGAGTGCGTTCACGGATCAGGTCACGCTCGAATTGGGCCAGCGAGCCGAAGATGTTGAACACCAGCATGCCGCCCGAAGTGGTGGTGTCGATATTCTCGGTGAGTGAGCGGAACCCGATGCCGCGCGCCGCAAGCTCGCCGACCTTCTCGATCAGGTGGCTCATCGAGCGGCCGAGGCGGTCGAGTTTCCAGACCACCAGCGTGTCGCCGGGGCGCAAATAGGCGAGCGCTTCGGTTAGGCCAGGCCGATCGGCTTTTGCCCCGGATGCGTGATCGTCGAATATACGGTCGCACCCGGCAGTGTTCAGCGCGTCAAGCTGGAGCGACAGCTTCTGGTCTGCGGTCGAGACGCGCGCATAGCCGATCAGCGCCACATGATGCCCGATCCTGTCCGTTTTCCCGTCATTATGCGATCTTGTCCGAATCGCCGTTACAGGTCCAGAGTTAACGGACATATTCCTGTTGGCCGCCAGAGGACCGTCTGACGGACACGCAAAGCGAAGGAGATGATGCTTGGCGAGACGGCGACTGGTGAGCCTGGAAATCTGGGCGAGGCATTATGGCGCGCCGCTCGATGAGCGCGAGATCGCGCGTCATTATACGCTGACCAGCGACGACCTGGAAATTGTCGGCCGCCGTCGCGGCGATGCCACCCGGCTCGGCTATGCGATGCTCATGCTATATATGAGATGGCCTGGCCGTGCGCTGGAAGCGGGCGAAGTCCCGCCCGCTCCTGTGCTCGCCTATGTGGCGCAGCAACTCGGCGTCGCGCCGGCAGCCTTCGCGGATTATGCCCATCGGGACCAGACCCGTCGCGAGCATCTCGTCGAAATCCGACGATCGCACGGGTTCAGGATTTTTGACCGCAACGCTTTCCGTGAAGTTGTCGCCTTCTCGGTCCCAATCGCGCAGACCATCATACACCCCGGCCAGATGGCAGACGTCATCGTCGATGAACTCCGGCGCCTGCAGATCCTCCTGCCTTCTCCGTCGATTCTCGAAGCGGTGCTGCGGCGGGCGCGCCAGCAAGCCGAACAGCTTACCTATGAAGTGCTCACGAATGGCCTGCTGCCTGACACCCTTCAGGGCCTGGACGATTTGCTGGCCCGACGACCGGGGCAGGTCGCGACATGGCTATCCTGGATGCGCAATGCGCCACAATCGCCGGCAGCGCGCAACATCCTGCGCCTGATCGAACGGCTCGCCTATATCCGCGCGCTGGGCCTCGATCGCGCCCGTGCCGACATGATCCCGGCTTTGACTTTTGACAGGCTGGCGGACGAAGGCAGCCGCATCACACCCCAGCACCTTGGCGAACTCAATGCCCTGCGCCGCCATGCGACGCTGGCGGCAACCGGCATCCGGCTTGAGGAAAGCCTGACCGACGCCACCCTGACGATGTTCGACAAGCTGTTGGGCAGCATGGCGCGCCGCGCCGAGAACCGGACCCGCGACAAAGCCCTCAAGACGGTGCGCGAGTTGCAAGGCCACCTCCGGACGCTCACGGGGTCTTGCCGCCTCCTCATCGACGCGCGCAGCAAGGGCGTGGATTCTCTGGCGCAGATCGAGGCGCTGGACTGGCAGCACTTCGCCGTGGCCGTCGAGCAGGCCGAAGTGCTCGGGCGACCGGAAACCGTCGATCGCACCGCCGAATTGATCGAGCGGCATCGGACGGTGAAGCTCTTTGTCGGCGCTTTTCTCAACGCCTTCGAGTTTCGCGGCGCCGGCGCGGTTCAGGGGCTCCTGTCAGCGCTGGCCATCATCGCGGAGCTATATCGGACCGGCAAACGGCGCTTGCCTGATCGCGTGCCGCTACGCTTTGTGCCGCCCGCATGGCGCCCGTTCGTCCTGCGGGATGGCATCGTTGATCGTGCCGCTTATGAACTATGCGCCTTGTCGCAACTACGCGAGCGGTTGCGAGCCGGGGATATATGGGTCGCGGGAAGCCGGCAGTTTCGCGATTTCGACAGCTATCTCATACCGCCGGCGACCTTTGCGGCGCTGCGCGAGAAGGGGCCGTTGCCGCTCGCCATCGAAACGGATTTCGAGCGCCATATCGAGGAACGGCGCACCAGGCTCGACACGGCGATCGAGCAGGTAACGGTCCTTGCACGGCAAGGGGAGCTGCCCCAGGTTAAGCTTGACGAAAACGGTCTCATCATCTCGCCGCTGAAGGCGGCAACACCGCCCGCCACCGAGATTGCCCGTCGCGCCGCCTATGATCGACTGCCGCGCGTGAAGATCACCGATCTTCTGCTGGAGGTCGATGCCTGGACCGGGTTCAGCGAATGCTTCATCCATCGTCGTTCGGGCCGGGAAGCCGACGATCGCAATGCGCTGCTCACGGTCATCCTCGCCGATGGCATCAATCTCGGCCTCACACGCATGGCGGAAACCTGCCGGGGCGCAAGTCTGCGTCAGCTCGCCCATCTTCACGACTGGCACATCAGCGAAGCCGCCTATGGCGAAGCGTTGGGAAGGCTGATCGACGCCCATCGCGCCATGCCGCTCGCCGCGCTGTGGGGAGACGGCACCACTTCGTCGAGCGACGGACAGCAATTTCATGCCGGGGGCCGTGGGGCCGCGATCGGCGACATCAACGCGCGCAGCGGCAACGAACCAGGCGTTGCCTTCTACACCCATGTCTCGGATCGATATGACCCCTTCGCAAGTCGGGTGATCGCGGCGACCGCTGGCGAAGCGCCCTATGTGCTGGATGGCTTGCTGTATCACCAGACCGGCCTGACGATCGAGGAGCACTACACCGATACGGGCGGGGCATCGGACCATGTGTTCGGCCTCATGCCCTTCTTCGGCTACCGCTTCGCGCCGCGCCTGCGCGACATCAAGGAGCGTCGTTTACACCTCCTTCCCGGCCAAGAATCCGGCCCCTTGCTTGCCGGCATGACGGCCGAACCGATCGCATTGGGTCATGTCGCGGCGCATTGGGACGAACTGCTGCGGTTCGCCACGTCGATCCGCACCGGCACCGTCACTGCTTCGGCAATGCTGCGCCGCTTGTCCGCCTATCCGCGACAGAACGGACTGGCCCTCGCACTACGCGAGCTGGGCCGCCTCGAACGCTCCATTTTCATGCTCGACTGGCTGCGCGACATCGACCTGCGCCGGCGCACCCAGGCGGGCCTCAACAAAGGCGAAGCCCGCAACGCGCTCGCCCGCGCGCTCTTCTTCAACCAGCTCGGCGAACTGCGCGATCGTCGGTTCGAGAACCAGACCTATCGCGCCTCCGGCCTCAACCTGCTCGTCGCCGCCATCATCTTGTGGAACACTCGCTATCTCGAAATGGCGCTGGCGGACATCGGCACAGCCGACGAAATCGCACGCCACATCGCGCCATTGGGCTGGGAGCATATCTCGCTGACCGGTGACTATAGCTGGAATGTTGAAGATCAACCCGATCCGGACGCCTTGCGACCGCTGCGCGCCGTCAACTCCCTACTTGCCGCGTGACGTTCGCTATCCGTTCGCCCTTTCCGTGCAGATACGTCACTTTCGTGTAGTCACCCC
>NZ_QLJK01000076.1:0-4635 GCF_003950715.1 Sphingomonas sp. S-NIH.Pt3_0716 | reverse complement strand
CCCGATGGCGCCGTCTGGTCCGCGACTACGAAAAGCGCATCGACGTCTCACAGGCGATGATCCTCGTCGCCATGGGTGGAAACCTACTACGCCGAAACGCTCATCCCTGATTTTCCAAACGGACTCTAAGTGCATCAGATGCGGCCAGAATAAGCGGATCCAGAATTATATTGTATTTCTTTTCATTTTTCCGCTTATCCTGCACCGGTTTTAGGACTTCGCCAGGCACCACATCACCATGGATGATGCGAAACCAGCTTTCATGGCTGACGGACACGCCGGGGGCACGGCCCTGCGCGTGGGCCAAAAGCAATCCGGGTAGGTGCATTCGCCAGGCTCTGCCGGCGTCTTCAACCAGTAGCTGACCGCGGCGCCCATCTTCATCTATTTCTGTTCGTCCGTACGCAGCAAAGCATTCCTCCGGGGTCGCCTCAGCCGGTAGCCGATGCCCATCTCTCCTCCACTGCACGATCAGCATGGCGGTGACAGGATCGGCAAACCATCGGGCCGAATGGCCATCCAACTCCATATCGATCGACAGCATGCTACCCTGGACCAGAACCCAGCGATCAACTCCCTGCATCCATGAAGGCCAGAGCAGCGCGTTATGCAATCCGCCGCGCTGGACGGCCGAAGTTAGCATTTTTCCCATAAGATAGAGCGGCGAACGCACATCAATTGCGGATTCCTGTACCTCAACGGCATGCAAATCGTCATCTTCATATGCCAGGTCGAAGTCTGCCAGCACCATTGTCACAGCGTGGCGATCGCGAGATTGGCGGCACGCGGAATCCATCCGGCTGCCTGAAGGACAGGATCAAGCGTACGGGCGAGATCGGCCCGATACACCGCCGGGTCGAGCGCACTGAACATGTCCCAACTGCCGCTGTCCAGCGGCCCATGGCCGTAAAAGGCATGAATGGTTTCAGTACTGCATTGTCCGACGAGCTTCGTCCGCAACCAGTGACGGCCTGCATTTTTCCTTAAGTGCTGCACGGCCATGGCCTGACCGATTGCGTTTGTTACCTTGATTGGTTCTGCCGTGAGCAACTCGCGATCGAACGATTTTGAACGGTGGCGTTTCAACCGGAAAAGCGGAAGATCGCGTTGTTCCCTGATCTGGCCAACCTGTCGTGCCGTCTCTTCTGGAAGCATATCTTCGAGACACTTTACATGCTCGTCATAGAGGCGCAGTTGCTCCATGGCTGTGTCACAGAGCCAGACCAATCTCTGGGTTTCCGTTCCCCTGACATTTTTGTCTGTGAGCGAGTAGAAGCGCGTGTTGTCATCGACGTCCTTTGACGCCGGCAAGGATCCTGTAATTCCGCGATGGGCAAGAGCAAAGGCCAGCAAGCCTACGCTGTAACGGGTCATGGCCTGATGGAGCATCTCGATAGGCCGCGGCGCCGCTTCCAGATCCTCGGCCAGAGAGCGCACCAGATCACCAACGGTCTCATCCGTGGGCGTAAAGCGTCCACCGATATGTGTAGCGGCCACGGTTGCGGGTAAAGTGACAGGGGGTAGGGTGTCGATCCCGTTGATGGAGGAACGATAATGGCGGGCCAGCCTGTCCTGCGAAAGGGCCCCGTAGGCGCTTGAGGCTTCGGCCATGCTGGGAATGATTCCGGTGATGGCGGCCGTTAGCACCATGTCGCCGCCTGCTGCTTCGTTCATTGTAGCGGGCAGCCACCGAGTGAGGGACGCCGTTGTCGCCGCTGCGTCGCGCGCTTTGCGCCCGGTCTGCGGATCGTGGCGCTCAAGCCAGTGCATCATAGTCGCGACCAGCAGGTCCTGTTCATCGGGTTCGCCTGCAACTTGTCGTCCGTATCTGCCGACCTCCCAATGGGTGAACAGGGGCTGGGCAAATCTATCGGGCGCGCATTTACGCTGTGCAAGGCATCGGTCAATGATGGTGACGGTCAGATCCGTGACGGGGAGGTAAATACGCTCTGACAGAGTTAGCGTGCCTGCCTCCGTCGGCTTTGGATCGGCCCGATCCCTTAGGTCCAGCCACCATGCCCAATTTTCGCCATTCCTTACCAACGCTGGCGACGTGGCGACCCAATTGCTTTCGTTTGATGCGGTATGGAAGCTGAGAGGCAGCAGTGTTTTATAGCTACGCCCAGTCGTCAGCGAGGCCCAGATGAGAAGGCAGAGTTCCAGTTCAAACAGACCAATGTTTTCCTGTAGTCTTGCGCATACAATGCCTTTGAGATGGTCGACATCCACGGCCGTCAGCCTGTCCCAGCTGTAGGGAAGCGTCTGGAAATCGCGAATGCGCCTGTTTCGGAAACCGGAACCGAGCGGCCGTTTCCGTCCTTTAGGTGATGGATTGCCTTCAGCCAATTATAAGCCCCCTTTGGTAGGGTGGCGCTTAGGGGCGTAAAGTTTATGCAATATTTACATGTGGTTATATTTTTTAGTCAAATGAGATGGCGGTTGCGAACAATCCGATCTTCACTATTTGTCTATGACGGAATTGTGATCTGCCCCCACCGAGTGGCCCGATTGGTTTGTTAGTGGATTAAGCCCATCGCCGCCATATCCGGACAGAGGTGGAGCGAAGCGGAACCGGAGGCCGGATATGGCGGTGTCGCCGTTTCCGGTGCCGGCGGTCGGTAGCCCAGGCTGCTGTGAGGGCGAACGGTGTTGTAATGCCGCCGCCATGCCTCGATCAGCACCTTGGCCTCAGCGAGGCTGTAGAAGACTCGCCGTTGAGCAGTTCGTCGCGAAGCGACCCATTGAAGCTTTCGTTATAGCCATTCTCCCATGGTGATCCCGGGGTGATATAGAGCGTCTTCACGCCGATCTGCCCCAACCATTTCTGGACGGCGGTCGCGATAAACTCGCTACCATAGCACATTGGGAAGCGGCCTGTTGAAGGCCGGATTGCCTTGATGGAGGCAAGGGCGCGTAGCGCCCGCAGACTTCATCAAGGCGGCCATGACCGGTCAGCAGGTCTCTAAAGTGAAGTTGTCGACTCAACCCTTTGGAGACTGACCGATCATGACCAAGCGCAGTTCTACTCCCGCCGACGCCGTGCTGGTAGCCATCGATATGTCCAAGCACCGCCAGGAAGTTCTGCTTGAACGACCGGAGGGCGGCCGCCGGCGCCGCATGACAGTGATGGCGACGAAGGCGGATTATGATCGCCTGGCCGACGATCTGACGATCATTGGCAAGCCCGTGATTGTCGGTTTCGAAGCGACTGGCAACTATCACCGCACGCTGGCGCATCGATTGCTGTCCGCCGGGTTTGAGTTGCGCCTGATCTCGTCGGTCGCCTTGGCCCGGACGCGCGAAGCGCTGCACAATGGCTGGGACAAGAACGATTCCAAGGACGCGCAAGTGATCCTGCATATGTTGAGGATCGGTGCGACCCAGCGCTATGTCGATCCGCTGGCAGCCGGTATCAACGATCTGCAGGAGATGTCGAAGACGCATGAAGCCATATCAAAGGCGAAGACCCAGGCCTGGCATAGGATCCTGACCCACTACCTGCCGCTGTATTTCCCGGAGATCGAGCGTTTCGCCGGCAACAGCCGGTCTGACTGGTTCCTGGCGCTGATCGAACGTTTCCCGACGCCGGGGAGCATCATCTCGATCGGCCGCGAAGCCTTCACTGAACAGGCCTGGCCGTTGATCGGTCGCAAGGTCTCCAAGGCCCGGGTAGTCAACGATATCTATGAGACCGCCTCTGCATCGATCGCGCTGCCGATTGACGAGGATTCCACTGCGATCACGATGTTCCGCATGGTCGTCGCTCAGGCTCGTACCCTGATCCAACAACGCAATGAGATTGAGCGGATCGCCCATGACGCGCTGGCCGCGAACCGCGATTATCAGCTTCTGCGGATGATCCCAGGCATCGGACCGATCAATGCCCTGACGATCCTTGCCGAGGCCGGTGATCTGCGCCGCTTCAGCCATCATCGCCAGTTTCTCAAGTTCTGTGGCCTCGACCTCGCTACCTGTCAGTCCGGTATGTTCCGCGGTCGGACCAAGCTGTCAAAGTATGGCAATGCCCGGTTGCGGCGTACATTCTGGATGGCGACGCAGGTCGCGATCCGCCAGCGCGACAACAGCTTCCGCGATAAGCTGGGGCGCTATGTCGCCGGGTATCCCAACGACCCCGATCGCCGTCGCAAGGCGATGACCGCGCTCACCGCCAAAATGGCGCGCGTTGCGCATGCCGTCATCAAGACGGGAACCGAGTACCGTCCGTTCGTCGAACGGGCGGACACCAGATGGAAGGACCCCTCTCTGTGCAGCCGTGAGGGCGCTACCGCGACCCTGTAGATAATGTTCGGGCCTTCCATCTGGCATCCGTATCTCATTTTAAGGACGGTGAGGACCACGACCCACGCGGCTGCTGGATCCTGTGTTTGCTATGGCCGAGAGCGCATTCCTTGACGATGGAAGCCATCTGGATCATAAAAATCATCAGCGCCGATTACACTCGGCGCAACGAGACCTGCTGGCCTTTGCCCGCTGCTGCTTCCCTACATAGGACGTTATCGGATCGTATATGCGCTGGTGGCCCACGCGAGATGAACAGGTCAGCCAGCGCCGCCAGCACATCCTCGTGTTTGAGCTGCCGGGCAACGATGAGTGCCAGGCATTCCCTGCTGGCCT
>NZ_QLJK01000075.1:0-4718 GCF_003950715.1 Sphingomonas sp. S-NIH.Pt3_0716 | reverse complement strand
CCCAAAAGCTCTACGGCTGCTCTGGGTCGACACCGGTAATCGGATCGTTGCCGCACTGAACAGCGCCCCGTTCCAGGTCGCCTCCATTTATGCGGCTGAACCGAGGGAGAGCAGCTTTACGCCGTCTGGCCGCAGTTCGCCCTTGGGCGACACGTGCCGGTAGAGCGTCTGCCGGGTAATCCCGAGTTCTTCGCAGAGATCGCCCACCTTGGTTTCCGGTTGCCCCATGCTGGCCATCGCCAGGCGTAGCTTGGCGGCGGTCATCTTGAAGGGGCGCCCCCCTTTCCTGCCGCGAGCGCGCGCCGAGATAAGTCCAGCGACTGTTCGCTCGGAAATCAACTCACGCTCGAACTCGGCCAGCGCGGCAAAAATACCGAACACAAGCTTGCCGGCGGCAGTCGTCGTGTCGACCGCCGCACCGTGACCGGTCAGGACCTTCAGGCCCACGCTACGCGCAGTTAGGTCGTGCACGGTGTTGATCAGGTGGCGCAGATCACGGCCAAGCCGATCGAGCTTCCACACGATCAGCGTGTCCCCTTCACGAAGCGCCTTCAGGCAAGCAGCCAACCCTGGGCGATCATCGCGCCTGCCCGAGGCCAGATCCTCGTAAAGGTGCGCAAGGCTCACACCAGCGGCGATGAGCGCATCGCGTTGCAAAT
Source organism: Sphingomonas sp. S-NIH.Pt3_0716 (assembly GCF_003950715.1). Classification (NCBI taxonomy): domain Bacteria; kingdom Pseudomonadati; phylum Pseudomonadota; class Alphaproteobacteria; order Sphingomonadales; family Sphingomonadaceae; genus Sphingomonas; species Sphingomonas sp. S-NIH.Pt3_0716. Next base: position 4,059 of record NZ_QLJK01000075.1, on the reverse strand, counting down.
TGGTGGACTGGGATCCGTCCGCCTTCGATACCCGCATGTAGCCGATCAGCACCTTTTCACCCGTCACGTATACGTTCGATTATGTGACAGTGTGAGCCGGAAAGCTCTATCCGTCAAAATTTGTCACTTAACCCGTCATTTTGTTTAAGACATGCAAAGGGTGCATCAGGCAGGTAATGTGACAGAAATTCCGGCGGGATGCCTTCCTTCACGAAGGTGGCGCGCAACCGTTCCAAGGAAGCGGGATCGCGCCGACCATAGGAAGCCAACGCGAACAGCGAGCGTGCCGTCTCGGGGTTGTGTCGCGCTTCAATGATGGCCTCGTCGATGGCCTGGACTGCACGCTGCCAGTGATTGATGGGCTCGGGCTTCGGCGCTTTCGTCGGCAGGCCACTGGTGAACCCGGTTTGGGGCTCGGACCAGAATAGCTTTGCCTGCTCGCCTGGCGGGCTGATGTCCCTCACCTCAATCAAGCTGATTGCCGTTGCCGCCGCCTCCAGCATCTGTAACCGTACTATCGGATTCAGGGTTTCATACGGTCGCCACAGACTTTGCCCAGCACGCAGCGGATGCCCGCAGCCTTCCCAGACTTGGCGGGGATACCCCGCGCAGGTTCCGCACGCGGAAAGCGGGGTGTTCAGCTCATCGAGCAGCGTGCGAAGAAGTCGAAACCACAATCCGGCGTGGATGCGTCGGCGCGGCAGCTCCACGTGACCGGTTGTCAGTGCCTGCCAGGTACGCTGGTCCATCGCCGCAATCGCGTCGCTGGCGGTGCGCGGTTCGGCGTCGGCGTTCTCCCAGCCGAGAAACCGCCCTGGCACGCCCCAATAGGATTCCAGCCAGCAGCCATGCAGCGGGCAGCTCAGCATCAGGGGCAGCTTCCACGCGAGCAGTACGGCTTGGTTCTCCGGATCGCTCAGGCAGAGCGGACAGGCGCGGTTTATCGGCTGGCTGGGCAGCCAGGCACGCCAGCTCGTGATGGATCGCGTCTTACGGCGGAGTCTTGGCAGCAACACCGAGAGCTGAAACGCATAGGTTTCCAAGGCGTCTGGAATCTGGTCATCAAGGCTGTCCAGTAGCCAAGGCACCCATCCGGCGAAACTCATACAGCGCAGCCGGTCCAGCTCGATGCCGCTCCGCTGGGAAAGCAACGCCAGCAGCGAGAGTGGTGGCGCGGTGTCCAGGTCATCGACCTGGCCGTGACCAAGATCGTGCTCCAGCAGGTCGGGCTCCTCCATGTGATAGCAAAGGGCCACGCGGTTGAGCCATGAGGACAGCGCCTCGCCTTCTTTCGGGGCGGGATGCAGCGGCCAGCGCGGCGCAGGCTTCACATCAGTTCCCGCTCGAATTGCCGCCGCCGCTCGCTGGGTCCGGTGTAAACGGCCATGCTGAGTGTGCGATGGTTGATCGCTTCCTCGCCGCTCTCCACGGCGACGATGGCCGCCGCCATCAGCAAGTGCGCCAGTTCCCCTATGGTGCCCTCGCTGCGTGTGAGCAGGTAGCGAGCCATGTCCAGCGTGGCAATTGGGGAAGGCCGGCGCAGCGGGAGCGAAGCGGCGAAGCTGGCCAGCAGTGAGCAGCAATCGTCGTTGGCCTCCCATACCGGCAGCATCATCGGCTCGAAGCGATTTTCCAACTGGTCATCGGAGCGGATGGCTAGGTAGGCGTCGCGCGTGCCTACCCCAACCAACGGGATGCGCAGTTCGTTGCCGAGGAAGCGCAGCAGGTTGAGGAATTCCCGGCGGTTGACGCTGTTGCCGGCCAGCACGTTGTGCAGCTCGTCGATCACCAGCATGCGCACGCCGACCTTGCGCAGCAGTGCCAGAGCCAGTTGCTCCATTTCCGGCAACCGTGGGCGTGGGCGCAGCGGCGCGCCCATCGCGGCGAGCAGCGCGACGTAGAAGCGGATCACGGACGGCTCGGACGGCATCTGCACGACCAACACCGGGATGTGCTCCTGGTCGGCGTCGGAGCTGGCCGGGTGGGTGCGGCGGAACTTCTCGACGATCATCGACTTGCCATTGTTGGTCGGGCCAACCAGCAGCAGGTTGGGCATGCGTTGCTTGTTTGGCCACGCATAAAGGGCTTCCAGCCGGTTCAGCGCCTCGACTGCGCGCGGATAGCCGATCCAGCGGTCGGCGCGAAGGCGCTGGATGCGCTCGTCCGCCGGAAGACGGGCCAAGCCCTGGGCCGCCGGCAGCAGGTGGGACAGGTCGATGATGGGATATTCGTCCACGGCTACCACTCCTCAATCTGGTCGAACGGTTTGGCGGGTGGCAAGTTGTCTGCCTGCGGGTCGGCAATATCCGTATCCGGCGGAACGGGCTTGTCCGGCCGAGCTGATGTCTTGAGGTGCTGGCGGCGATCCGCGTCACGCCGCGCCTTGCGTGTGGCCTTCTGCGCGCTGGTCACAATCTCACGCATCTGGCCGATCATGCGGAACAGCGCCGACTCATCCACCTGTTCGCGCCCTTGCTGCCGCAGTTTCGCCAGCGCCTGCCGTTGTTCCCAGAGGGTGACAGCCGGATGCGACAAGGTACGGTAGGGAATTTCCAGGTAATGCTGTCCCTCCGGTTCCAGGACCCAGATACGGCTGATGTCGCGCGGATCGCGCCGGATCAGAAAGGACGGCCAGCGTTCACGCCGCGCAATCCACGGCTTGAGCGCATCGGCGTAGTAGTGGATGTGGTCGATGACAAAGCCGGTGCGGGTCAGCGTGCGCCGGAGGATCGGCAGAAAATCGACCAGGAACGAAGTAGCGCGTGTGACGACGGCCGGTACGCCGACACGCGCCACGGCCTCGGCCCAGCGCGCGGCCGGCGGTTGGAGCAGGCCGTTGTGCACCGAACCGTGGTAGGTGCCGACCGCCAATGTGAGCCAGCGCTCTAGCTCGCGCAGCGTCAGGGCGGCCTTGTTTTCGGAATCGTAGTCGCCGCGCTGGTCAGGGTTGGAGAAGGTCGTTCCCGGCAGTTCGTCGTGAATCATCTGCATCGCCGTGCCGATGATCCGTTCCACGATGCCGCCATAGTGCGGCTGTCCCAGCGGGCGATAGTCCAGCCGGATGCCATGCTGCTCGCAACCCCGGCGCAGGGCCTCGCTCTTGAACTCGGCCGCGTTGTCTAGGTAGAGCAGCAAGGGCTTGCCGCTCATCTGCCAATCCATTTCCACGTTCAGTCCTTCCAGCCAAGGGCGCTTGTCGCAGGCGACATGCACGAGGCACAGGCCAACCGAAACGGCAGACGGCGCTTCCAGCGTGACGACCATGCCGAGCACGCAGCGGGTGAACACGTCGATGGCGAGGGTCAGGTACGGGCGGCCAATAGGTTGCCGGTCGCGGTCATCGACCACGATCAGGTCGATGACCGTATGGTCTATCTGCACCTGCTCCAGCGGCGCGATCACGGCAGGAGGCTCGCCGCCCACACCTTGTAGGTCACGAGCGGCATCCTGGCCTTCCCGCCGGCGGATGACCTTGCGCGGGTCAAGGCTAGCGATCCGTAAGGCCACGGTATTGCGCGCCGGCACTCGCAGTTTTTGAGCCTTGCACACCTGAGTGACTTCGCGGTGAAAGGCCGCTAGGCTGCGCTTCTGCTTGGTCAGGAACCGCTTTTGCAGTAGCTCGTGGATGACGCGCTCGACCGGTTCCGGCAAGCGCCCCTTACCTTTACCTCCACCGGACTGGCCGGGCACCAGATCCGTCACGAGGCCGCTGCCTTGCCGGGCACGCCGGATCAGAACGTATACCTGGCGCCGAGACAAGCCCAGCGCCTGAGCCGCCATATCGGCCGCTTCGTGCCCGACCGTCTCCGACTGCGCCAACGGACTGATGATCTCCGCACGACGGCGCGCACGCTCCCAAGCCTCATCAGGCAGAGTGGCCACGCCTTGTTCTGGAATCCGTGGGGTGTCCGTCGCCATGCTCACCTCGCTTTGGTGCACACGAGTATTGAGCATAGTCGAGATTGGTGCAGATCACTTCTGATATTGAACTGTCAGGAGCTGGCTGCACAACAGCCATTACGCCCAATCAACTGGTGCAGTCGTCTTCTGAAAATGACA
>NZ_QLJK01000074.1:0-4958 GCF_003950715.1 Sphingomonas sp. S-NIH.Pt3_0716 | reverse complement strand
CCCCCCCGCCGGAACCCGATCCCGAACCGCCCTGCTCCTGCGAGGCCGAAGGCGCAGCGGCCGCGCCCGCCGCCGCCCGCACCATCCTGATCGGCTTCGACCAGCCCGTTCGCGGCTCGCCCTTGTCGCTCTATGTCGACGCGGTCCCGGTCAGCGGCGACTGGACGGTGACGGCGGAGGTCTATCGCAAAGGCCGCTTCACCCCCGCGCGCGTCATTTCGGACAGCAGCAGCGGCCTCGGCGAAAGCGGCGTGATCGCCATCGAGATGCTGGAGCCGCCCGACCGCGCGCAGTTGCTCGGGGCCAGCGCCTGCTGGCTGCGCCTCTCGCCGGTCGCCGATGCGGAAAACTGGTCGCCCCGGCTGCGCGGCGTCTATCTGAACGGCGTCATGGCCGCCTCGGTCGAAACCCGGTCGATGGAGACGATCGGCACGTCGGACGGCTCGCCCGACCAGAGCTTCCGCCTGTTCGCCGATCCGGTGGACGGCGCCAGCCTCGACCTCTGGCTGTCCGAACAGGTCGGCGAAGACGAAGGCGCCGCCCTCGCCGCGGAAGCGGCCATTTCCGGCATGCCCGGCCCATGGGTTCGGTGGACGCAGGTCCGCGAATTTCCGTCCGAGGATCAGGATGCGCCCGCGCGCCTCTATGCCGTGGACGAACAAAGCGGCCTCGTCAGCTTCGGCAATGGCCGCAACGCGCTGGCGCCGCCGATGGGCAGCGGGATCCTCGCGCGCAGCTATCGCCATGTCACCGGAACGGCGGCCAACGCCGTGGCGCCGGGCGACAAGCTGCAACCCATCTCGCCCCTCGCCGGCGTGGATCAGGTGATGGCGCTCGACGGCGCGCAGGGCGGAACCGATGTCGAGGCGCCGGAACAGGCCCGCGCCCGCGCGCCGGTAAAGCTGCTGAACGGCGGCCGCATCGTCACGCTCGGCGATGTGGAGAATTATGTCCGCGCCCGCTTCCCCACCGTGGCGCAGGCCAGCGCCGCCCCGTGGCGCGGCGCCAGCCGCCTCGTCGTCGTCGGACGGGGCGACGCGCTCATCCCGCCGCCCGCCGCGCTGAAGGCGGTCGCCGCGCGGCTGCACGGCGTCGCCAGCTTCGGCCTCCTCGCCCCCGGCCGGCTCGTCCTCGCGCCGCCGCGCCTGCTCAACGCCAGCATCGACCTCAGCGTCGATGTCGACCCCGGCGTCGATTATTCGGGGGTGGAGCAGGCCGCCAAGCGCGCGCTCGCCGCCTTCTTCCATCCCGAAACCGGCGGCCATGCTGGGCAGGGCTGGCCGGTCGGCGCGGCGCCCACTGCCACGGACGTCGCCGCCGCGCTGGCGGATCTGGGCGACCGTGCTGTCATCAGCGCCATCGTCATCGTCCGCGCCGATACCGGCGCCCCGCTGCCCGATCCGCTGCCCGCCGACGTGCTCGTCCTCGTCGCCCGCGCCGCCGTCACCGTCCATCTGTTTGCGGAGGCCGGCGCATGATCCCGCTCGCCACCAATCTCGACGACGCCGATTTCGACCGGCTGATGGCGACAGCGCGCGGCCGTCTGCCCGCGCTCGCGCCGGAATGGACCGACTATAATTTCCACGATCCGGGCATCATGCTCATCGAGCTGCTGGCGTGGCTGGTCGACACCCAGATCTATTCGGTCGCGCGCGACCGTCTCGACGAGCGCCTCGCCATGACCCGGCTGCTCGGCGCGCCGCCACGCGCCGCCGTCCCCGCCAGCGGCGTCGTCTATCCCGTGGAGGCGCCCACCGCCGCGCAGGCCATAGACGCCGGCATGGTTCTCTTGCCCCGGACAGGCTCGGTCCAGCGCGTAGAGACGACGCAGGCCATCACCCTCCTGCCCCACGCCATCGCGCGCATCGCCACCGTCGCGACGGATGGCCGCGCAACCGACCAGACGCAGATCAACGATCGCGCCCGGGCCGGCTTCTCGCCCTTTGGCGACGCCAATGACGGCACGCTGCGCATCAGTCTGACCGGCCCCTTACTCCCGGCCGACACGACCATCCGCCTGTCGCTGGGCTTCGAGGTGGAGGGCGCGCCATCATTCCAGCCGACGCTTGACCTTGGAACGCTCAGCGTCACCGACGCGGCGGGCGCCCCGATCGCCGTCGCGCTGGACGGCACGGCCGGGTTTCAGCGCAGCGGCGCGCTGATCCTCAGCCTGCCCGCCGGCGCGGTCCCGTCCGCCATCATCCTGCGCCCGTCCCAGCATTATGTGCTGACCCCGCGCCTCATCCGCGTGGCCCTCAACGCGCTGCCCGTCGAACAGCGCGCCACGATCGCGCTGCCCGTGCGTGACGGGAACAACCGCCCCGGCCAGACCATAGAGATCGATCCCTCAACGCTCTTTCCGGCGGACGAGCATGGCGACGGCCCGATCTGGCGACTCATCGACGCGCCTGTGGTCGAAAGCCTTGATACGGTTCCCGGCGCGGCATGGAACAATGGCCCGCTCGATCCCGCCGGCCCCGCCGACCTCCGCTTCGCTTATGAGGAACGGACGGACGGCGCACTCATCCGCATCCGCTTCGGCAATGGCGTCAACGGGCGCAAACCGGCGCTCGGCGAACCGCTCGGCGTGACGCTCCGCCTCACCTGCGGCGATGGCGGCATGGCCCGCCAGCCGGTCGACTGGGTGCTGGACGGCGCGCGCACGCTCTGGCGCAACCGGGAGGCGATCGGCGGCGGCGCGGACGCGCAGACGGTCGAGGACGCGCTGGCCGGCATCCGCGCCATGCTGGATGACGGCCGCCTGCTCGCCACATCGGCTCAGCTCGCAGAGGCCGCCCTCACCCTCGGCCCCGCATTGGGCGTCGCCCGCGCGACCGTCGAGGAAGGCTGGCAGCGCGGCCGGACATCGCCCGCCATCGCCGCCACCCGCACGCTCATCGTCGGCCACCGGCTGCCGGGGCGGGAGACGCCGGACTGGCTCGCCCGCATCGCCGCCGCGCTGCGCCCCCGCATCGCCATCGGCGAACGGCTGCTCGTCGTCGCGCCGGTCTACCGCTCCTTCACCTTTACCATAGCCGCCGGCCTTGCGCCGGGGCAGGACGGGGCGGCCGTCAAGGCCGCCGTCGCGCAGATGATCGCGGATCGCTTCGCCCTCGATGACGCGCGCTGGCCGCTCGGCCACGATGTGGAGGCCGCCGCCATCGCCGGCTGGGTCCGCCGGATCGCCGGCGTGGCCGCGCCGGTCATGGTGCGGATCATCACCGATGACGGCCCTGTCGAGCGTCTCGCGATCGGTCGCGGCGAACTGCCGCAATTGGGCGCGCCCGCCGCCATCAGCATCGGGGGCGCGGCATGAGCAGCGACGGCCTCGCCTATCGCTTCGAAACCGCGGCGCAGCAGGCGCTCTGCCTGGTCATGGCCACGCCCGAACGCCATGATCTGGATCGCGCCGATGGGGAGGTCGTCACAAACTTGTCCGGCGCCGTCAGCGCCTTCCTGATGGCGCCCGGCGGCCGGCCTGTCTGGATCGACGCCGACGGCGCGCTGCGCGCCGACGCTTGCGCCGGAAGCCGGGTCGGCTTCGTGCGCCGCATGGCGGCGGGCAGGCGCGCCCTCTGGCTCCTCTCCGACGCCGGCCTATTTCATTTCGATAATGAAACATTGCAACGCATGGAGATGCTGGACGCCAACGACGCCGCCGACATCGCCATCGGCACCGACGGCGTCTGGCTGCTCCTGTCCGATGGTCTTCTGCGCATCGGCCGCAAGCCGGCCCGGCGTCCCCTACCCGCCGCCGCCGCGGCCATCGACCGCATCGCCATCCATGGCGACAGCCTCGCTTTGCTCGACCGCGCGGCGAACCGCCTCATCCTGCAACGGCCGGACGAGCCGGACCTTGCGCTCGATCTCGCCGATCCGCTGGGCGCCGGCCAACCCGCCTTCACCGCCCGCGACATCCAATCCGCCCCGGCCGGCTTCCTGCTCTCCGGCGACTGGGACGGCGCGGCCGGCTATCTCATGCTCGATCCCAATGGCGAGCCGGGCGCATGGGGCCGGTTCGATGTCGCGCCCATCGCCTTCGCCGCGCAGGACGACGCGCTCTATCTCCTCTATCAGGACGGCGCGGTCGCCAGCCTGTTCCGCTTTCCCGGCGCGGCGGTGCTCGGCGGCCAGCTCTGGCTGACGCCGGCGCTGGAGAGCGATACGCTGGCGGGCGACTGGCTGCAGGCCAGCATCGCCGCGACCCTGCCCGAGGGCGCGACGCTGTCGCTGCGCTGGGCCGCCAGCCGCGACGCCGCGCTGCGCCTCTCGGCCGACGCCCTGTTGGACGACGACAGCCTCCTCCTCGGCCAGCGCGCCCGCATCCTTGGCGCCCTGTTGGATTGGTCGCCCATCACCCGAACCTTCGCTGAGACCGCGCATAACGTGCTTAAGTCCAACCCCTGTTGCTTCTCCCTGACCGGCGCGGATGGCAGTTTCCTCTGGCTGGAGGTCCGCCTCGACCGCAACAACGCGGCCAGCGCGCCCGTCCTCCACAGCCTCGTGGTCAGCCATGACCAGCCCGGCCTGATGCAATGGCTCCCCGCCGTCTACGCAACGCCGCAGGGCGATCTCGACGGAACCCTCGGCCGGCTGGTCGGCCTGTTCCAGGCGGTCGGCGGAGAACTGGACCACGCCATCGGCGCCCTCGCCATCCTGTTCGATCCCAAGGCCGCGTCCCCCGCCTGGCTCCCCCGCCTCGCCGGCCTCCTCGACCTGCCCTTTGACGAGACGCTGCCCGAAGCGGCGCAGCGCGCCATCATCGCCGCCGCCCCTCGCCTCCTCGCCCAGCGCGGCGCCCGCGCGGCGATCCTGACGCTGCTCACCGCCACGCTCGGCGACCGCCCCTATCGCGTCATCGACCGCACCGGCGCATTCGCCCCCGTCACGCCCGGCGCCCCCCGCCCCGCCCGCTCACTGCTGCCCCACATTCCCACCCCACCCTCCGCCCACAGCCC
>NZ_QLJK01000073.1:0-5348 GCF_003950715.1 Sphingomonas sp. S-NIH.Pt3_0716 | reverse complement strand
CCCGATGGCGCCGTCTGGTCCGCGACTACGAAAAGCGCATCGACGTCTCACAGGCGATGATCCTCGTCGCCATGGGTGGAAACCTACTACGCCGAAACGCTCATCCCTGATTTTCCAAACGGACTCTTACATCATCATCCACTACGATACCCCTCGGATGAGGGGCAAAACATAGACAGATCAGCAGCTACGAAAATGTGGGGAGGTTTTGGCGCTTACCGAACGAGTGATCGTTGGCAGGAAATGGCTGTGTTCGTGCGCGTGGCCGAGAGGGGCAGTTAACAGTCTGTGCTTGGGACACGAATTTTCGGCGTTGATTGGCCAGTAGAGCCGACTTGAGAAATGGCTCAGCCGATCTAATCCAAACGAGGGGAGCCCGCAGGCTCCCCAAAGAAGTCATCCCCAGGCTTTCGCCATCAAGCGCTCTAGCCGCTCGGCAAACGCCCGCGAGTCAACCGGCGCCTCCCCTTCGGCTATTCGGGCTTCATCAAGCAGAAGGAACGCCAGATCCCGTCGCTCTTCCTCATCGCCACTCGCATGCCCCAGCTTCGCGATGAGCGCATGGCCGGCATTCACCTCCAGAATGGGCTTCGCTCGCTCCGGCGCACGGCCGGCAGCGGCCAGCATCCTGTCCAGTTGGAGATCCATGGCATTGTCCGCTGCAACGATGCAGACCGCGCTGCTAGTCAATCGGTCCGAAATGCGAACATCTGACACCTGATCTGCCAAAGCCTTCTTTGCAAAGGTAATAAAGCTATTGGCTTCCTCGCTGGGCGTTGCAGCGTTGCTGGTCCCGTCGGCCAGGGGGATGAGGCTCAGGTCAGCAGCACCCTGCGTGACAGACTTGAAGGGTTTGCCCTCATAATCGACGCCTATCGTCGTCCAGAAACTATCGACTTGATCGGGAAGGAGCAGAACCTCGATGCCACGCGCCTTGAAGCCTTCAATCTGTGGGGACTGAGCGAGCCGATCCAGATCGTGTCCGGTCGCATAGTAGATCGCTGTCTGATTTTCTTTCAGGGCACTCACATAGTCCTTGAGCGAACGCCATGCGCCATCGGACATCGTGCTCTTAAATCGCGCGAGGCCCAATAGCGCTTCGCGACGTTCGAAATCTTCGTAAAGACCCTCCTTCAACACCGATCCGAAATTTTCCCAGATCGCAGCATATCGCTCTGGCTCGCTGGTTGAAAGCTTGTCCAGCTCGGAGAGAATGCGATTGCTTATGCCCTTTTGAATGGCAGACAGAACCGGGCTGTCTTGGATCATCTCGCGCGACATGTTGAGGGGCAAGTCGGCGGAATCGACAAGGCCGCGTACGAAGCGTAGATAGCGCGGTAGAATCTCCGCTTCGTCGGTGATGAATACCCGGCGGACATAGAGCTTGATACGGCCCTTGCGATCCGGGTCAAACAGGTCGAAAGGCTTTGTTTCGGGGATGAAGATCAAAACAGAATATTCGTGCCGCCCTTCTGCTCGATAATGTAGCGTCAGCGCTGGTTTGTCGAATTGCCCTGCTACACCTCGATAGAAATCGGCATAATTTTCCTCACTGATGTCGGACTTCGCCTTGGTCCACAGCGCGACGCCGTCGGCAACCTGGTTCGGTTCATCCTCGCTGCCCGCTTCCTGAAGGAAGATAGGAACCGGGACATGACCCGATTGCGCTTTAATAATCCGCTCAACGGTGAAGCGCTCGGCATAGGTCCGGGCATCGTCGAGCAGGTGCAACGCGACGCGCGTGCCGCGCGCGGGCGCTGCGGCAGGATCGGCCGGCGCAATCGTGTAAGTACCCAGCCCATCGGAGGACCAGATCGCGGCATCATCCTCTCCGGCACGGCGAGAAGCAACCTCGACTTTACCGGCCACCATGAACGCAGAATAGAAGCCCACACCAAACTGGCCTATAAGCTGCTGCCCCTCGCCATTCTTATCCGCGGTAAGCTTGTCCATGAACGCCTTGGTGCCCGACCGCGCAATGGTGCCCAGTGTATCACCCATATCGGCGGCGGTCATGCCGATGCCGTTATCCTCGATCACAAGCGTGCCGGCTTCCTTGTCCAGCCTGATATTGATGCGAGATTGAGGATCTTCGCCCAACAGAGCCGGATTGGAGATCGCCTCATAACGCAGCTTTTCGCAAGCATCGGCAGCATTGGATATAAGTTCGCGCAGGAAAACGTCTCGGTCGGAATAGACCGAGTGGACCATCATGTGCAGAAGCTTGGAAACGTCTGCCTCGAAGGCCCGCGTTTCAGGGGCGGTAACGGTGTCAATTGTCATCGTCTCTCTGGCTCACATTTGTAATTTTGCGCGCGACAGATGGATCGAAACCTTGTGGTGTTCAAGAGGTGGAGTCGGCCATTCGAACACGATGACGGGCCGCGCTCATTTAACAAATCAATGCGTGGATTGACGATGGAGAAATGCCAGTTGGCACGTGATAACTAAGATCGGCCGGAAGGACGGCGTCAAAGCATCGATTCCGCGCAAGGGTGAGCAAATATCTATCATTTAAACTCGCTTGCGTCTGAAATCGCCGGCTGCGGAAGCTATCGCATCAAGCCCACGAGCGCAGCGAACATCGCTCCGCAAAGGATGCCTAGAGCCAGAACGCCATCAGCCTCGAAAAACGATGTAATAGTTTCTGGGCGGCGCAATGCTTATTTATCCAATGATCGGTTTGTATGAAACGAAGTTCTCGTAGATCGTTGCGCGGATCAGTGGCGGCTTTGAGGGGTCATCTGCGACGATGTCCACCTGTCGTCAAGCAACCTCCCCGGGTTGATACGACGGTCGCATACCGCTGTTCGGACGTGGTCAGGGCGGGAGAACAGAAATATCCCAATGAACGATCGGTCGTGAAAACGAAGGTGGGTTCGCTCGTCTCGAGTAGCCGCCTGATTACCCAGGCAATCACCAAGAGGGTATCTTACATCATGGAACAAGGTCGCGTGCTTTCATCTCTTCAATGACCTCGCGTTCATAATCGGAGAGATTTTCGGGGTCTGCATTGTTCCAGATCGCGATTAGGCTGGCATCGTCAAGGTCGCAGACATCCGGCATCAAGTCTCTCCTGGCGCAGCGATGCGGTCACCGGTCGCCACCTTCGTATCAAGAAATCGTCGACGCTGCTCAGGAGTTCCGGACCGAGGAAATCGGGAAACATTTTGTCATGATCGCGGAGTCGACAGTCGTGCCCTTAGTGAAGTTTGGCGAGGGTTACCCCGCTCAACACGCGCCAATGCAACGCGGAGTTTCGTGTGGCTTTTTGGAAGTAGGCCAAGACGGTGATTTGCCAATCCGTTAGCAACGAAAGTCACTCGAAACCTGTCTCTCAACAGAGACTTAAACACGTGAACCCAACCATCTCAATGGAACCTTGCACTAGCATTGCTTGCCTAGCGCCGCGTGGACCGCCGGCGTGATTGTATAGACTGCCTCGCGCTGTGCTCCACGATTGCAATGGTCGACGCGGTAGCCCTGGTAGTGACGACGCACAAGGCCCGCTCGCACCAAGTCCGATACGGCACGACTGACATTGGTCCGCCCGGAATGAAGCAGTCGCTCGCGCACCTCATCAGCGATCAGCCGCTCGGCTGCATCCTCATTGGGCGGTAGCAACCCTTTGCGGTTAAGGTCGCTGCGAACCTGATCGACGACAGCTCGGCGCCGGGCATCGCGCTGCGCCATGGGCAATAGGGCGTTGCTCAACCAGTCGCGCACCGGGATTGCGCGTCCCTTGTCCTCGACATATGGTCCCGCGCTGTTCGATCCGCCCGCTGCCCGTGCGATCAAGTTCAGAACCATGAACGTGTAACGTGGCCGGGCGGAAACGCAGGCAAGGCGTTCCAGAACTGCAGGAAGATCGAGATGTTCGTCATTTGTCGACGTCTTGCGTGCTGGCACGACGCGCAGCGTGGGGTTGTCCGCTGGAGGAGCCTCGCTCTCAGCGGCCGTATCCTCAGTGAAGAGATCCGGCTGAAACATGAAAGAATCCAAGCATAGTGCGAACGAAAAGTGAATCCCCTTTGTCGCTTCCCCATGCTTTAATCACCAGTGACACTTTATCCAGCGCCATAGGTAAAGTGTCAGCCATGATACCGCGAAATCATCTAGCAGCACTATGTAATCAGGCAGACCATGGCGCATTTCGAGCTGACTGATTGATATTCACGCGCGCGGTCCAGCATTCATTGCTGCCTGGAGAGCAGAAGCTAATCCACAAGACACAGGCTGCCATCCTTGCCCGGTTTGTCACGTGAGCAAGAAGTTCAGTAAGACTGAGTGACGGAATGAAAAAAGGGAGAATGAAGCCCGGCTCAGTGGTGCGGCTCCCCAATCTGAAAGTGATGAATGTGACATACTCCCATGCATGCGCCCCCAATGGGGGATCGCAAACCCCTCCGTTCGTTCGTAGTTCGGTGCAGCGAGCCATGATGAGCGTCGCCCGCGATATCGGCGCACCGATCGATCTCAATCCCAGCCGACGCTTGTCCGGCACCGAAGGCATGTTGTTTCTGGAGCAGGCCAATCTTTTGATAGCGAGCACAAACGTTTCCGGGTCAGATACCCACGATAGGTTGGCTCGGATGGGAGATAGTCATGGGCTAGACCTTCTGCTCCTGCGTTCCGGGGCGTGGCCACAGAGCCTCGACATTGATTTTTACAGAAGCCGGGAATGGCTGGTAGACTATCGGCCTGCCTGGTTCGACGACAAGCTGTGGTTCATGCCGATGCTCGAGGATCGCCAGTCCGGCGTCAGGGCTTCTACCGAAGGGCTAATCCTGTTTCCCTGTACCAGCCAGAAAATGCTGCTCTTTGCCGGAAGGCGGGCGGCATGACTGCGCGAAGAGACGTTCAGGTTCGGCGCCTGCCGCATATGTTCCGAATATTAAAGACGATCCGCCTTGTCGCGATCCGCTGTTATGGGACAAATGATGGAATAGGGACCTTCGTTCCCACAGCAGTTCTCGAGGAGCTCAAGCCGACAGGAAATGCGGCGACCAGGCATGAGCTGTTCGTGCCCAACTTATACGCTAGCTTAAATACGCAGCTTTCCTATCTGCTTGGACGCTAAGACGATCGGCCTGAATCTATTTTGAAAACCGCATTGGGCCAGTCTATAACTGAGTTACCAGCAGAGCGGTCGCTCCACGTGAGCTGGGAAAAAATGCGGCATGGATCCTGAACTATTTCGTGCGTGAACTGCAACTTGCCGTGTGAACCGCCCCGGCTTTCCCGGAGGCTCCAATTTGTGGGAAGGAGCTTTCTTTATGAGCAAGACCCGGAACAAGTTTTCTCCTGAAGTCCGCGAACGCGCGGTGCGCATGGTTGGCGAGCATCGC
>NZ_QLJK01000072.1:0-5521 GCF_003950715.1 Sphingomonas sp. S-NIH.Pt3_0716 | reverse complement strand
GGATAACGCTTCGTCTTCTTCGCAATCTGGGCCATCCGCCCCCGGCTCTGCTGCGTCCACATCCAGAGCCTGAATCACGCAGATACGCCTATGACAACCCCTGCCGCCGATTTCCCAAACAGCCTCTTAGCGCGGGGCCGGGTGGTAACGAATATTTGGGAAAGTTCCGGAAAATCGAAGTCAGGTGATCAATAACCGGTTCGTCAACCGATCGTTGATTCCATGATCATCAGTGAAGAATGCGCTGCAACGTCGGGATCAACCACATATGCAGTGCCGGCTTTAAAATGAGAGGCGCGGCCGGATGCTTCGCAACGGCGGGGTGATCGAATGACGCAGAACAAAATAGATAGGGGATGTCGTAAAGCTCGAGATCGTCTGCCAGGAGACCTACATCCTCTCTCTTCAATCGTATATCCAGAACCGCTCCCGCAGGCATGTTTCTAGCCACTGCCTCGACACCGTCGGACAAAGTGGCATGGGGGCCATCTACAACATAATGGGCTTGCTCGAGCATTTCGACAAGGAGTTGTGCGATGACGGGATCATCCTCAACCACCAGAATGGATCGGTTCATCATGCCACTCCAAGATGAGCGCGATAGCGGCTGAAACAGCGTGCGCCGCAATATAACCGGATAAGCGCACCTTCCGCCATTGCTGTCGCCCGGCGAGGATCCTCTTCGACAAGCGGTCGGATAGCCTCATCATTCCAGTCTCGGCTATGCTTCACGTCGAGAACGGCATGCAGATCGAAATATCGGCGCTCCGAGCCTGAAAGACCAATGCGGCGCAGGGCCTTGGCGGTATGAGCCGAGCGATCGGGTGCCGTAAGTTCGATCACGCCCAAGGCGCCTACGCTGTGCCATGCGTAGCATCGCGAGGCCGCCATCGCCGTCATCGCATTTGCGAGGGCCAAGCTCTCCCAGACGGTGTTATGAATCTGAGTATCGAGTTCGAGTATTTCGATCAGCTGACCCAACATCGGACCGTGCATTCCCTTGGGATTGCCGCGACCCATCTCATCCCAGTAATTGCGTGCCAGCTCTAGCTTTGCTCGTGCGGGCAGCTTGACCTGCGTCATTGCGACCAGATCGTCAAATCCTGCTTCGCCGGCCGCCTCCTGCGACAGGAACCATCGCAATTCATCTCTGTCGGCCTCTTCCGCGAGCCAAGGGAATAATCGGTCATGTTGCCCAGGCCCTGTCGCCTTGAGCCCTTCAAACCACACGATGAATCCCTGTGGATCTGTTGGCGCTTCTAATGCCTCCCTGGATACCTGTGAGCGCAACTCTTCCATGAAAGCATGCTCCAAGCGCAGCATGCTTCGATCTCGATCGAGCTGCGAAGGCGTCACTGTATCAGGAAAATCAGGTGCGAGCCGCTGTCTGTTCCAACAGCTCAGCTCCTCCTGAAAATCCTGTTGAAGAAATTGCGAGCGCCAATGTTCAAGCTGGGTGGCCACGACGAACCTCTCTGTTTCTCGTATGACGAGAGAATACGGAAGGGCGCTGCTCGTTCCTGAAAATCAGATTAAACAGGATCAAGGTTGTTGTCGAAATGGATCAGGGGAGCAAATTGAGTTCAGTCAGCATCGCTTAATATCCGTTGCGTCGCGCTCGTGCCGTCCGAATTCGCACACGGAGGCGTCCTATGGAGCATTATGTCGAGCGCACCTTGCTCAACGAACTGGTCGAAGTTGCAAAGAAGCTGAAAGAGTGCCTGGCGATTTTGGATGCGCGCGCGAAGAAGCGGACGAAGCGATAAACGTCTGTCACGCGATTGAGACGCTGATCGGTGCGCCCTCCACGATGAAGCAGTGGCATGATGACCGACTGAAGCCCTGACAGATCAAAAGGCGAGGGTTAGGAGCAGGCTATGAAACCTTGCGGCCGATGATCAGATCATCACGGCGGCCAGGAAGATTGCCTGGGCATTTAGAACGAGCGATGACCGATCGCGATCGTATTGGTAGTCGGGTTTCAAACGATCGCCTCAAAAATACCCCGCCAAAGTCGGCGGGGTAGGGTGGTTTCGCAATATCGGGGAGACCATCTAACGGTCGCTACCCCGCATCGGTTCCATGCTTACCGCAATAAGCCCAATAGGGCGGCGAACAACGCCCCGCACAGGGAGCCCAGAATATCGCACCGTCGACTCGAAAAATAATGTCATGTTAGCGGTGGGATCGGTGTCGGGGCGGCGGACCGTTTCTCGCCAGGTGAGCGTGTCGCGATGAAGCGACCATTCTCGTCGATTGGTTGCGCTGTTCAGTCGATCGAGCCGACGATCCCGTTGATCGCGACGAAGAACATCATCACGGCCAGGACGAACGCCTCGATTGTCAGCGCAATGTCGGAACCGCCGCGCACTAGGCGTGGGTCGCGCGGCGGTTGATCTCGTCGATCACCGCTTGTTGCTGGCTGGTCAACGGCGCTGGGCATCCAGGCCTTCGAACATAGGTCTGCGCGGTCATCGGCTCTCGTCTCCTGCGCGCGCCGCGAAGGCGTCCGGCACGGTGATCTGATAGTGAGGATCGAGGCGCCCTCCGCGAACGAGCTGGCGCTTGCCGCGGCCAAGCTCGACATGGCTGCGATCAACGCGCTTGCTCCAGCTATGATCGTGGCGATCAGCGAAAAACAGGAAGAGCCGCTTGGCCCGTATGCTGCTGCATTGCTCGAGAAGCGCCGTCACCAGGCGCGGCCGTAATGTAGCGAGGTTTTCGAAGATTTTGTCGGCGTGATCGAACGAGAGCGACGTGGGCACGTCTTCCATCATTTCGATCGCGGCACGCTCTGGGCCGGCGACCCGCACAAAATGGTCCCAGGCTTCCTTCACGTCGGGTGAGGGGACGGCGGCGCCAAGCCGACGTGTTCCAAGATCGAGCCGGTGCCAGCCTGTGCCAAGAAGCGGATCCGTGCACAGGCCGCGACGATGCATCACCAGGGTGGCATCAGTCGGCAAAGTCGCAAGCCAAGTAGGGGCCGCGTGATCCGGGTCGTAGAGATGGACCTCCCGATCATTGCCGAGCCGTGCGAAGTGACTAAGGCCATGCAATTCGAGCGCTGTCATCCCGCCGATATAGAGTGTGCCTGCTGATGTGCTTTGCACCGACATGATCGCCAGCTCCCAGCGCAAGCGGCCGGTCGGCCCGTGCGCGGTGGTGCGGCGGTAAACGCGAGATGCGACGCGCTCGAGCCAACCTCTGCGGACATAGTCGTGGATCGAAGTGCGCGAGACACCCTGCATCTGCAACCAAGCGGAATCCACCAGCAGGCCGGGTGCCAGCTTGTGCAACATTTGGCTTAAAGGTTGGCGCTTTTGTCTTTCCATGACGAACGAATAGCCAAATTTATAAACCAAAGGTAAGCGAGAGTTTATAGATGCCGTAATATGTTCGTTATGAGCGAACCTTTTGCCAAATCTCAGAACTCGAGCCCGTCAGCGCGATCGGTTGCGTTCAGGCGGCTTGTGATCGAGACCGGGTCGAACGGGCTGGGCGGACGCTGCTGCAGGGGAACGCCCGGCGCCGGCGCTCCATCGTCTGACCGCCGGTGCGGACCATGGCTGGTTGAACCGTGCGTCCCGCCGCGACATGGGCATCGAGGTGAGCCTTGGCAACCGACATCATGCGCGTCACCGCCTTGCGATTATCGAACAGCGTGCGCCGGATCACCGCCTCTACCACGCGCATCTGGCTATCGATGGCGCGGTCGTTTGGCAGCGTCCGGCCATCGGCCCGCTCCTTCGCGCGGTCTTGCGGTCGTTCCTGCAGTGACGCGCGAGGGGGCCCAGGCGTGCGGCTGTCGGCCGCGTCACGCGCCACCATCGGCGAGATCGTGCTCTTGCTCGCCTCGCCGCGCAGGCGATCGAGCTCCTGCAGATCATCAGCCAGGAGGTTGCCTCGCTGCTGTCAGAGTGTCGGACATGCCTTGATCGCCATTAAGTTCGGCGACTGCGTTCGCGGTCATCGCCATGACGAACGCGATCGCTGCCTGCTCGTCGCCGGGGCCGGCAACTCCGCGAGATCGCCAAGGACGAGCATATTGTCGATGATCTCGGCAAATCCCGCCAGTTCATCGGCGGTTAGCATGCGGGTCATGACCGGTTTCTCCCTTTGCGTGTCGGCGAGGCTGTGGAGCGCTGCGCAATGGGCCTCGATCGCCTACGTGACCGCATCGGAGCCGGCCCCGATGACCGGCGGAGGGGCGGGCTTGTTCGAGCGCAGCATGACGAGCCGTGGCGCGACTTTAGGAGGATCGGAGATCCGCGCCGTTAAGCGCTTCGAGCGGAAATATTCGATGGCGATTTCGATTTGAAGCGCGACATCCGAGGTGCTGCGTAGCATTTCGTCCGAGGACGGCAAAATTTATCCGGCATTGAGAAGGGCGATCTGCTCTCCCAGAACCTCGTGCGGAGTGGGATAGCCCGTGCATTTGCGGGGTGTGCTGTTAAGGCAATCGGCGACGGCCTGGATCTCCTTTTCCGACAGACGGCCGTTGGCCATGGTCTGCGCGGTCGTGGGGAATAGCCGCGAAACAGCGGATGCTCGTCCAGGTGCTGGTTGCGTTTGAGCTCGCGATAGATCGTCGCCGGATGGCGACCCAGCGCATCCGCGATCTACCGAACAGACCGTCCGGTGGCCATCAATTGATAAACATCCCGGCGCTCGTCCAAACCCAGATGCTGATAGCCGTTCATCATGTGCCTTCCTGGAAAAGGGATCAAACCCTCATAAATCCTAGGATTTCGCACTTCGATTTAGAGTCCAGCCGCTTACACGATTTGTTCCTGCCATTTAGAGAAGTCACAATCTCTGCCATTTAGAAATGTCACACGCTCGTGGACAGCAGGGGCTGCGTGGAGCCATCCATACAGCGCAGCGCAGACCCTGCTGATGCTCTGACCTTGGGGACCCGCTGCTCTGCAGTGGGCCCGGTCATGCCCTTTGCACGAAGCTGAGCGTGCCGCGTTCGCGCAACGCCTCGTCACTGAGCCTGGGACCGCGTTTGAGCTTTGAACCACCCAGTTTGCGGCGGTCAATCTTTGGCGGCGGTTCTGGCTCGGGGAAGAGATGCAGGGGCTGGTCGCGGCGGGCAGGGGCGTCGTTATTGCGCTTGCGGTGATGCGGCATGATGGCCTGCATCTGTTTGGCCAACATCAGCGCCGCGTCCAGATGCTTGTTCTCGACAATAGCAGGCTGGTTGACGTGCCGCATCTTATCGAACGGACGATAGGGCAGGACATGGCCCTCATGTTCAATCTCCAGCCGACCGTCAGGATATTCGCACACTGTCACCCGCTTGCGCGCCAATGCTTTGCTGATCGCTGTCGGCTCCAGAATGAACATCACCTTGTTGTAATGGAGCGTCAGCGCCGCCGTTACTGTCCGCTGCTGTCAACGGGCACCGAAGATTCCGCAAAAGTGGGCATCTAAAATTCCCTAGTTTGGCGGGAGTTTTTTTTCGGTGATCAGCCGTGATGAAGATCGAGCTTTTCCTTTGCTGGGCGACCGCGCCGTT
>NZ_QLJK01000071.1:0-6102 GCF_003950715.1 Sphingomonas sp. S-NIH.Pt3_0716 | reverse complement strand
AGCCGCCGAAAAGCGAGGCTGTCTGTCGCGCAAATCCTGAAACCTGCATCACGTCCGCAGCGGCCCGGAATCCGGGCCGCGACGTGTCGCAAAAATCAGTCGCGAATCTATCACTTTCGCACCTGATTTTCGCGACAGAATTTCTCCTGAAAAATCAGCGCCGGCGATTTTGTCGCAAAAATCAGGATTTCCGCGACAACTGACCGAGCTTTTTGAGTTGAAATTTTACAATCTAGAATGTATAGCGACGGCTGCTCAAACCGGATGGATTCCCAATGACGGCCTCACATTCAAACCGATGGCTCTTGCTGGTGACGGTGGCTGCCGGCCTGCTGCTCATCACCCTCGACAACTCCGTCCTCTATACCGCCCTTCCGACGCTCACCCGCGAACTCGGGGCGACGACCACGCAGGGGCTATGGATCATCAACGCCTATCCGCTGGTCATGGCCGGCCTGCTGCTCGGTGCCGGAACGCTTGGCGACCGCATCGGCCATCGCACAATGTTCCTCGCCGGCCTTGTCCTGTTCGGCATCGCGTCCATCGTGGCTGCGTTCTCCCCCACGCCGGAAGTGCTGATCGCCGCCCGCGCCTTCCTCGCCATCGGGGCATCTGCCATGATGCCCGCCACATTGGCCCTGATCCGCATCACCTTCACCGTCGAGCGCGAGCGCAACATCGCTATCGCCATATGGGGTTCCATCTCGATCGTGGGGGCCGCCATAGGCCCGATCATCGGGGGATTGCTGCTCGAACATTTCTGGTGGGGGTCAGTCTTCCTTATCAATGTTCCGGTGGTGATCGCGGCTTTCATCGGGACGCTGCTGGTCGCGCCGAAGGTCGCCGGCGACGGCTCGCGGCCGTGGGACTTGCTGTCATCAGTTCTGGCATTGGCCGCGCTGTCCGCGCTCGTGATCGCAATCAAGGACGCGGCCAGCGCCAATCCGTCTTCGGCCGTATTGAGCGCGGCCTTGCTCGTCACCGCAGCGGCGGGCTTCCTGTTCGTCCGGCGACAAGCGCGCTTGCCGTTTCCGCTGCTCGACTTCTCGATTTTCCGCAACCCGGCCTTTTCGTCTGGCGTGCTGGCCGCCGCCATGATGATGTTCGCCTTGGGCGGTATCCAGCTCGTGACGACGCAGCGGTTCCAACTCGTCGCCGGCTATTCCCCGCTGGAGGCCGGCTTGCTGGTTTCCGCCGCCGCCATCGGCTCGTTGCCGACCGCGCTGCTCGGCGGCGCGCTGCTGCACCGCATTGGCCTGCTCTACCTGATCGCGGGAGGGCTTGGGGCGGGGTCGCTCGCCGTGCTGCTGACGGCGTGGGGACTGTCGCAGGGAACGGGATGGGTGCTTGCAGGTATGTTCCTGACCGGCGCGGGGCTTGGAGCCGCTGCGTCGGTCGCGTCCACGGCCATCATCGGCAACGCGCCCGTGCATCGCGCCGGCATGGCCGCCTCGGTCGAGGAAGTGTCCTACGAGTTCGGCGGCCTGCTCGCCGTCGCCATTCTCGGTAGTCTGCTTTCGGCGCTCTATACACTCGGGATCGCCCTGCCCGAAGGCGCTCCCGTGGAAGCGCGCGACAACATCGCCACCGCTCTCACGCTGGCGGCCGGAGACACGGCAAACGGGCCGGCGCTCGTCGCGGCTGCATCCGCTGCCTTCGACAATGCCTATCTGGTGGTGATGTATGTCGGGGCTGCGCTATTGGCGGCCGGCGCGATCGTGACCGGGGTTCTTCTGCGCCGTTACGGGCCGGGGTCGCAATCCTCGCTCTATCCATCATCCCACTAGTTCGCGGAGGGCATCATGCGGACCAGCAATCGCAGGAAAATCCTCGACGCGATCATCGCCATTGTCGAGCGTGACGGCATTACCGCTGTCACCTTCGACGCCGTTGCGGCCGAAACCGGGCTGACGCGCGGCGGCTTGCTCTACCACTTCCCGTCGCGGGAGGCGCTTATCCTCGCGGCCCACCAACATCTTGCCGACCAATGGGAGGCGGGCATGGAGAAGATCGCGGGCGGCAAAGCCGACACGGTGGAGCCGGCCGAACGCGATGCGGCCTATATCCAGAGCTGCGCGCAGATGGCCCGCCGCGTCGAACTTCTGATGATGCTGGAAAGCGCCGGCGAGCCGGACCTTGATTCCTTATGGCAGGGCGTTCTTGACCGCTGGTCGCCGCCGGTTCCTGACGACGACGATCCGGCAGCCCTCGCGCGCTTCGTCGCCCGTCTTGCTGCTGATGGCCTGTGGGTCCACGAGGCAATGTCCAACCGGCCATTGCCGGCCAAGCTCAAGGAGCGTGTCTGTCGTGAGCTGGTGACGATGGCCGAAAGCATGACGCGAGATAGTAAGAACTCATAGACTTTGTCGCGAAACTCCCGAAACCCGCGACAGTCGCAGAATAGGGATTTTCGCGACGAGATGCACCCGCTAGATTCGGGCGGTGAGCATAGCAGCGAAAGCCCCCTGCCCCATGATGATCGGATATGCGCGCGTCTCGACCGACGGCCAGACCCTTGACCAGCAGCGCGCGGAGCTGAAAGCGGCAGGCTGCAAGCGCATCTTTGAGGAAAAGGCATCCGGCGCGCATCGCGGCCGCCCCGAGCTGGCGAAGATGCTGGACCATTTGCAGCCCGGCAACGTGGTGACGGTGACGCGGCTCGATCGCCTCGCCCGATCGACGCGCGATCTTCTCGACATAGCCGAGCGGATCGGCCACGCCGAGGCCGGCTTGCGATCGCTGGCCGAGCCGTGGGCCGACACGACGACGCCGGCGGGGCGCATGGTGCTGACCTTCTTCGCCGGCGTTGCCGAGTTCGAGCGCAGCTTGATCCACGAGCGCACGAGCGCCGGCCGGGCCGCTGCGAAGGCGAAGGGTGTTCGCTTCGGCCGCCCCCCTACCCTTTCGGCCGAGCAGATCGCACACGCCCGCCAGCTCATCAGCGAGGACAAGAAGCCGGCCGAGGTTGCCCGGCTGTTAGGTGTGCATCGCGCTACCCTCTATCGGGCTTTAGAACGCAATGACGTGAATACGCATTGACGTTACTGCGTTTAGTTGCCCTGCCCTAGAAGTAGTGCCTTTCCCGGTTCTTCCCGCAAGGGATTGCAGAATCGGGCGGCTTGCTCTTAGTTGTAAACATGAAGGAACGCGCGGAAGAGATTCGCAGAGGCGTTGCCGCCCACAGGGCGCGGCAGATCGCGGCCGGCCGCGTGGCGTTGAATACCTATGTTCCGGGTGAGCTTGTCGAGGCAATCGACAGGATCAAGGAGCAACGGGGCGCGTCAGCACGCGCGCCGATCATCGAAGAAGCGTTGAGGTTCTATATCGAAGCGAAGCAAGGGACATAACGGCAAAACGCCCGACCGTTGGCGCGGTCGAGCGTTTTTGTAGGCCGTCAGACACACCGTAGAGCCGGGGCCATCAAAGTCTCCCCTTATCTACGCTAGAGCACTCCAATTCGCAAGATTGATTCTTGCGGAAACGGGAGCGCCGTGCCTGCCGTCCACAGTCGTCATGTCCTTCAAATGGAAGGACGAGGGCATATGTTAGGGACGCAATACGCGGCCGCGATCGGCTGCGCGCGCGGGAACGCGCTTGATGAAATCATGCGGGAGGTTTGGAGCCGATACGGCGCGGGCCAGCTCACCGACGACGAGGCCGGCGAGCTTACGACGCTCGCCCATGAGCGCCGGGCCGCCCTGCGGGGATCGGGACAGACCGCGCTAGGGCTGGTCTTCCCGCCCCCTGCCCCGCGCTGCCCGACACCAGTTCGCCGGCATAGCCATATCCGGGGGCGATCGGAGGGCCGGATATGGCGGCCGACGACGCGCAAGGACGTGCAGGCGATCTTGAAGGCGGCCGAAATCTACAACGAGGCCGGCTTGCGCGAGAAGGGCGAGCGCAGCGGCCCGCTAGGATCGGTGGCGCTGGACGTGCTGCGGCTGTTCGTCAATCTCATCGACTTCCGCACCGGCCGGCTAGAGCCGTCAATCACCACGATCATGGATCGGCTAGGCCGGTCGCGCGATACGATCGTGCGGGCGCTGAAGAACCTGCGGGCGCATGGTTTCATCGACTGGCTGCGGCGCTACGAGCCGACCGGCAACGAGGGGCGCGGCCCACAGGTCCAGCAGACGAGCAACGCCTACCGCCTGTCCCTGCCGGAGAAGGCCCGGCAGTTCCTTGGACGGTTCAGCAAGGCCCCGCCCCTGCCCGACGACCACAGCGCCGCACAGGAAGCCCGCGCGGCCGAGGTGGACGCCTACAAGAAGGCCCTGCCCCTCGATGAGCTGGCGCTGTCCGAGGCCGGCGATACCGCGCTAGGCCGGGCGCTGGCGGCCCTTGGGAAAGCTATCCAGAAACGTGAGTCCGATAACCAGACTGAATCCCCATCTGATCTTTATCTAAGAGGGCAAACATAAGCGGTCGCCGCTGTTCGGGCTGCTTTCGCAGCCCTGCGGCGGTTCCGATCCGCTTATAGGGCGGATCGGGAAACGGCACCCTCACCACCTAATCCGCACCGTTCGCGCCTGCGGCCAGCATCCTATGGGCTTTCGAGAGGGAGCGAGGGGCAAGGTCGGCGCTCAATCTTTGCTGTATTGCTGGCAATAAGGTATTTAAGCAAAGCTTCTTGCCGTCAATTCTCATTGCTGCTATGCCAGCAAAATGAAAACAATCGCTATTGTCAGCCAAAAGGGCGGGGCTGGAAAAACCACCCTCGCCCTGCATATCGCCACGGCCGCCGAGGCGGCCGGGCTTTCGGCCGCGATTATCGACCTCGATCCCCAAGCAAGCGCCGCCGGCTGGGGCGATAGCCGACAAGGCGAGGCCCCGGTTGTCGTTGCACTTCCTCACACCCGCTTGCCGCAAGGCTTGCAGGCTGCGACCGATGGCGGGGCCGAGCTAGTCGTGATCGACACCGCGCCGCACTCGGAAGCGGCGGCAATGGCCGCGACACGAGCGGCCGACTTGGTGTTGATCCCCTGCCGCGCCGGCATCCTTGATCTTCGCGCGATCGGAAGCACGGCCGAGCTGGTGAAGCTCGCCCAAAAACCGGCTTTTGTCGTTTTGAACGCCGTGCCGCCGCGCGCCACGCAGCTCTTGGCCGATGCGCGCGCCGCCGTTCAGGTTCACGATTTGGAGGTTGCCCCCGTTGCCTTCCAGCAGCGGGCGGCCTTCGGACATGCGCTCACGGCGGGCAAAACCGCGCCAGAGTATGAGCCGGGCGGCAAAGCCAGCGACGAAGTTTCCGAGTTGCTGGCTTGGCTCAGAAGTCAGTTGCCGATTTGACTGCAAAGCATATTGCTGGCAATGCAGTTAAATGCTATTGCTGGCAAACTGGCAATTTTACGAGATGAGGCCATGTCCAAAAGACCGAGTTTAGCCGAGAGCATGAAAGCCGTGGGCGCGCAGGCATCCCCTGCCGCTATCGTGGAATCCGTCGCCGGCATGGCGACGGCTCCGGGCGAGGGCAAGCGTTACCACGCCGCCACGCGGGCAGGGATGAAGCGATTGACGGTCGTTGTCGAGCCGGAGGACCATCGCCGGGTCAAGAGGCTATCAGCCGACACCGACCGTTCAATTGAAGACCTTATGCGAGAGGCGCTTGCCGACTTGCTGCAAAAGCATAATGCCTGATTGCTGGCAAGGCGGCGGGCGCGTAAGTGACGATAGCCTTGAAGTGTGGCGCTATGTGTTATATATGACGGGGCAACGGTGAGAGTCTTCAAGAGCAACAGGTTTCACAGGTTCGCCCGTAAGGAGAAAATCTCCGATGCGATGCTATGTGAGGCGATCGAGCGCGCCGAGCGTGGATTGATCGACGCCGATCTTGGAGCCGGCCTCATCAAGCAGCGTGTTGCACGGCCGGGCGCTGGAAGATCAGGCGGCTATAGGACGCTGATTTTCTTCCGGGCGGAAACGCGGGCGGTTTTCGCATTTGGGTTCGCGAAAAGCGACTTGGCGAACCTAGAGGACGACGAGGAAGCCGCGTTCAAGAGGGCGGCTAAGTTGGTGCTTGGGTTCTCCGATGCACAGATGGACGCGGAAGTAGCGGCGGGCCGAATGTTAGAGGTGAATTGCGATGGCTAAGGCATACAAGAG
>NZ_QLJK01000070.1:0-6120 GCF_003950715.1 Sphingomonas sp. S-NIH.Pt3_0716 | reverse complement strand
GGGATGGCAGCGGCCTGGTGCTCGTGAGCAAAGTCTTGCAGACGGGGGCCTTCCATTGGCCACGGGCGCAGGATGGCGTGATGCGGCTGTCGGCATCACAGGCGTCAGCCTTGTTCGAAGGGCTGCAATGGTCGAAAATGCACACGCCGCGCGCTCAGGTTCCGGTGACGACGCGATAGGTCGCAAGCCTGATTCCCCTGATCGAAATGCCATTGCGGACTGCCCGGAAACTGCCAGAAATAGGGCATGTCCGCCACGGCAGCCGACCTTCCTGACGATGTCGCCATCCTCAAGGCGATGGTCCTGGCCGGCCTCGAGCGTGAAGCTCGGATGCAGCATATCATTGACCAGATTACCCGGACGACATTCGGAAAACGGTCGGAGAAACTGAACGAAGATCAGTTGGCGCTGGGCCTCGACGATCTCGATGTCGCCCGCGCTGAACTGGAGGCTTTGGCCGAGCAGGCAGCGGCTGCCGCAGGACAAAAGAAGGAACGGGCGCGAAGGGAGCCCGGGACAGCGCGGGCGTCGCTGCCGGCACATCTGGCCCGTGTCGAGGAAGTGATCCTCCCTGACGAGACGGAATGCCCCTGCTGCGGAGGCGTGCTGCACTGCATCGACAGCGACATATCAAGCCGGCTCGATGTCATCCCTGTCCAGTATCGCGTCATCGTGACGTCCCGTCCGAAAATGGCGTGCCGGGCATGCAGCGATGGCGTGTTCCAGGCGCCTGCGCCCAAGCATGTAATGCCAGGCGGCCTGCCCACCGAGGCGCTGATCGCCGATGTTCTCGTCAAGAAATATGCCGATCACACTCCCTTCTACCGGCAGGCACAGGCACTGCGGCGCCAGGGTATCGAGATCGACAGGGGGACAATGTGTAACTGGGCAGGCAGAGCCGCCGCCTGGCTCGGCCGCCTGACCAGCCGGATGAGGACCGACCTCCTGTCGGGCGCGAGGCTGTTCGTGGATGAGACCACCGCGAAGGTCCTGGCTCCCGGCACTGGCAAGGTGAAGACAGGATATCTCTGGGCGATCGCTCGTGATGATGGGGCGCATGGCGGCACCGATCCACCGGCTGTCGCCTACACCTACATGCCAGGTCGCGGGAAAGTCTGGGCGGAAAAGCTGCTCGGGGACTTCACCGGCATCGTCCAGTGCGACGGCTATGGCGCGTACAAGCATATCGAGGCGCCGGACCGAAGGGCCGGTCCCGGAACGCTCGCCTTCTGCTGGGCACATGTCAGGAGGGGCTACTTCGACGATGCCAAGGGCGGCAACGCACCGGTCGCCGATGAGGCCCTGCGGCGGATCGCCGGGCTCTACAAGATCGAGGCTCGTATCCGAGGCTCCAGCCCCGAACACAGACTGACGGTACGCCAGGCTGAATCCGCTCCGATCATCGCGGACATGCTGCCATGGCTCAAGGAAATGCTGCCCAAACTACCCCGCGGCTCCCATACAGCCGAGGCCATCGGTTACACACTCAACCACTGGAAGGGCCTCGTCCGCTTCCTTGAGGATGGACGGATCGAGTTGGATAACAATACCGTCGAGCGCTCAATCAGGCCAATTACCCTCCAGCGGAAAAATGCCCTGTTCACAGGCCATGACCTGGGGGCTGAAAACTGGGCAACCTTCGCCAGCCTCATCGAAACATGCAAACTGGGCGGTATCAACCCGCAGGCCTACCTCGCCGATGTCCTCGCACGCATCGTCCTGTGCGGCGACCACATCCTTGCCTTGCGCGACCAGATAGGAAGCGGGCTTGGCATTGGAAAAATGGATATAGGCTTCGTCCACCAGCACGATCGATCCGGCCGGCTTGTTGGAGAGGAGCCATTCAATATCTTCCAGTGGGGTATTGGTCCCCGTTGGATTGTTCGGATTGCAGATATAATAGAGGCCGGCATTGGGATCCGCCGCCAGCATGGCCTTCACATCATGCCGATAGTCCGACGTCAGTGGCACTTTCGAGATTTTCGCGCCCACCCAATCGGAGGTCCACCAAGGGAGTTCGAAGCCCTGATTGGCCGTCACGATGCCGCGTGTCGGCGAGCAGAAGGTCACAACCGCGCGCGAGAGCGGGTCGCTCGATCCCGGCCAGGGGAGAACGGTTTCGAGCGGCACTCGCTCGATTTCCGCGACTGTGCTCAGAAATTCGGGATATTCGTCATTGGGGCGATAGAAATTGCACAGCGTCAGTTTGGACGCGGCGGCCTGAACACCGGGATCGAAGGGGCCGACCCAGCATTCATTGCCGTTCAATCGACCAATCCTATGCCACCGATCGCTATGCCAGCCGCTGCTGCGACGCCTGCCATAACGGCCGATTGCACCGTGATTAATTTGAAGAGCGCGATTGAAGTGGGCATCAACCAGGGGCGGCAACCGGCCTGATCGTCGACCAGATGCTGTCGCGCTGACCGGCCGCCGCACGACGGGCCGCAGCCCGCGCCGACAGAAACAGAAGCACTGCCAGCAGCACTGCCGTGAGATCCACCAGCATCAGTGCAGGCGCATCATACCAGCCGGTCCCCGCGATCAGGCTTGCGGCCGGGATGCACAACATCGCCACCGCGCCCAGGATCGCCAGTTCCACGCCCGATCGCGCCGCGCCACGTAGCAGTGCCCAGCCGGTCGCGATCAGGAAGAGCGCATAATAGATGGCGCTGTGCATGGCATAGCTGGCATGATCGCCCAGCAGCTTGGCCGCCGCCAGCGTCACCGAGATGCCGGCGATGCTGCCCAGCGGCACGCCCACGGTAAGCGCGCCCAATATGCGTGTCGCCCGCGTCTGTTCGACCGCGCCGGCCTTGCGCTCCTTCTTGCGGCGCGATTCCACCCATAGGAGATTGCCGGTGTAGAAGAGGAAGGCACCGGCCAGCCCCAGCAGGAAATAGGCCCAGCGGATCGTGTTCCCGCCGAAATTGCCGAAATGCAGGGCAAAGAAGCTGGTGATGGTCGCGGACCAGCCATCCTGCATGCCGGGCATATAGTCGGTGCCGGTGATCGCACCGGTCTGCGGATCGATGCCGGCCATGCCATAGGTCGGCGCGCGCAGGCCGTAGCGGGCATCGCTGCCCTGCACCCGCAGCGCCGGCAGGCCGCCACGCCCCTGGCCATAGACTAATGTCTCTGGCGTGAAGCCGGGCGCCTGCTCGCGCACGCGGGCGACGATCTGCGCCGGCGTCAGCGTGGGGGGCGGCGGTCCCTCGGCCGGGGCCGACAGGCTGGGCCGCGCCCGCTCCGCGCCGCCGCCAAAGGCCATCCCCTGCGCACCGTAAAATTGGTCATGGAAGGCGAAGACGACTGCGGTCAGCGCCATGATGATGTGGAAGGGCAGGCTGAACAGGCCCAGCACATTATGGACGTCCAGCCACATGCGCTTCACATTCCTGCCGATGCGCAGCGCAAACAGATCGCTCACCAGGCTGGGCAGCAGCACGACCAGCCCAGACACCAGGGCGATGGTGTAGAGCAGCGCGATCGCGCCCATGATCGGCATGGAAATCTCATGATCGAAGGGCAGCCCGACCTGCTGGTGCAGTATGTCGATCAGTTGTGCGACCTCGGACGGCCCCCGGCTTTCCACCTGCAGCGCGCCGTCCGGCGCCAGCGAGGCGTAATAGCGTTGACCGCCGCCATGCTCGTCCGCTTCGCCACGCACCATCCATGTCATTCGGGACGGATGAGCGGCATCGATGACGAGGTTGATGTCATAGCCCTTTGCCGCCTGCGGATGGGCGGCCAGAACCTTGGCGACCAGTTCCGGCGTCCGCTCCAGCGAAGGGGGCGGCGCCAGCGTCGGCGGGGGCGAGGCCCAGCGCTGCAAGGGCAACTCAAACATGGTCAGCGCCCCGGCATAGAAGGCGATGAACAGGCACAGGCCGGAAACGATGCCGACCCAGCCATGCACTTCCTTGTACATCTTCACGACGTCGGTCGGCAGTTTCACGGCCGTAGCCCTCCCATCAGCAGCACCGGCACCCAGACCAGCAAATTGGCGGCGAAGAGCCATAGCCAGGCGCGCAGGCCCGAACGGAAGAGGAAGCAGAAACTCAGCGTAAGCGCCCAGACCGGCGACATCAGCCACATGGCGAACTGCCCCTTGGTGGAGAAATAGCCTTCCCCCACATCCATCAGTTCGCAAAACAGGCCGGCGCAGCCGAGCGCCAGCGTGAAGCCCAGGATGAAGGCGGCCGATACCTTGCCGAACCAGTCGCCACTGGACAGCGGCCGGCGCGATCCGATCCTGCTCATCGTTTGCCCTCTGGCGCGCCGCGGCGCCAGGCGATGGTGACGGGCACTACCGACCACATCGTCATCACCAGCGTCAGGACGATGAAGATCGCCGTCGCCACCCCGGCCCAGCGAAGCAACAGGCCGGTGCCGACGATCAGCAGTGCCACGCCGCCCCACCCGGCAAGGCGCGGCGGACAGGGCAGCCGCCCCATCCGCTGGTGCGGCGCCGCCAGATAGAGCAGCATCGCCGCCAGACAGGCAAGCAGCCCGCCAAGGATCGCACAAATCATTTCGATTCCGTTTCAAATGCCATGGCAATGCCGTCCGTCATCATCGCCATCATCGTCGATCCATGACTATGCCCCGACAGCAGCCGGAACTGCGCATCGACGCCATGGGTCGTGAAAAGGGCCGCTACCCTGTCACCTTCGCTGTCGCCCTTGGTCGGACCGCCCTCGCTGTCGCCACTGGCGGCCAGCAGCCTCTTGCCCGGCGCAGGCGCCATGTCTTCGACCTCCCGCGCGACCAGTCCATTGCCGAACCAGAAGGATGGACTGACCGCGACATAACGGCTGAAGGGCGCCCCCTTGGCCAGCGCGTGCAGCGCCAGCAGCCCGCCGAAACTGTGGCCCATCAGCGTCTTCATAGCGACGCTATGGGCAGGGCGGGTCACCTGGTCCACACCCCTTCTCTATGCGACCGGCAGCCTCGCCATTTTCGTGATCGGCGGCCTTACCGGCGTGATGGTGGCAGTCGCACCGTTCGACTGGCAGGCGCATGACAGCTATTTCGTCGTCGCCCATCTCCATTATGTGCTGATCGGTGGTACGCTGATGCCGCTTTTTGCCGGCCTCTATTATTATTGGCCGCTGGTGACGGGCAAGAAGCTGTCCGACCGGCTTGGCCGGATCGCTTTCTGGATGCTGTTTGTCGGTGCCAACCTGACCTTCTTCCCGATGCATCTTTCCGGGCTGATGGGCATGCCGCGCCGCGTCTTCACCTATCCTGCCGAACTGGGGCTGGGCGGGCTCAACATGGCATCCACCCTGGGGGCCTGGCTGTTCGCCGCGGGGGTGGCGGTGATATGCATCGATCTTAGCCTCTCGCCACGCCGGGTTCGGGCTGTCCGCAATCCCTGGAATGCGGGCACCCTGGAATGGCTTGCCCATCCCGAGGACGAGGATTGGGGCATAAGGTCGGTGCCATTGATCGAAAGCCGCTATCCGATCTGGGACCAGACAGATTTCATGCGCAAGGTGGATGAGGGCCGCTTTTTCCTGCCCGATGCAGAGGAAGGGCGACGCGAGACGATCGTCACGAGCGTCCTTGATGCCCGGCCACTGGCAGTGATCCGCCTGGGAACCCCGAGCATCAAGCCCATGCTGACGGCGGTCGCGCTCGGCGGGGTCTTCATCCTCACCACCTATCATCTCTACTGGGCTGCGCTCGTCAGTGGCGTTGCCACACTCGCGCTCGCCCTGTGGTGGCTATGGACCGGGACGGCCGAAATTCCCGAAAAGCCCTGCAAGCCGATCGGCCACGGCCTTGAACTGCCGCTGTATCTGTCCGGGCCATCGGCGCCAGGCTGGTGGGCGATGTTCATCACGATGATGGCCGATGCGACGGCTTTTTCCGGGCTCGTCTTTGGCTATTTCTTCTTCTGGACCCGCCATGCCGATTTCCCGCCGGTCGCTTTGGCGGACGGACCCGGCATGGTCTGGCCCATGCTCGCATTGTTCTTGGGCATCGCAAGCTGGCTGCTGACGCTTGGCGCGCGCGAGGTGCATGCCCGCAAGCATGTCGGCATGGCTCGGCTCTGCCTCATGGTCGCGCTGCTACTCAGCCTTGCCGGGATCGGGGCAGGGCTGGCCGGCC
>NZ_QLJK01000007.1:0-208746 GCF_003950715.1 Sphingomonas sp. S-NIH.Pt3_0716 | reverse complement strand
GCGTTAGTCGCAGCGGGGTGGGCTGGACGTTGCCATAGCCCACCCCGCTGCGACTAACGCGCTGCGCGCGCAAGTCTCGCTCCCCCTCCCGTTTACGGGAGGGGAATGGCAGGAAACCACCCAACATTGCCATCCCAGCGGAGGGCTAAGGCCATATTCTGGACAGCTTCAGCCTCGCGCTATGCCCGTGAGATGATCGAGCAGGGCGTCGCCATTGGCGGTCCAGGTGAAGCGCAGGGCGGCGGCGCGGACGGCTTCGCGCTCGGGCGGGTCGGCCAATATATCGGCGATCGCTTCGGCCAGGGCTTCGGGTTGGCGATCGACGATCCTGCCGGCTTCGGGGCGATCGAGCAGTTCGCGGGCGCCGCCGACATCGGTGATGACGATCGGCGTGCCGCAGGCGAGCGATTCCACCCAGGCATTGGCGAGCCCTTCGGATTCGGATGGCAGCGCCATCACGTCGGCGGCGGCATAGAGGCGCGGCAAGCGATCGTGCGGCACCGAGCCGAGGAAGCCGATGCGCCGTTCGACGCCCAGTTCCTGCGCGAGATTCTCGAGCATCCGGCGATATTGGCCCTGACCCGCGAGCAGCAGGGTGGTGCCGGGCAATTGGGGCAGGGCGCGGACCAGAATATCCTGCCCCTTGCGCGGGATGAGCGCGCCGACGCAGAGGATCAGTGGCCCTTCGAAGCCGAGCGCGGCCTTGGCCTGATCGCGGTCGGCGATTTCGAAGCGGTCGAGATCGACGCCGGTATAATGGACCCGGATCTTGTCGGCATCGATGCCCATCCGGCCCATGGAGCGGCGCATCGCGGCGGAGACGGCGAGCAGGCCGGCGGCGCCGTCGGCGGCGCGCTTCACCATCTTCTTCGTGCCGCGCTGGGTGCCCCAATGATGAATGTCGGCGCCGCGCGCCTTGACCGAATAGGGGATGCCGAGCGCCTTCGACAGACGCTGGGCCACCGGGCCGTCGGGGAAGAAGAAGCTGGCGTCGATCACGTCGAACGGGGTCTGGGCGTGCAGCCGCTTGACCAGCGGCAGGATCGCGCGGGTCATGGTGAGGACATTGGTGCGGCCGCCGAATTTCGGGATGATCGGGAAGGTCGGCCGATAGACGGTCAGATCCTTCCACCTTTCCTTGGGTGGCAGGGCGCGCAGCGGGGCATAGCGGCCGGCGCGCGACAGCGGCCAGGGCGGCATGCCGATCGGGGCGACGACGGTGACGCTGACGTCGGGGCGGCTCGCCAGTTCGCGCGCCTGTCGCTCCACGAAAACGCCGAAATTGGGCCGGCTCATGTCCGGGAAGAGCGTGGAAAGCGTGAGGACGTTGAGTGTCATGGGCCCTCCCTACTGCATGTCGGTTAAGCGAGGCTTAGGCGTGGTGGTGGCGCTTGGCTATAGCCGTCGGACGAGTTGCACCGCCACTGCGCCCCAGGGTGGGTCGGTCAGCACCTGTTGCCGGGCGCCGTGGCCGAGCGGCAATATCTGGAGCCGGTCGCCCTCGCGGCCGATGAGGCGGCCGAACAGGAAGCGGCCGGCGGGGCGGGGGAAGAGGACGTCGCGGTTCAAGGCGCTGGCGAAATCGGCCGGGGCGATGCGGCGGCACCAGATGGCGTCGCCGCTGCGATAGTCGCCGATGCTGGCATTGACCTGGATGCCGATCATGCCGTCGGCGGGCACGGGCGGCGGGAAGGACAGGGCGCGGACCGGCGCGCGGGCGCCCTCCGGCCCGAGCAGGGCGGCGACGGGCACTTCGCTCTGGCCGGGCAGGGCGACCAGTTCCGCGCTGGTGACGCCGAGCGCGTCGGCGATGCGGTTCAGCCATTTGACCGAGACGGTGCGGGTACCGGTTTCGAGCCGGCCGATGGTCTGGGCGGTGGTCGGCGGCAGGCAGAGCAGGCCCACCTGTTCCAGCGTCAGGCCCTTGGCCTTGCGGACCTCGCGGATGCGGGTGATCATGGCTGTCCTCGGGTTGATAACCTATTTGGTTTTCTCTTTCCTACAGATTATCCGCCGTGGCAAGCCCCTGGCCTTTCCCACCCTGTCAGGAGATGCCGCCATGGCCGCCCAGTTTGTCGACCAGATGATCGAAGACCCTGCCGGCAAGATGCAGGCAGTGAAGCTGCATCTGGGGGAATCGCCGCTCGGCTGGCTGCATGCACGTGGCCATGTGAGCGACCGGCAGCTGGCGGCGGGCGAGCGGCTGCGGCGCGACTGGGAGCAGGCGGGACTGGGCGCGCGGGTGACGATGCGCTGGGACGGGGCACCGGCGGAGCGGCGACGGGGCGGCGCAGCGGCGTGGCCCGATCCGAGCGCCGCGCAACTTTCGGCGCGCGAGCGGTTTGATGGTGCGGTGCGGGCGGCGGGGCCGGGGCTGGCCGATATCTTGTGGCGCGTGGTGTGCGCGGGCGAGGGGCTGGGGCCGGCGGAACGGGCGCTGGGCTGGCCCAGTCGCGCGGGCAAGCTGGTGCTGGGGCTGGCGCTCGACCGGGTGGCGGACTGGTATCGGGTTGGGTGAGGCGGGCTAAATGAACCGTTCGGGCTGAGCGAAGTCGAAGCCTTCGGCCGAGCGGCGCGAGGCGATGACTTCGCCTTCGCTCAGTCATGCCCTTCGACTTCGCTCAGGGCGAACGGAATAAATATGCAGCGGCCCGTAGCGCCTAGGCCACGAACCCCGCTGCGCTCGCTACCCACCCCAACCCCTCCCTGGAAGGAGGGGCGAGATATATTGATATTCAGACCATGAATCCTGCGCCGAGCAGCAGGAGCAGCTTCACGTCCATGGCGAAGCCCTGGTCGCGCCAGGCGGCGATCTGGTCCGGCAGGGTGGCGAGGGGGACGCGGTGGACGCGGATATTCTCGCTGTCGACGCCCCCGCCCTCGCCGGTCTTCACCAGATCATGGGCGCGGAACAGGGTGAAGCTTTCCGAGACCATGCCGGGCGAGCTGAAAAATTCGCCGAGCGATTCGAGGCGACCGGGGAGATAGCCGGTCTCTTCCTCCAGTTCGCGGCTGGCGGCGAGGCTGGCGTCCTCGCCGGCGTCATGATCGCCGACGAGGCCCGCGGGCAGTTCGATGCAGCGCTTGCCGAGCGGCACGCGATACTGGTCGACCAGCAGGACATGGCGGCCGTCGACGTCCTCGTCGATCGCCAGGATGACGGCGGCACGGATGCCGCGGGCGCGGCCGACATATTCCCATTTGCCGCGCTTTTTCGCGGTGATGAAGCGCCCGGTCCACATGGTTTCCTCGGGCGCATTCCAGTCATTATCGCTCATAATTCGATCAGTCTGTCCGGCAGTTCGTTGATGTCGTCGGCGGCGCGGGGGAAGTGCGGCGCCAGGATCGCGCCGACCCGGCCAATGGCGAGGGCAAGACCTTCGCCCGGCCGGTCGTCGCGCACCGCATCGATTAGCAGCGCCATCGCCTCGCCCCAGGCTTCGGGCGTGACGCGGTCGTTGATCGCCTTGTCGGCGACGATTTCGGCGCGATGCTCGTCGAGCGAGAGATAGATGAGGACGCCGGTGCGGCTGGCGGTGCGGGCCTCGGCAGCGGCGCGGAACAGCAATATGGCGCGGCGTCGGACCCGGCGCGCCTTGGTCGCGCGCGGGGTGAGCGCCATGCGCAGCGGCATGATCGCGAGCAGGTAGCGCACCACCAGGAAGTCGAGGATCAGGTCGCCCAGCAGGATGGTCAACATCTTCCAGTCGGCGACCTGATGGTCCCAGTCGCCCAGCAGCCGGCCGGCCAGGTCGCGCAGATAGTCCGGGAAGAAGGCGAAAAAGGCGAGGGCGACGAAGACGGTGCCGATCGCCCAGTGCAGGCCGACATCATGATAGGCGTCGGACCGGCGCGCGACGATCGGCACGATCTCGCCCGATGTCTGCTGTTCGGCCTCCATCACGGCGGCCGAGACAAGGTCATGATCGCGTTCGCTGAACTGTACCGGCTTCACCAGCTGCCTCCCGCACCGCCGCCGCCAAAGCTGCCGCCACCGCCGGAGAAGCCGCCGCCATCGCCGCCGCCCCAGCCGCCGCCGCCGCTGCCCCAGCCGGAACCACCACCGCTGCCCCATCCGCTGTCGGACGGGCCCCAGATGATGACCGGGCCGGCACCGCCGCGATAGCGGCGACCGCGACCGCCGCGGCTGGCGAACATCGATATGCCGACGATGACGATCACGATGACCCAGAAGACCAGCATCACGGCGCCGCCGCCATTGTCGCCCTTGCGCTGCTCCGCCTCGGCTGCGGCGGCGCGCGCCTTGGCCTCCTCGGGCGGCAGGGTCAGCAGGGTGGCGAGTTCGTTGACGCCAGCGTCGATGCCGCCGGGAAAGTCGCCCGCCTTGAAGCGCGGGATGATGGCGGTGCGATAGATGCGAGAGGCGAGCGCGTCGGTGACGATACCCTCGACACCATAGCCGGTGGCGATCCAAACCTTGCGCTCGTTCGGGGCGACCAGCAGGATCGTGCCGTCGTCCTTTTCCTTGCTGCCGATGCCCCAGCTGCGGCCGAGCTGATAGGCGTAGTCGCCAATCTCATAGCCCTGGAGGTCGGGCACGGTGGCGACCACCACCTGCCGGCCGCTCTGCTTGTCGAGCGCGGCCAGCTTGGCGGTCAGCGCCTGCTCCTGCTGCGGGGAAAGCAGGTTGGCGGCATCGACAACCTGGCCGGTCAGCTTGGGGAAGGTCTGTGCCTGCGCTGCCGGTATGAAGACCAGCAGCGCAAGGACCAGCAGCAGGCGCCGCATCATCGCGATCGGCTCAGTTGCCGAAGTCGACCTTGGGCGCTTCTTCCGCGCCGGGCGTGACCGCCTGGAACGGGGCCATGGGCTTTGCGCCATGGATCAGCTTGGCGCCGATCGCGTCGGGGAAGGTGCGGATGCGGGTATTATAGGCCTGCACAGCTTCATTATAATCGCGGATCGAGACGGCGATGCGGTTTTCCGTGCCTTCCAGCTGTGACTGGAGCTGCAGGAAATTCTCGTTGGTCTTGAGGTCGGGATAGGCCTCGACCGAGGCGAGCAGGCGGCCAAGGCCCTGGCTCAGCTGTGCCTGGGCGGCCTGATATTGCGCGACCTTGGCCGGATCGGACAGGTCGGCGGCGTTGATCTGGATCGACGTCGCCTTGGCGCGGGCCTCGGTCACGGCGGTCAGCGTCGCCTGTTCCTGCTTGCCGGCGGCCTTGACCGTGGCGACGAGATTGCCGGTCAGGTTGGCGCGGCGCTGATATTGCGCCTGGACGTCAGCCCATTTGGCCTTGGCATTTTCCTCGGCAGTGGG
The DNA here is from genome assembly GCF_003950715.1 of Sphingomonas sp. S-NIH.Pt3_0716. NCBI lineage: Bacteria > Pseudomonadati > Pseudomonadota > Alphaproteobacteria > Sphingomonadales > Sphingomonadaceae > Sphingomonas > Sphingomonas sp. S-NIH.Pt3_0716. Next base: position 203,465 of record NZ_QLJK01000007.1, on the reverse strand, counting down.
GACGCTGTTGATGCCGCAGGCGGACAGCGCAAGCGCGCCCATGACCGGCAGCAAAAGGCGGGAGAGGCGACGCGGGAAAAGCATGGAACATCCTCGGCTCTGTTTCGCTGACGGAAATAGGGCGTTGTCGGATGGCGTGCAACGGGCCATGCAGAGTTTATCGAAGGCGAGACAAGAGGTTCATCATGGGGCTGATTTCGGAATTCAAGACGTTCATCAATCGCGGCAATGTCATGGACCTGGCGGTTGGTGTCATCATCGGTGGCGCGTTCGCCACCATCACCAAGTCGCTGACCGATGACCTGATCATGCCGGTGGTCGGCTATCTTTTCGGCGGCGCTGACTTTTCGGGCTACTTCCTGCGCCTGGGCGACCTGCCCGAGGGGTTCAAGGGCAATCCCAACAGCTATGCCGACCTGAAGGCGGCCGGTGTCGCCATGTTTGGCTGGGGCCAGTTCCTGACCGTGCTGGTCAATTTCATCATTCTGGCCTTCATCATCTTCCTGCTGGTGAAGCTGGTGAACAAGGTTCTGGCCAAGCCCGAGGAAGCGCCGGCACCGGCCGTCACGCCGGAGGATATCGTGCTGCTGCGCGAGATTCGCGACTCGCTGAAAAAATAAGCGATTGCGACGAACCGAGGCCCTGATGGGAACCATTGGGGGCGCGGCCGGTTGATCGGCGTCAGGGTTCGGGATGGCATGGATCGTCCCGAACCTCGTGTCGAACATGTCAGCCCTGAGGGGGCGCAACAGGAGAAAACGCTGTGAAAAGCTTCGTCGCAATCCTTGGCCTTGCCAGCATGGTCTCGCTCGCCGCGTGCGATTCCAAGCAGGAAAACAAGGTCGAGAATGCCTACGAGAATCAGGCGGACGCTCTCGACAACCAGGCCGCGAACATGGAAGCGATGGCCGACAACCTGTCGGGCAACGCCGAGAATGCAGCCGAAAATGCGGCCGACGCGCTGGAGAACAAGGCCGACGCCACCCGCGAGGCGGGCGAGGCTGCCGCCGACGCGGTGGAGAAGAAGCAGCACTGATCCGCTGCGGCACCGACCATCGGGCCAAAGGGGCGTCGCGCTTGCGGCGCCCTTTTTCTTTGCCTGCCCGCGCCTTTAACGGCCCCTTAACCACGGCCGGCCATGGTGCCCTCGCGCGCATCCAAAGGTCGTGGGAATGGACGAGTTACTTCAGGAATTCATATCCGAAACGCAGGAAACGCTGGAGGCTTTGGCGGGCGAAGTCGTCGCCTGGGAGGCCAATCCGGGCGATAGCCAGCGGCTGGACGCCATTTTCCGCTTCTTCCATACGGTGAAGGGCAGCTGCGGCTTCCTCAATCTGCCGCGCTTCGAGAAATTGAGCCATGCGGCCGAGGATGTGCTGTCGGAGATTCGCGCCGGCCATCGCAAGCCCGATCCCGCGACCGTCAGCGCGGTGCTGGCGATCATGGACCGGATCGGCGAACTGGCCGAGGCGGTGGCACGCGGCGCGGCCTTGCCCAACGAGAATGACGAATATCTGATCGGCGCGCTGACGCAGGTGGAGGCGCCGGCCGCGCCCGCCGAGGAAGCAGAACCCGAAGAGCCGGCGGCCCCGGTCGCGGCGGTGCGCCAGGGCCAGGCGCTGCGCACTATTCGCCTGCCGCTGTCGCTGATCGACCAGTTGATGAACGGCGTGTCGGACATGGTGCTGGCGCGCAACGAGCTGTCGCGCAAGCTGCGCGACCGGTCGGCCGATCCCGAACTGGACAGCGCGTTCGAGCGGCTGTCCACCTGTGTCGCCGACATGCGCGACGTGATTTCCAAGACCCGCATGCAGCGGGTCGAGCGCCTGTTCGCGGCGATGCCGCGCATGGTGCGCGACCTGAGCCGCGATCTCGACAAGCGGATCGAGCTGAGCCTGGAAGGCGGCGACGTCGAGATGGACCGCGAGATGGTGGAGATGGTCGTCGACCCGCTCACCCATATCGTGCGGAACAGCATCGACCATGGCATCGAGACGCCCGAGCGGCGTCGCGCGGCGGGCAAGCCGGACGCCGGCCGGTTGCGGCTGGAGGCGCGCCAGTCGGGCAACCAGATCGTGATCGAGATCAGCGATGACGGCGCCGGCATCAACACCGCGCGGCTGGTGGAAAAGGCGATCGCCGCCGGCCGGCTGACGCCCGACGCGGCAGCGCGGATGACCGAGCAAGACAAGCTGGACCTGATCTTCCAGCCGGGGCTGACGACGGCCGCCAAGGTGACGGCGGTGTCGGGCCGGGGCGTCGGCATGGACGTGGTGCGCGCCAATATCGAACGGATCGGCGGCGTCATCGCGCTGGACAATCATCCGGGGCAGGGGCTGCGCATCACGCTGCGCGTGCCGCTGACGCTGACCATTATTCCGGGCCTGATCGTGCGCGCCGGGGGGCTGCATTTCGCGATCCCGCGCGCGGCGGTGGTCGAGATACTGCACGACAATAACGAGATGATGCAGATTGCCGATGTCGGCGGTGCCAAGATCGCGACGATCCGGTCGCTCCGCCATTCGATGATCGATCTGGAAGATGTGCTGGGCATGGACAAGCCGCAGCAGATTGGACCGCGCGCGGTGATGGTGGTGCGATCGGCGACCGGCGTGCCCTTTGCCATGGGCGTGTCTGCGGTCGAGAATCATGAGGAACTGGTGATCCGTCCCGCATCGCCGCTGGTGATGGCGAGTGGCGTCTATGCCGGCATGACCCTGCCCGACAATGGCAAGCCGATGCTGCTGCTGGATGCGGCGGGCCTGGCCAATGCGGCGCGCCTGCCGAACCTGATCGACGATCGCGCCCATGGCGCGGTGGCGGATGCCGCCGCGCAGGAGGCTGGCGTCGAAATGGTGGCGGCACTGCGTTTCGAGGAATTGTCGGGCGAACGGCGCCTGCTGCGCCTGTCGCTGATCGAGCGGGTCGAGGATATCGACGCCAGGCTGTTCGGCCGGTCCGGCGGCCAGGCCTTCGTCCGGCTGGACGAGCGGCTGGTGCCGGTGGTGAACGGCCGCCATGCCTTTGCCGAGGACAAGGTCTGCGCGCTGCGCCTGCGCGATGGCAGCCTGGAAGCCTGTTACCCGGTTGCGGCGGTGCTGGACATCGTCCAGATGCCGCTGGTGCCGGACATGGTGGCGATGCACGGCATGCTGAGCGGTGTCGCGGTGGTCGATGGCGAGCATCTGGAGGTCATCAACCCCTTCGCCCTGTTCGCCGCGCTGCCACAGGAACCGATCGCTCAGCAGAGCCGGGGCCGTTGCCTTTTGGCGGATGCGGAGGATGGCTGGACCCGCGAGATATTGGCGCCGCTGCTGCGCCAGGCCGGGCATGAGGTGGTGCTGGGCCTGCCGGGCGACGCCGTCGATGCGCAGGATATCGTGCTCTATTCTGCGGGCGATGTCGGCCAGGTGGCCGAAATCATGGGATGCCGGGTAGTGCATCTGCGCGCCACGCCACGGGCCACCGGGCCAATGGATGCCAGCATCTACCGCTATGACCAGGACGCGCTGATGGCGGCGCTGTCCGGCGCGCGCGGATAAGGGGAAGAGCGATGGAGCAACTCTATCTGTTGGCGACGCTGGCCGGCACCCGCATCGCGGTCGATGCCAGTGAGGTCGAGGCGGTGGTCAAGCTGACCGAGATATCGCCCGTGCCCGGCATGGGCGTGCATGTTGCGGGTCTTTCCGCGCTGCGCAGCCGGGTGTTGACGATCATCGATGTCGCCGCGCTGATTCATGGGCGCGCGACCCCGGCGGACCAGCGCGACCTGGCGATCATCGCCAATATCAGCGGCCATAGCTATGGCCTGATGGTCGATGGCGTGTCGGATATCTGTCGCGTGCCGGAGGGCGAACTGCCGCTGCGCGGACAACTGGATTCGGCCTGGATGCCCTTTGCGCGGGGCGTGGTGGAGCATGAGGGCGTGCCCCATCTGCTGGTGTCGCTGGCCGGCTTCATCGAGGCCGGTGCCCAGGCACAGGCGGCCTGATCGCTTGGCCGCGTCGTTTACCATTTCCTCGCCTTTCGCGTTTACGCCTCTCCTCCCGGCACGTAAAAATCAAAGGGACGCTTCATGAAGAACTGCCTGGTCGTCGATGATTCCAAGGTCATCCGCAAAGTGGCACGCCACATATTGGAATCGCTGGACCTGACCGTGACCGAAGCGGTGGACGGGCAGGATGCCCTGACCCAGTGCGAGGCCAGCCTGCCCGACGTGGTGCTGCTCGACTGGAACATGCCGGTGATGAGCGGGATGGAATTTCTGCAGGCGCTGTCGGCCACCAAGATGGACGCCCGGCCCAAGATCATCTTCTGCACCACGGAAAACGGCATCAGCCATATCAAGGCGGCGGTCGAGGCCGGTGCCGACGAATATGTGATGAAGCCGTTCGACCGCGAGACGCTGGAGAGCAAGCTGGCGATCGTCGGGGTCATCTAGGCCCGGTCCCTCCCTTCGAGGATATCGCCGTCTTTCCCAGCCTCTTCGTTCTGAAAGCCCGTCAATGACCGCCTTCGTGCCGACCATGGTCAGCCTCGACAGCCACACCGCTCCTGCGGTGCGCACGCTGGTGGTTGACGATTCGGTGGTGGTGCGCACGGTGATCGAGCGCATCCTGAACGCCGATCCCGGCTTTACCGTCGTCCACAAGACCAACAGCGCGGAAAATGCGCTGCGCTATCTGGCCGAACATAGTGTCGACCTGGTGCTGCTCGACATCGAACTGCCGGGCCAGAGCGGCCTGGCGGCGCTGCCCGCGATCCTGCGATCGAACCCGCAGGGCAAGGTGGCGATCCTGTCGGGCCGCTGCGAGGAGGGCAGTGCGGCGGCGGTCGAGGCGCTGGCGCTGGGCGCGAGCGATATTCTCTCCAAGCCGGGCAGCGGCAGCTTTGGCGAACAATTTCCACAGGCATTGATCGATCGGCTCGGCCGACTGTTCGGCGGCGAAGCGCCGACGGCACCGGCGCAGCGGTCGACCATGGTTCTGCCCGCCCATGCGCCCGGCGCGGCGGTCGAACCCCTGGCCTGCCTGGGCATCGGCGCGTCGACCGGGGGCATCCATGCGCTCAGCCAGTTGTTCAGCGGCCTGACCGCGCCGCTGGGCGTGCCGATCCTGCTGACCCAGCATCTGCCGGTCAGTTTTACCGTCTATTTCGCGCAGCAACTGGCGCGCATGACCAGCCTGCGGGTCAAGGTGGCGGAGGCCGGCGACCAGCTGGCGCCCGACACCGTCTATGTTGCGCCGGGCGATGCCAACCTGCTGCTGCGGCGCGGGCTGCATGGCCGGGTGAGCGTGGTGCTGGACCCGGAACGGACGCCGTCGGGCAATCTGCCGGGTGTCGATCCGATGTTCGCCGCCATGGCCGATGTCTATGGCGCGGGCGCGGCGGGGATCGTGCTGACGGGCATGGGTCGCGACGGCACGGCCGGGGCGCGGGATATCGTGGCAGCGGGCGGCTGGATCGTTGCCCAGGATGAGCCAAGCAGCGTGGTATGGGGGATGCCGGGATCGGTCGCGGGGGCAGGGCTGACCTGTGCCCTGATGGAACCCCATGCGATCATGGATTTTGTCGCACGACGCGGAAAGATGAACGACTGATGGCCTTGCCCCCTTCCAGGATGGGATCGGGCGCTGCCCGGATTTTGACAGGTCTGCTGGAAGCGCGGACTGGCCAGGTTCTGTCCGAGGGGCGGGCCTGGCGCATGGAGACGGCGCTGAAGCCGGTGCTGCGCGACCATGGCCTGCAGGATATCGACGAACTGGCCGGCAAGCTGCTGCGCAGCCGCAATCCGCGGCTGGACGAGGATGTGGTGAACGCACTGCTGAACAATGAAAGCAGCTTCTTCCGCGATCTGCAGATTTTCGACCTCATCCACCGGCAGATATTGCCGCGTATCCAGGAGGCGCGGGGCGACCGGGTGCTGCGAATCTGGAGCGCGGGCTGTTCGACCGGGCAGGAAGCTTATTCGCTGGCGATCCGCTTCTGCAACGAGGCGGCGCGCTGGGCGGGCTGGCGGATCGAGATATTGGCGACCGATATTTCGAGCGCGGCGATCGACCAGGCGCGCAGCGGCATTTTTTCGCAGATGGACGTGCAGCGTGGCCTGCCGATCGGCGACCTGATCAAATGGTTCGAGCCGGCTGGCGATGACTGGCGGGCTAATCCGGAGCTGCGACGGATGATCGATTTCCGTCAGGATAATCTGTTCGCCGCGCGGGTTCCGACCGGCGCCTATGACCTGCTGCTCTGCCGCAATGTGCTGCTCTATTTCTCGCCCGAGCGGCGCCAGAGCGTATTCGACCTGCTGGCACGGCACAGCCATGACGGGTCGGTGCTGCTGCTGGGCGCGGGCGAGACGGTGATTGGCCAGAGCGAGGAATTCGTGCCGCATCCCGAATTTCGCGGGAGCTATGCGCGGCGAGGCTATTCGGCCGATGCCGGCAATTCGGCCCGGCGCGCGGGCTAATCGTCCGCCGATCATTTACCACGCTTGATTGCCGCGCCGGTCTCGGCCATGATTCCGCCTGTGGCTGCATGACGCGGCGCGACGCAGGGCGGAACAGGGCGTGAGACTGGACTTTTCGTGGTGACGGGCCCTTTGCGATGACCGACATCCCCATGATCGAGACGCCGTCGCCCAATTATGACGAGCGCAGCCTGCCGATCACCATGCTGGTGCTCCATTATACCGGCATGCCGGACGCGGCGAGCGCCATCAACTGGCTGGCCAATGCCGAATCCAAGGTGTCGGCCCATTATGTCGTGACCGAGGATGGCCAGATCATCCGCATGGTGGCCGAGGACAAGCGCGCCTGGCATGCGGGCCGATCGCACTGGCGCGGCATCGACGATGTGAACAGCGCCAGCATCGGCATCGAGATCGTCAATCCCGGCCATGAATGGGGCTATCGGCCTTTTCCCGAGGCGCAGATGGGATCGCTGATCCCGCTGGTCCACGACATCGTCCAGCGTCACCGGATCACGCGCGGCAATATCGTCGGGCACAGCGACATCGCGCCCGCGCGCAAGCAGGATCCGGGCGAACTATTCCCCTGGGGGCAACTGGCGCGGCTGCGGCTGGCGCTGCCGCGACCGACCAAGAATCTGATGGACCCGCACTGGACCGACAGCGGCTTCATGCTGGCGCTCGAACGTTTCGGCTATGACATTGCCGAACCGGAGCCGGCGGTCGTCGCCTTCCAGCGGCGCTTCCGCCCGGAACTGATCGACGGCGTCATTGATGGCGAATGCCGGGCGATTTTGCTCGCCTTGCTGCTGCCCAAGCCGACAGGGGATGACTGACCCGATTTTTGCGCCTATAGGCGCCCGTGCCAGAGGGTCGGGCGACCGCGGCGTGGCGGGTAACTTCCACGGCGAGGAAAGTCCGGGCTCCACGAAATGACGGTGCCGGCTAACGGCCGGCTGGAGTGATCCAAGGGACAGTGCAACAGAAAGCAGGTCACTAAGGCTTCGGCCCAGTGAAATTGAAAGGGTGCGGTAAGAGCGCACCGCGTCTGCGGCAACGCAAGACGGCACGGTAAACCCCACCGGGAGCAAGACCGAATAGGGGCGGCGCGCAGCTTGACTGCTAGGTCTGTTTCGACTGAGACCGCCCGGGTTGGTTGCTTGAGGGACGGAGCAATCCGTCCCCTAGAGGAATGGTCGCCTATCCCCCTTTGGGGGTGGACAGAACCCGGCTTACAGGCCCTCTGGCATTTCCCCTGTTGCGAGGTTATCGCAATAACCGGTCCGCGGTCTTGGGGGGATTCGGTTTGCGTAACAGATATTTGGCCTTGCTGATGGCGATGGCCGCCATGCCCGCTATCGGCCATGCGATGCAGGATGCTGCGCCGGCAGCGTCTGCCCCTGCCCCCGCCCCCGCAACGCCCGCGCCCGCAACTGGCACGATCCAGCAATTGTTCGAGCAATCGACGCAAGCCACCGAGGCGGCGGATTATCCCCGCGCGCTCGAAATCCTCACCACGCTCGAAGGCCGGGTGGTGCGCAATCCGCGCAGCCTGGCGATCGTGCGGGTACGAAAGGCGATGGTGCTGGCGGAACTGTCGCGCTGGGCCGAGGCGCGCGACCTGCTGAACCAGGCGGCGCCGGCCCTGCCCAAGGATGATGCGAGCCTGTCGACCGACCGTTATCGTGCCGCCTATACGCTGGGCCGCGTGTCGATGGGCGACCTCGACTATGTCGGTGCGCTGGCCCATTTCAGCGCGGCGCTGGCCGAAGCCGAGGGGCCGGCGGCGCGCATCCAGGCGCTGCTGGGACAGGCGCAGGCGGGCACGTTCGTCGATCCGGCCGAAGCGCTGAAGGCCGCCGAAGCGGCCAATGCCATCGCGGTCGCGGACCCCAAGATGTTCGACAAGGCGTCACTGGCGCATATCGACCTGATCCGGGGGCGGGCGCTGCTCAATCTGGGCCAGTTCGATCCTGCGGAAAAACTGTTCGCGCGGGCGGTGAAGCAGCAGGGCGGGCTGACCACCAGGGTCGATTTCAATGATCTGGTGACCCGGTCGGATGCGTCGATCGCGGCCATGCTGGCCGGCCATCGCGACACGGCGCGCAATTATCTGGTCTATACCGGTGCCGGGCGCATGCCGCAGCAGGACTTCACCCAGGGCGCGGACATGGCGCTGCCGCGCTGTGGCGAGGATGGCGTCCAGCCCGAGGATTATGCCGTGGTGGAATTCGGCATCAGCGACAGTGGCGCTGTTTCCTATGCCCGGCCGGTCTATGGATCGCGCCCCGGCCCGTCGGCGCTGGCGTTTGCGCGGGCGGTGCGGGACTGGTCGTGGCGGCCCGATGACGTGAAGAATATCCCGGCGCTGTTCCGGTTCGTCACGCGGCTGGAACTGCGTTGTTCGACCGCGGAAGGCGGTCCGTCGATGCTGGCGGGGCCGACCAAGGCTTTGGGCGACTGGCTGGAGGCCAGGCGCGTTCCCGGCCCGGTGCTGGACAATGTGCCGATGACCCGGCAGCGCGCGCTGCTGTTGCAGCAGGCGCAGCTGATCCGCAGCCAAAAGGGCGATACGACGGTGGAACTGGTGCCGGTGCTGATCCCGCTGCTCGCCGGATCGATGGCCGCGCGCGAGGATGTCGAGACCTATGGCCCGCTGCTGCGCCGGGTGGTGCGGACGGCGGATGCCCCGCCGCTGGCGCAATTGCTGGTCGACCGCCTGGTCCATGATGCCGCCGAGCATGTGGATATTCGTATCCGGGCCGATTCCCCCTATGCGTTGCGCGCCGCCGATTATCAGGCCGATGCCGATGCACGGGCGACCTTCGCGATCCTGGCCTATGATGATCTGAGGCCCAGGGAAAAGGCCGGGTCGCAGGCGCTGTTGAACGCGGTGATCGACGATGGCGCCTTGCCGGCCAATGATCCGCTGCGCGTGGCAGCGCTGGTGCGACGGGCGAGCCTGCAGGCGACCGGCGGCAATCTGGAAGCGGCACGGGCCGATTATGCCGCGACCGGATTGTCGGCGCAGCAATGTTCGATCGTCGATGCCAAGCCCAGCCTGCGCAGCGCGCCAGTATCCTCCGCCGATTATCCCACGGACATGGTGTCCGTGGGTGTCGAGGGATGGACGCGGGTTCAGTTCGACATCGCAGCGGACGGCACGACCCGCAACCAGCGGGCCGTCATCACCTATCCGCCGATGATCTTTGGCACCAACGGCACGAAGATCGTGACGCGGGCCAAATATGAGCAAAGCTATCGCCCCGATGGTGGCCTTGGCTGCGGCGGCAACATGCAGGGGGTGACTTTCCGTCGCTAATCCCGGCGCAGGGCTGGCTTTCCGGGCGCGGCTTCCCTAATTTGGTCCGATGGCAAGACAGAGCCGATCAAATGACTGGGGTTTTCCCCGCTGGCGTGCCTATGGCGCGACGCGGGAAGCGCAGCGCGTGCGCATCTGCGACCGTTTCGGCTGTGACCAGCCGGGTAACTGCCCCGCGCCCAAATCGCCCAACAGCCCGGACCGCTGGTATTTCTGCAGCGAGCATGCGGCCGAATATAACCGCAACTGGGACTATTTTCAGGGGCTGGACGAGGAAGAGCGGGCCGAGCGCGAGCGCACCGAACGGCGCGATGCCGGCGGCTATCAGTCGAGCGCCCATCATGGCTGGGGCGGTCCCGGCGACGGCAGCCGGTCGCGCGACGAGATGCACGCGCTGCAGGCGCTGGGGCTGGAGGATGACGCCGATTTCGAGGCGGTGCGCAAGAGCTGGCGCAGCCTGGCCAAGGAATATCATCCCGACGTGAAGCCGGGCGATGCCGAGGCGGCGGTGCAGTTCCAGACAATCCAGGCCGCCTATGAGGTGCTGCGCGCGGCCGAGGAACGGCGCACCTGGAAGCCGCGGGGCGCCAGCGATTGAAGGATCATGTCCGGTCCAACTGGCAAAATGCCGTGCTGGTCTGCCGCAAATGCTCGAAGAAGCTGGACGGCGGCTTCGGCAAGGATGGCGAGGAGCGGCTGGCCAAGGCGCTGCGGCGGCATTTGTCGCTGAAGAAGGGGCGCAAGGCGGCGGCCGGCATCATCGAGGTGAATTGCCTGGGCGTCTGTCCCAGGGGCGCGATCACGGTGGTCAATGGCGCCGCGAGCCGCGACTGGCTGCTGGTGCGGCCGGGGGCGGATCTGGACGCACTGGCGACGGCGCTGGACCTGCCGGCGCAGGCGGAATCGCAGAAACCGGGCTGACTTACGCAAAATGCGTAAATCCGGACGGGCCTGTTAAGCCTATCCTTACCAACATTTCCTAGGGGGGATGCCATGCGGATATGGCTTCCTTCCTCGCGCGGTGCGGTGCTGCTGGCCCAGCTCGCGATCATCCTCCTGGGTCTCGCCCTGCTCTACGGCAATCCGCCGGCGCAGGGGCGCATCCTGCTGATCCCGATGACGGCCGGTGCGCGCGCGCATCTGGTGCCTGATGCGGTGGCGCATGGGGCCCGGCTGGTGGCGAGCGGACGCCTGCCGGGATCGATGGTGGTGGAGGGGCAGCGCGACGCGCTGCTGCCCTTGTTGCGGGGCGGCATATTGCCGCTGCGCGCCTTTGCCGCGGCCTGTGGCGAACCGGTGGGAGGATTGGCCTGATGGCATTCAACAGTCTCGAAAATCTGCGCCTGCACGGGCTGCGTATCCTGTTGCTGTGCAGCCTGATCTGGACCGTGCTGATCGGCATTGGCGGCATGATGATCGGCAATGAGCGGGCGGCGCCCGCCATGCTGCTGTCGGCGCTGGCCAATATCCTGCCGACCTGGATGGTGATGCGGCGTCGCAACGACCTGGAGGTGCGGCTGGTGATGGGGACGCTGGCGGCGGTGCAGCCGGCGATCACCCTGTTCCTGCTGAGCGGCCATGTCTGGCAGATGGACGCGCACATGTATTTCTTCGTGGCGCTCGCCTCGCTGGCGGTGCTCTACGACTGGCGGCCGATCCTGCTGGCGTCGGTGCTGATCGCGCTGCATCATCTGGTGCTGACCTATGTCGCGCCCAATTGGGTGTTTTCGGGGCAGGCGGAGCTTGGCCGGGTCATCGTCCATGGCTTTGCGGTGGTGCTGCAGGGCACGATCCTGGGCTATCTCAGCATAAAATTGCATGGGCTGCTGCTGGCGCAGGATGCGCATGTGGCGGACACCGCCCGGCTGGCGCGGGAAGCGCAGGCGGGGCGCAATGCGGCGGAATCGGCGATGGATGCCCAGCGCCAGTCCGACGCGCGCGAGGCGCATCTGCGGATCGAGCGGGACGCCGAAAAGACACGGATGGCGCAGGACCGGCGCAGCGAGACGCTGGCGCTGGTCGGCGCCTTCCGCCAGTCGGTGGCGGGCGTGGTGAGCGCGGTCAGCGCGGCAACGGGCGAACTCAAGGAATCGGCCGGGCTGCTGCATGATCTGGCGCGCCGGGCGAGCGTGGGCACGGACGAGACGATGGCGGCGGCGGGCCAATCCTCGGCCAGTGCGGCGGTGCTGGCGCGGCGGATCGAGCAATTGTCCGAATCGATCAGTGCAATTGCAGCGGCGGCCAGCCAGCAGGCGAGCCTGGGCGGCGAGGCGCAGCGCGTGTCGGTGGCGGGGCATGAGGCGATGCAGGCGATGGAAGGGCGCACCGCGTCGATCACCAGCTTCGCCGATTCGATCACGGAGATTGCCGCCCGCACCAATTTGCTGGCGCTCAATGCCACGATCGAGGCAGCGCGGGCCGGCGAGGTCGGGCGCGGCTTTGCGGTGGTGGCCGGCGAGGTGAAGCAATTGGCCAACCAGACGGCGAGTGCGACCGGCGAAATCCAGTCGCTGGCCTCGTCGGCGCGGCAGGGGGCCGGGGTGGCGCAGGAAGCCCTGTCCGAGGTCGCCGGGAGCGTCGAGGAACTGGCGCAGGCGGCGCAGGCGATCCAGCGTGCAGTGGCCGACCAGCGCGATGCGACGGCGGCGATCGGCCAGTCGGCGCGCGATACCGCCCGCGATGCCGATCATATGGCGCAGCGGATGGCGACCGTGGCCGATGTCGCGCGCAATACAGAAAATCTGTCCGATCGCGTGTCGAGCGCGGCGGCCGGCCTGTCGCGCACCGCGCAGGAGTTGCAGCGCGCGACCGACCTGTTCGTGGCGCAGCTGGAAGCGGCCTGATCGCCGGTCAGCCGGCGCGGGCTATCTGGCCGGTTGCCCCGTCATCGACGGAGCGTGCCAGCGGGTAGAGGATGCGCTCCTCCCGATCGATCCGCCGGGCAAGGGCATCCAATATCCGGCCGCTGTCGGCGCAGAAGCCGCGCCAGTCGCGGGTGATCCGCTCATCCGTCCAGGCGGCCATGTAGCGGGCGAAGCTCTCGGCCAGCGCGCCGATCTTGGCCTGGATGCGCGCGGCGGTGGCGCGGACGCGATCGTCGCCCTGGCGCTGGAGCGCGGGGTAGAGGATGCGATCCTCCAGCGCGAGATGGGCCATCAGCTTGCGCGCCAGTTGCCAGCGCAATGCGCTCACCGCCTGGGGCTGGTCGGGATCGGCGATCGCCTGGCGCAGTTGCGCGGCGATCAGGGCGATTTCCTCATGCTGCGTGCCCAACTCGTCCATGTTCATCGCGATCATCCTCCCTGCCCCGTGCGATCATGCGTCGGCCGGCGTTAAGAGGGGATTGGAGCGCAGGGCGGGCAAAGCGCGCAAAGCCTGTAAAAAAGAAAGACCGCCCGGCGCCTGCGCGCCGGACGGTCTTTCTGTCATCGATCCTGTGGATCAGGCTCCATCAGAGCCTGTCGCGATCAGGCCGGCTGGTCGGCGCGGCTGGCGCCCTGGCCGTCGAGGTTCTGGGCAGCGAAGTCCCAGTTGATCGCTTCCTTCAGCAGCTTTTCGGCATAGGCCGGGCGCAGGTTGCGATAGTCGATATAATAGGCATGTTCCCACACATCGAGGATCAGCAGCGGAGCATGGCCTTCATGCGCGACCGGGGTGTCGGCGTCATGATAGCTGGTCACTTCCAGCTTGCCGTCCTTCAGGATCAGCGCGGCCCAGCCGCTGGCGAAGTGGCCGACGGCCTCTGCCTTGAGCTTTTCGATCAGCGCGTCGACCGAACCGAAGGCTTCCTCGATCTTGGCGAGCAGGTCGCCGGTCGGGGCGGTCTTCACCGGCGACAGCGAGTTCCAGTAGAAGGTGTGGTTCCAGATCTGGCCGACCTGGTTGAACAGGCCGCCCTTCGACGACTTGATCAGCTCGACCAGCGACTTGCCCTGCAGGCTCTCGTCGGCGGCGACCAGTTCATTGGCCTTCACGACATAGGCATTGTGATGCTTGCCGTGGTGGAAGTCGAAGGTTTCGACCGACAGGATGTCGCCAAAGGCGTCCTTGGCATAGGGAAGATCGGGCAGAACAAAGGCCATGGCGGAACTCCTCGGGTTCGTTATGGGGCGGCTCGCAGCGATGCTTGCGATGCCGGTTTATCATATGGTCCATGCGGGGCGTGGACGCCTCCGTCGCTTCCCATATGCGCACCCAACGCCCAAGAAAACCAATATGTGCCTATTGCGAAACGATCGCAGAAACAGGCGGTTGGCGGGGCTTTCGGGCGATGACGGCCGGGCAGGGCCGGGGCGGCTTGCTTGACAGGCGGGACGGGGCCGAACATGATCCCGGCCATGCCGTTCAAGGTCATCTTTGCACGCTTCCGCCATCATGGGGGACAGCTTCTCGCGGGCCATCCGCCCCGGACCTGACAGGCGCGCTGCCGGCAGGTTCGGGGCACCCTTCTTGACGCTTTGCGCCCGAGGACCGGGCGCGCACCCCTATCAGGAAGTTTTCCCATGACCCTGCAACAGAAGTGGGCGGCCGTGCCCCCGATCCATATCGTCGAATCCGAAGCCGACATGATTTCCGACCTCGCCTGGGCGGCGCGCGACCGCTTTCCGGACGTCAGCCAGTTGTTGCTGGAGGAGGTCGGCCGGGCGCAATTGTGCAGCCGGGCGGCGCTACCGGCCGATGTCGCGGCGATGGGATCGACCATCCTCTATCGCGATGGCGCGCGCGGGATGCCCCGCCGGGTGGAGCTGGTCTATCCCAGCCATGCCGATGTGGCGCTGGGCCGGATATCGATCCTGACGCCGGTCGGCGCTGCGCTGATCGGGATGCGGGCGGGCAATGCCATATTGTGGCCGGACCGCGACGGCCATCTGCGCGACATCATGGTGGACGAGGTGGTTCAGGCGCAGGCCTGAACCACGCAGGTCAGCGCTTCGTCAGCCCTGCGGCGGGGTGGTTTCGCCCACCTCGTCGCTGTCGAGGCCATCGTCCAGGGTCAGGCCGTGGCGCAGCAGCATCGGGATGTTGGCGCCGGCGAAGACGACCGACACGATGGTGACGCCCCAGACCTTGACCGCGAGCCAGGTGTCGAAGCTCATCGACCGGCGCATGAGTTCGTTGGCGACCGCCATGGCGACGAAGAACAGCGCCCAGTTGCGCGACAGCTTGCGCCAGCCTTCCTCGGTCAGCCCGTCATAGGCGGCCTGGAGCAGATATTTGAGCAGCGGCTTGCCACGCAGCAGCCCGGCGAACAGCATCAGCGCGAAGAAGGCGTAGATGATGGTCGGCTTCAGCTGGATGAAGCGCTGGTCGTGGAAATAGATGGTCAGGCCGCCGAAGAAGAGGATCAGCAGTGCCGAGAGCCACAGCATCGGCGAGACCCGGCCGAGCTTCACCTTGGAGATGATGACGGCGATGACGATCGCGGCCATGAAGGCGGCGGTGCCAAAGCTCATGGCGGTGATCGGATTGCCCGCACCCCAGAGCCAGCCCGCGCCCTTGTAGCTGAGGAAAAAGACCAGCAGCGGCCCGAAATCGAGCGCGAGGCTGAGGCTGCCGCCATGGGCGGGCTTCTTGGCGTCAGCGGGCATAGGCCGTCCCCGCGATCGCGCGTGCCATGTCGCCGGCATCGAAGGGGCGCAGATCCTCGATCTTTTCGCCCACGCCGATGGCGTGGATCGGCAGGCGATATTTCTCTGCCGCCGCGACCAGCACGCCGCCGCGCGCGGTGCCGTCGAGCTTGGTCATGACCAGGCCGGTGACCTGTGCGGTTTCCTTGAAGACTTCGATCTGGTTCAACGCATTCTGTCCCGTGGTGGCATCGAGGACCAGGACAACGTCGTGCGGGGCGGCCGGGTTCAATCGGCCGAGCACGCGGCGCACCTTGGCCAGTTCGTCCATCAGTTCGGTCTTGTTCTGCAGGCGGCCGGCGGTGTCGACGATCAGCACGTCGATGCCGGTGGCCGTCGCCTGCTTGACCGCGTCGAACACGATGCCCGCCGCGTCGCCGCCTTCCTTGCCGGCCACGATGGGCACGCCCAGCCGGTCGGCCCAGACCTTGAGCTGGCCGATCGCGGCCGCGCGGAACGTGTCGCCCGCCGCCAGCATCACGCCATAATCCTGTTCCAGGAAATTATTGGCGAGCTTGGCGATGGTGGTGGTCTTGCCCGAACCGTTGACGCCGATCACCAGGATCACCTGCGGCCGCGGAAAGGCCTCGATCTCGAGCGGGCGGGCGACCGGGGCCAGCACCTTCTCGATCTCCTCCGCGATGATCTCGCGCAGATATTCCTCGGTCAGTTCCTTGTTGTAGCGCCCTTCGGCCAGACGATCACGCACCCGGCCGGCCATGGCCGGGCCGAGATCGGACATGATCAGGGCTTCCTCGATCTCGTCGAGGGTCTGGTCGTCGAGCGCGGCCTTGGTGAAAAGGCCGGTCAGATTCTCGCCGAGCTTGTCGGAGGTGCGCTTGAGACCGCCGAAGAGGCGGTCGCGCCAGCTGGTGCCGGTGTCAGTCATTATTGCGCCTCTTGCGCGATCAGCGCGCCATTCTCAAGGCCGCTGATGCGGGCCGCGACGATCGTGGAGGGGGGCTGGGGCGTGGTGAAGCGCACCGGCGCGAAATTTTCGGCATGGCCCGACAGGCCATTGCGTTCGACCAGCACCGACTGGCGGGTGCCGACCAGCCGGGCGAGCCAGGCGTCGCGCTGCGCCGCGCAGGCATCGCGCAGCAGCGCGGCGCGCGCCTTGATGGTTGCGCGATCCAGCTGGGGCATGCGCGCGGCGGGCGTGCCGGTGCGCGGCGAATAGGGGAAGATATGGCCATGGACGATGTCGCAATCGGCGACCAGCGCCAGGCTGTTGGCGAACATGGCCTCATCCTCGGTCGGGAAGCCGGCGATGATGTCGGCGCCGATGCTGATGTCCGGGCGGGCGGCCTTCACCCGCTCGACGATGCGCACGGCATCGGCGCGGGCATGGCGGCGCTTCATGCGCTTCAAGATCATGTCGTCGCCGGCCTGTAGCGAGAGATGCAGATGCGGCATCATGCGCGGCTCATGGGCGATGAGGTCGAACAGCCGCTCGTCAATCTCAACACTGTCGATCGAGGAGAGGCGCAGCCGGGGCAGGTCCGGGACATGCTTGAGGAGCCGTTCAACGAGTTGGCCGAGCGAAGGGCTACCTGGCAGGTCCGGGCCATAGCTGGTGACATCAACGCCGGTCAGCACGATCTCGCCATAGCCCGCATCGACCAGCTGCTTTGCCTTGTCGATCACCGCGCCGGCGGGGACGGAGCGGCTGTTCCCCCGGCCATAGGGGATGATGCAGAAGGTGCAGCGATGATCGCAGCCATTCTGCACCTCCAGAAAGGCGCGGGCATGTTCGGCAAAGGCGCTGGCCATGTGCGGCGCGGTGTCGCGCACGGCCATGATGTCGGAAACGTTGACCTTATCCGCCACCGGGGCGAAGGCGGCGGCCTCCAGCTTCTCCCGGTTGCCGATCACGCCGTCCACTTCCGCCATGGCGGCGAAGGTCTGGGGCTCGGTCTGGGCGGCGCAGCCGGTGACGAGGATGCGGGCGTCGGGGCGGTCTCGCCTGGCGCGGCGGATCGCCTGCCGGGTCTGGCGCACGGCCTCGGCCGTCACGGCGCAGCTGTTGACGACGATCAGGTCGTCCTGTGCGCCGGCCATTTCGCGAATAGCCTCGCTCTCCGCGATGTTGAGCCGGCAGCCCAGGGTGATGATGTCGGGACCGGCCACGGTCAGAAGCGGTCCCAGTCCGCCTCGCCGTCGAACACATGGGTGGCGGGGCCGGTCATGCGGATCGTGCCGCCCGGTGCCCAGTCGATCTCCAGGTCGCCGCCCGGCAGGCTGACCGTCACCGGGCCGGCCATCAGCTTGCGGCGGATCGCCGCGACGGCGGTGGCGCAGGCGCCGGTGCCGCAGGCGCGGGTCAGGCCGGCGCCCCGTTCCCAGACGATCAGGCGCAGATGCTGCGGGCCGACGACCTGCGCGAAATTGACGTTCACGCGGGCGGGGAAGAGCGGGTCATGCTCGATCAGCGGGCCGAGGCGCTCGAAATCCACCGCGTCCAGATCCTCGACGAAGAAGATCACATGCGGGTTGCCGACATTGACGGCGGCCGGCGCGGGCAGGTCTTCCCAGCTGGCCGACATCGTCAGCGTGTCCATCGGATAGCCAAGCGGGATCGCGTCCCAGTCGAAGCGAGGCGCGCCCATGTCGACGCTGGCGCCGCCGTCCACGCTCTTGGCGTCGAGCAGCCCGGCCCTGGTCCGGATCAGCACATCCTTGCCAACGAACAGCGGCACGCAGCGGGTGGCGTTGCCGCAGGCTTCCACTTCCGAACCGTCGGAATTGAAGATGAGCATCGACACGTCGGCCTGATCGCCGGTCTCCGCATCGCCGATGACGATCAGCTGGTCGCAGCCGATGCCGGCATGGCGATCGGCAATGGCGCGGGCGCGCGCCTCCGTCATCGCGACCGGCGCCTGGCGCGCGTCGATCACGACGAAATCATTGCCCAGACCATGCATCTTGGAAAAGCGGCTCATCATGGCGCCGCATTTAGTGCGGGACGGGGCAAAAGACCAGCGGTCAGGCGTCTTGGCCGCCGATGATCGCGGCATAGGCGGCCGGATCGACATTGGCGCCGGAGATGACGAGGGCGGTGGCACCGTCGCTGGGCGGGGCGAGGCCGGCAAGCATGGCGGCGAGCGCGACCGCGCCGCCCGGTTCGACCACCAGCTTGAGCGTGGTGAAGGCGAAGCGCATCGCGTCGCGCACCTGATCGTCGCTGACGACCAGGCCGCCGGCGAGCAGGGCGTGGTTGATCGGGAAGGTCAGCGCGCCGGGGCTGGGCGCCAGCAGCGCGTCGCAGATGCTGCGCGCGTCGGGCGAGACGGTTTCGCGCATGCCGCTGGCGAGCGAGCGGGCAGTGTCGTCGAAGCCGGCGGGTTCGACCGCATAGACGCTGATGTCCGGGCGGGCGGCCTTGACCGCCGTCGCCGTGCCCGCGACCAGCCCGCCGCCACCGCAACAGACGAGAATCTGTGCGAGGTCGGCGCCGGCGGCCTGGGCCTGGTCGAGTATTTCGAGGCCGATCGTGCCCTGGCCGGCGATGATGAAGGGATCGTCGAAGGAGGGAACCAGCGTCGCGCCGCGTTCGGTGGCCAGGGCGGTGGCGATTTCCTCGCGGCTCTGGGTGAAGCGGTCATAGGGAACGACCTCTGCGCCGAGCGCGCGGGTGTTGGCGGTCTTGATCGCCGGGGCATCGGCCGGCATCACGATCGTGGCGGGAATGCCGAGCAGGCGGGCGGCAAAGGCGACGCCCTGAGCATGGTTGCCCGAGGACCAGGCGACGACGCCCGCTGCCCGTTCCGCAGCGTTCAACCGGGCGAGGCGGTTATAGGCGCCGCGGAACTTGAACGATCCGCTATGCTGGGCGCCCTCGAACTTCACCAGCACGCGCCGTCCGCACAGATCGTTGAGTGCGGCATTCTCGATCAGCGGGGTGCGGACCGCCGCCGGCGCGATCAGCCGCGCGGCATCGGCGACGTCGGCGGCAGTGATGGCCATCAAGGATAGATCTGGCGAATCGGTCATGTCGGCTCCTTGGGTCAGAGGCCCTTGCATAGCCGCCCGCCGGCGGCGCGCAACGATCCGCCGGGGCGATCCTGGCCCGCTTGGCAGGGCTTGTGCTTTGGCTTATGGGGGCCGCGCGCCGGGGCGGTCAAAAGCCCCGGACGCGCATGATCGCGCCGGTGCCCGCAAGGGCTGAAAACGGGAATGCGGTGCGGGGGGCGCAGCCCTTCCAAATCCGCGGCTGTCCCTGCAACTGTAAGCGGTGAGCGCGATGCGCAGGGTTCCCAAGCTCTTCAAAAGGGGAGGGCCGGAACCGGCCACTGGACCGATAGGTCCGGGAAGGCTGGCGCATCGTTGCCCTGACCCGCGAGCCAGGAGACCTGCCGGCGTCTGGTCGCTCTTGCCCTGGCCCAGGGGATGGCCATGGCGCGGTGTTTCCGTCGAGCGACGCCCATGGCGGCCGGGGCCGCATCGGTGCGTGGGGCGGGGCGCTGGCGTCTTCCCGATCCTCACGCAGCGACCGCTTGTGCGGACGCCCCGGTTCCAAATCGACGGACGCCGGGGGACGATAAAATGAAGACGTTGGGGATTTCGCTGATCGCGCTGCTGGCCGCTACGCCGGCACTGGCACAAGACGATGATATCGTCGTCACCGCTTCGGGCATCGCACAGCCGCGCGACGAGGTCGGCCAGGCGATCACGGTGATCGATGCCGACACGATCAGCACGCGCCAGGCGGTCGATGTCGTCGACCTGCTCGCCACCACGCCGGGCGTTCGCTTCAGCCGCAACGGCTCCACCGGCGGCGTGACCGGCGTGTCGCTGCGCGGGGCGGAGACGACTCAGACGCTGGTGCTGATCGACGGGGTCAAGGTCAACGACCCGAGCGGCATCGGCGACGGCTATGATTTCGGCCATCTGCTGACCGGCAATATTCGCCGGATCGAAGTGCTGCGCGGCTCCAACTCGGTGGTCTATGGCAGCCAGGCGATCGGCGGCGTGGTCAATGTGATGACCGGCGCGCCGAGCGAGGGTTTCGAGGTCAATGCCTCGGCCGATTATGGCTATAGCGACACGTTGAACGCGAAGGCCGATGTGTCGGGCACGCGCGGCGCGGTGTCGGGCGGCGTGGGCGTCGCCTATTTCAACACCGACGGCATTTCCTCGGTCGGCCGGTCGTTCGGCGGCGTCGAGAAGGATGGCTATGAGAATATCGCCACCAATGCCAAGCTGAAGATCGCCTTTTCCGACAGCCTGAGCCTCGACCTGCGCGGTTACTATATCCATGCCGATCTCGACTATGACAGCTTCTTCGGCGCGCCGGCCGACAGCAGCGACGTCAGCAAGCTGGACCAATATGTCGGCTATGCGGGGATCAACCTGGCGCTGCTCGACGGCAAGCTGACCAATCGGGCCGCCGTCACCTGGATGCGCAACGATCGCGACTATTATTTCGTGCGCGGTACCGACCCGGACTATGGCTATTCGGGCACCAATCTGCGCTTCGAATATGAGGGCGTCTATGCCCCGGTGGATCAGGCCAAGCTGATCTTCGGCTATGAGCATGAGCGGCCGGACTATGAGTATTTCGGCTTTGGCGACATAGCGAGCGCGAAGGCGAACATCGACAGCGTATATGCGCTGGCGGTGGTCAAGCCGCTTGCCGGCCTCGCCGTCACCGGCGGGCTGCGCCATGACGATCATAGCCAGTTCGGCGGCGCGACCACCTTTGGCGCGAACGCCAATTACACGCCGAACGCCGGCGCGACCAATATCCGCCTCTCCTATGGCGAGGGGTTCAAGGCGCCGTCGCTCTATCAGCTTTACGACACCTATAGCGGCAACAGCGCGCTGCGGCCGGAGCGGTCGAAAAGCTATGATATCGGCTTCGACCAGAGCCTGGACGGGGACAAGGCGGTGCTGTCGCTGACCGCCTTCCGGCGCGATACCCGTAACCAGATCAACTATGACTATGCGACCTACACCTATGGCAATCTGGACCGGACCCGCGCCAAGGGCGTGGAAGCGACGCTGACGCTGAAGCCGGTCGAGGCGCTGACGGTGGCGGCCTCCTACAGCTATGTCGATGCGCGCGACCGGTCGGGTGGGGCCACCGACGGCAATCGCCTGCCGCGCCGCGCCGCCAATGCGGTCAGTGTGTCGGCCGACTATCTCTGGGCCTTCGGCCTGTCGACCGGCGCGACCCTGACCATGGTCGGCGACAGCTATGACGACACGGCCAACACGCGCCGGCTCGACGGCTATGCGCTGGCCGGGCTGCGCGCGTCCTTCCCCGTGGGCGACCATCTGGAAGTCTATGGCCGGATCGACAATCTGTTCGATGCGGATTACGCCACGGCCTATGGCTATGGCACCTATGGCCGGTCGGCCTATGGCGGCGTGCGTGTCCGCTTCTAAGGGGCGGCGCGCATGAGCGGGCGGCGGCATCCTCTGTTGCTGCCGGGGCTGATCGCCCTGCTGCTGGTCGCGGCCATCGCGTCGGTCGCGCTGGGATCGGTGACGATCGCGCCGGCCCGCATCCTGACGGTGCTGGCGGGCGGCGGCGACATGGTGGCGCGGGCGATCGTCATCGACCTGCGCCTGCCGCGCATGGCGATCGGCCTGCTGGTCGGCGCGATGCTGGGCCTGTCGGGCGCGGCATTGCAGGGCTATCTGCGCAATCCGCTGGCCGAACCCGCCGTGCTGGGCGTGTCCAATGCGGCGGCGCTGGGGGCGGTGATCGCACTCTATTTCGGCCTGTCCGAACTGCATCCGATGGCGTTGCCGCTGCTGGCGATCGTCACTGCGCTGGCGGCGATCGGCGCGCTGTTCCTGCTTGCCGGGCCGTCGGAAAGCCCGTTGACGCTGATCCTCGCCGGCATTGCCGTCGCGACGCTAGCGGGGGCGGGGATCAGCCTGGCGCTCAACCTGTCGCCCAATCCCTTTGCCGCGATGGAGATCATGAGCTGGCTGATGGGCAGCCTGGAAAATCGCAGCATCGACCATCTGCTGCTGGCGCTGCCCTGTATCGCGGTCGGCGCGGCGCTGCTGCTCTATGACGGACGCGCGCTCGACGCGCTGACCCTGGGCGAGGATGGCGCGCGGGCGCTGGGCGTCGACCTGTCGCGGGCGCGGCTTCGGCTGATGGCGGGGGTGGCAATCGGTGTCGGCGGCGCGGTGGCGGTGACCGGATCGATCGGCTTCGTCGGCCTGATCGTGCCGCATCTGGTGCGACCGCTGACCGATCGCTCGCCTTCCGCGCTGCTGCTGCCGTCGATGCTGGGCGGCGCGGTGCTGCTGACCCTGGCCGATATCGGCGTGCGCGTCATCCCGACCAGCAGCGAATTGAAGCTGGGCGTACTGACCGCGATCCTGGGCGTGCCGGTCTTCCTCATTCACCTGATGCGGGAGCGGCGGCTATGGTGACCCTGTCGACCGAGCAACTGGACGTCCGGCTGGGCCGCCATCTGGCGGTGCGCGGCGTCCATCTGACCATGGCGCCGGGCCAGTTGATCGGCGTGATCGGCCCCAATGGCGCGGGCAAGTCGACCTTGGTGCGGGCGCTGCTGGGGCTGGTGAAGCCGGCCGCCGGTCGTGCGCTGCTGGGCGGGGCGCCGGTCGAGCGGCTGTCGCGCCAGGCGGTGGCGCGGTCCATCGCCTATCTGCCGCAGGGCCAGACCTTGCACTGGCCCCTGGCGGTCGAGCGGCTGGTGGCGCTGGGGCGCTTGCCGCATCTGGGGCCGCTGTCGCGCCTGACCGCCGACGATGAGGCGGCGATCGAGGACGCGATGGTCCGCGCCGATGTCACCGGCTTCAAGGGCCGGATCGCGACCGAGCTGTCGGGCGGCGAGCGGGCGCGGGTGCTGCTGGCGCGGGCGCTGGCGGTGGGCGCGCCGGCGCTGATCGCCGACGAGCCGCTCGCCGCGCTCGACCCCGGCCACCAGATCGACGTGATGGCCTTGTTGCGGGCGCAGGCGCAGGGCGGGGCGCTGGTCGTCACCGTGCTGCATGACCTCGCCATGGCGGCGCGCTATTGCGACCGGCTGCTGCTGATGGATGGCGGCGCGCTGGTGGCGGACGGGGCGCCGATGGACGTGCTGACGCCGGAGCGGCTGGCGAGCGTCTATGGCGTCGCCGCGCGGATCGACGTCAACGACGGCCTGCCGCTGATCGTGCCGACGGCACGGGTCTGATCGGGAACGAAAAAGGGGGCCTTCCGGCCCCCTTTGCTTAGTTGCCGAAGCCGCGTGGGGCGGGATCGACCACGCTGATCGTGCCGGCGCCGACCTCGCTCACTTCCAGCGCGCGTTCGGCGATGCCGTTGCGATTGAAGCGGAAGGCGCCGTCGATGCCGGCAAAGCCGCCCGGATCGCGCAGGCGCGCGGTGGGGAAGGGCGCGCCCGGCTTCCAGTCCTGGGCGATCCGCACCGTCAGCAGCACCGCGTCATAGCCCATCGAAGACAGGCGGAAGGGCGCGCTGCCGTAGCGGGTGCGATATTTGGTCGCGAGCTGGCGATAAAGGCCGTCCGACACGCTGGCATACCAGGCGCCGCGTAGCACGGGGCTGGCGGCCAGCGATTCTTCGGTATTCCAGATTTCGGTACCGAGCAGGCGGGCATTGGCGCCGCCATTCTTGCGCACGATCGGTGCGACCTGCAGCGCGACACGGCCGCTGTCGGCGATCAGCAGCGCGTCATAGCTGGACGAGGCTTGCAGCTTCTTGACCGCAGCGGTGATCGAGGCGGGGGTGCGATCGAAGGTCTGCATCGACACGACCGTGCCGCCGGCCTGTTCGACCGCGCGCAGCAGCGCATTGCCGGCGCGCTCGCCATAGGTGCCGCGCGGCACCAGCGCGCCGAAATTGGACAGGCCCTTTTGACGGGCGAAGCCGATCACCCGCTCAATCGACTGGTTGGGGGTATAGCCCATCAGGAAGATGTTGCTGCCCGCGACGCTGGTGTCGTTGGAGAAGCTGATGACCGGGACATTGGCCTTGGCCGCGATCGGCCCGACGATGCGGGCGTCATCGGCCAGCAGCGGACCCAGGATCAGGCGGTTGCCGTCGGCCAGCGCCCGGTTGGCGGCGGCCGCCGCGCCGGTGGCGGTGTCATAGGTGGTGATGCGGACCTTGTCGGTCTTGATATCCATCAGCGCCAGGGTGGTGGCATTGGCGATCGACTGGCCGACCCCGGCATTGGGGCCGCTGGTCGGCACCAGCAGCGCGACGCGGTGGCGCGCGGTATCGGTCGGCAGGCCCTGGGTCACTTCCGGGCCGGTCGGCTTGGCGGGGCCGGTGGGCTGGGCAGGGCCGGGGCCCTTGGGCACGATCGACTGACAGGCGGCAAGCATGATGGTGCTTGCAACGAACAGCAATCGCGCGCTGCGCTTCATCGCCGCGAACATGTTCGCTTGCCGGGGGGCATCCGTCTCTGTCATCTGGGATCCTTATGGAAACTATATTGGCATCCGGGCTTGAGCCTGGGCTTTACATCGTGGCGGGGCCGATCGGCAACCTTGGAGACCTTACGCCGCGCGCGGCGGAAGTCCTGCGGTTGGCCGACGTGGTCGCCGTGGAAGATACACGGGTCAGCGCAAGGCTGCTGCGCCATGCGGGATCGGATCGACCGATGATTCCCTATCATGACCATAGCGCCGAAAATGTGCGGCAACGGCTGATCGAGCGGATGGCGAGCGAATCGGTGGCGCTGTTGTCGGACGCGGGGACGCCGCTGATTTCCGATCCGGGCTACAAGCTGGTGCGCGATGCGCGGGCGGCGGGGCGCAAGATCACGACCCTGCCGGGGCCGAGCGCGGCAATCGCGGCGCTGACCCTGTCGGGCCTGCCGACCGACCGCTTCCTGTTCATGGGCTTCCTGCCGAACAAGGCTAAGGCGCGCGGCGACGTGCTGGCCGAGGTGGTGGCATTGCGCGCGACCCTGGTCTTCTACGAAAGCGGGCCGCGCCTGTCGGACAGTCTGGCGGCGATGGCGGCGGCGCTGGGTGATCGCGAGGCGGCGGTCAGCCGGGAGATCAGCAAGACCTTCGAGGAGACGGCGACCGGCACGCTGACCGAGCTGTCCGCCCGCTATGCCGATGCCCCGCCCAAGGGCGAGATTGTCGTCATCGTCGGTCCGCCCGGCGAGGCGCCGCCGGCCAGTGCCGAGGATGCCGACGCGGCGCTGCGGGAGGCGCTGACCCGGCTGCCGGTATCGAAGGCGGCGGGCGAGGTTGCCAAGAAGCTGGGGCTCGACCGGCGGACGCTCTATGACCGGGCGAATGAGCTGAAAGGGGAACGCGAGGCGTGAACCGCCAGCAGGCGGAGAAGCGCGGCCGGCAGGCCGAACGCATCGCCGCCTGGTGGCTGCGCCTCAAGGGCTGGCAGATTGTCGGTCAGCGCTTGCGCACGCCTGCGGGCGAGGTCGACCTGGTCGCGCGCAAGGGCGCGATGCTGGCCTTTGTCGAGGTGAAGAGCCGGGCCACCGACGCCGAACTGGACGTCGCGATCGACCAGCGTCGGCTGGCGCGGGTGGCGGCGAGCGCCGAAATATTATGGCATCAGCTGGCAAGACCCGAAGACGACATGCGAATTGACGTCATCCTCCTTGCGCCGGGCCGCCCGCCACGCCATCTGGCCAATGTCTGGCATGGGGGGTGAAGGCTCTCCATTCCGTTCGGGCTGAGCGAAGTCGAAGCCCACGCCTGAGCGCCAGCGAAGGCAAGTCACCTCGCTAACGCTCGGCGGAGCCCTTCGACTTCGCTCAGGGCGAACGGTAAAAGGAATGAAGATGACCGAACTCAACCCCCTGACCGTCGCCATGCAGATGGACCCGATGGAAGGGATCAGGATCGCCGGCGATTCGACCTTCCACATCATGCTGGCGGCGCAGGCGCGGGGGCATAAGCTCTATCATTATCTGGCGCCCGACCTCACCTATCGCGATGGCCGGGTGCTGGCCAAGGCGCGGCCGGTGAAGGTGCAGAAGGTCGAGGGCGACCATTATGCGCTGGGCGAGCCGGAGATGCTGGACCTGGGGCGTGACGTCGATGTCGTGTGGATGCGCCAGGATCCGCCCTTTGACCTGAGCTACATCACCGCCACCCATCTGCTGGAGCGGGTGCAGGAAGAGACTCTGGTGGTGAACGACCCTGCCAGCGTCCGCAATGCGCCGGAAAAGCTGTTCGTGCTCGACTATGCCCGCTTCATGCCGCCAACGATGATCACCCGCGACCTGGCCGAGGTGAAAAGCTTCCTGGCCGAGCATGGCGAGATCGTGGTGAAGCCGCTCTATGGCAATGGCGGCGTCGCGGTGTTCCATGTCGGCAGCAATGGCGCGAATCTGTCGTCGCTGGTGGAACTGTTCAAGGCCTCGTGGGTCGAACCCTTCATGGTTCAGGCCTTCATCCCCGGCGTCGCGCAGGGCGACAAGCGCATCGTGCTGGTCGATGGCGAGGTCGCGGGCGCGGTCAACCGCATCCCCGGCGCGGGCGAGATCCGCTCCAACCTGGCGGTCGGCGGATCGGCGGCCAAGACGGTGCTGACCGATCGCGAGCGGGAAATCTGCGAGGCGATGGGGCCGGAATTGAAGCGCCGCGGCCTGTTGTTCGTCGGCATCGACGTGATCGGCGGCGAATGGCTGACCGAGATCAACGTGACGTCGCCGACCGGCATCGTGTCGATCGACGCATTCGACGGCACCGACACCGGCGGCATGATCTGGGACGCGATCGACGCCCGCCTGGCGGCGCGGGCGGCGGCTTAAGGCTTGGGCAGTTTGGGCTTGGTACAACGAAATCCGTTCGGGCTGAGCTTGTCGAAGCCCTCTGCTGAGCGGAGCGAAGTGCCTCCCTTCGGTCGGCCGAGCCCCCTTCGGCGAAGCTCAGGACAGGCTTCGACAGGCTCAGGGCGAACGGAGGGGGGGCGTTCGGGCGCCAACGGATTTTGGTCATGACCGACTGGGTGCTGCGGTTGATCGATGCGGGGGGCTATTGGGGGATCTTCCTGCTGATGATCCTCGAAAATGTCTTTCCGCCGATCCCGTCCGAACTGATCATGGGGATTGGCGGCATCCGCGTCGGCCAGGGGCGGATGGCGATGGAATGGCTGCTGCTGGCGGGCACGCTGGGCACCACGATCGGCAATTATTTCTGGTATCTGGTCGGCCATATATTGGGCTTTGGCCGGTTGAAGCCGCTGGTCGATCGCTTCGGCCGCTGGGCGACGCTGGAATGGCGCGATGTCGAGGCGCTGGACCGGCTGTTCGGCAAATATGGCCAGATCGTCGTCTTCGCCTTCCGTTTCATGCCGGCCTTCCGCACGATGATATCGCTGCCCGCCGGCCTGTTCCGCATGGGCCATGTCCGCTTCCTGATCTGGACCGCCGGCGGCGCGCTGGTGTGGAATCTGGTGCTGGCCTATGCCGGTTTCCTGCTCGGCCAGAATTTCCGCGATATCGACAAATATGTGGGACCGGTGGCGACCGCCTGCGTGGTCGGCGCGGTGCTGCTCTATCTCTGGCGGCTGGCGACCTGGCGGCCCAAGGGATAAGAGACTGTTTGAGAAAGCCGGTACCAGCCCGCGCCCCCGCCCAACCGCCCGATCCAGTGTCATCCTGTCGGGTGGTTGGGAGGGGGAGCGGGCTGGAGCCGTATTGAAAAATCGCCCTTTCGCGATTTTTCAAACAGCCTCAGAAGGGCAATTTGATCCCCACCATCACCCGCTGCGAGGTGGTGCCGTTCGCCATGGTCTGGCTTTCGACATGGACATTGCCCTTCACCTTGCCGAACAGGGTGGTTTCGGCGCGGCCGAGCGGTGGCTCGTCGCTGGTGGCGGCGACCTCGCGCTCGACCCGTTCGTCGCGGCGGCGGCCGGTGACGACGATGGCGTTGGGACTGGGCGCGGGCTGCACCTTCTGAAGGTCGAAATCGGGCGGGATGTCGGTGCCGCCAACGCTTTGCAGGGCCATCAACAGACGCAGCATCCTGGGGTTCCTCCGGTCGCAACGGGGATCTGCCAGCGAGGCTGACGCAGGATTACGGCGAATCCATGGCCGTTTCAGGCGCGGGGATGGGCGGCGCGATAGACGTCGAGCAGATGGGCGGCATCGACCTGCGTATAGACCTGGGTCGAGGTCAGGCTGGCATGGCCGAGCAGTTCCTGCAAGCTGCGCAGGTCTGCGCCCCGGCCGAGCAGATGGGTCGCGAAACTGTGGCGCAGCGCATGGGGCGTGGTCCGGTCCGACAGGCCAAGCCGCCCGCGCGCGCCCTGCACCGACCGGCGAATGAGCGCGGCCGAGAGCGGACCGCCGCGCGCCCCCCGGAACAGAGGCTGGTCGCGCTCCGGCGACCAGGGGCATTGGTCGGCATAAGCCTCGATCGCGGCGCGGACCTGTGGCAGCAGCGGCACCAGCCGCGTCTTGCCGCGCTTGCCGGTGACGCGCAGCGTATCGCCCAGCGGCATGATGTCGCCCATCAGCCCCATCGCCTCGCCAATGCGCAGGCCCGCGCCATAGAGCAGCAGCAGCACCGCCCAGTCGCGCGCGCCTATCCAGTCCTCGCGCGCGCCCTCGGCAATGTCGCCGGCCAGCGCCAGCGCCTCGTCGGGGGAGATGGGGCGGGGCAGGCCGCGCTTGACCCGTGGTCCCTTGAGCTGGGGGATACGGGCCTCCGCGCCGCCGACAAATTTCAGGAAGCCGCGCACCGCCGACAA
Source organism: Sphingomonas sp. S-NIH.Pt3_0716 (assembly GCF_003950715.1). Lineage (NCBI taxonomy): Bacteria > Pseudomonadati > Pseudomonadota > Alphaproteobacteria > Sphingomonadales > Sphingomonadaceae > Sphingomonas > Sphingomonas sp. S-NIH.Pt3_0716. The sequence goes on along the minus strand of NZ_QLJK01000007.1, from coordinate 174,369 downwards.
TTCGCGCGCGGCGGAGATATTGCCGATGCCGTCGACCCGGCGGCTGGCGAGGTAGGCGCGCAGGTCCGCCTGCTCCAGCCGGGCGAGGCTGGCGGCGGTCACGGCCTGGCCCTGATGCTCGGCGAGGAAGGCGACCAGCCGCTCGGCCGTGGCGACATAGGCCCGCACCGTATGGGTCGAGCGCCGCCGGTCGAGGCTGAGATGCTGGCGCCAGCGTTCGGGGAGGGAGGGGGTCATGTTGGAAATGCCGCGCTTAACTTCGCATATTTCCCGCATATTTTGACAGTATGAAACAAGAGTTGGAAATCTTGTTGCGTGGAGCGGGGGATACGGGGAGGGGCGGCGTTGCGCATGGCGGCAGCCTAGCAGAGGGGGGCGATGTAGGACAGGTGGCGCGCTCCTCCTTAATCGTCACCCCAGCGAAGGCTGGGGTGACGATCATCTGCGGCCCTTGAAATCCGCCGGGAAATGGGCACATGGGAGCCATGGCTACCCCGTTCGATCCGGCCGATTTGCCGACCGGCATCCTGATGACGCTGTCGCCGCTGGTGGCGCGCGTGCTGGCGCCCAATCCGTCGCCCTTCACCTATACCGGCACCCAGACCTATCTGGTCGGTGGCGCGGATGTCGCGGTGATCGATCCGGGGCCGGACGAGGCCGAGCATCTCGACGCGCTGATCGCCGCGATCGGCGGGCGGCGCGTGGTGGCGATCCTCTGCACCCATACCCATCGCGACCATAGTCCGGCGGCGCGGCCGCTGAGCGCGCTGACCGGCGCACCGATCATCGGCTGTGCACCGCTGACGCTGAGCGACGACGGGCCGCGCGCGGACGCGGCCTTTGACGCGGACTATCGGCCCGACCGGGTGCTGGGTGATGGCGAGGGGGTGGCCGGCACCGGCTGGACGCTGGAGGCGGTGGCGACGCCGGGCCATACGTCCAACCATCTCTGCTTTGCCTTGGCTGAAGACAAGGCGCTGTTCACCGGCGACCATGTGATGGGCTGGTCCACCAGCGTCATTTCCCCGCCCGATGGCGACATGACCGCCTATATGCGATCGATGCAGCGGCTGCTGGAGCGGGACGATATCGTCTATTATCCGGCCCATGGCGAGCCGGTGGAAAATCCGCAGCGGCTGGTGCGCGGCATGATGGGCCATCGCAAGCAGCGCGAGGGCCAGATCATGCGCTTCCTGGAGCGCAATGGCGACAGCGCCATCCCCGACATGGTGGCGGAAATGTACAAGGGCGTGGACCCGCGCCTCTATGGTGCGGCCGGGCGATCGGTGCTGGCGCACCTGATCGATCTCAATGGCCGGGGCATGGCCGCGCCGCTGGAGGATGGGCGATGGCAGATGCGCTGAAGCGCTATGCCGGGCCGGTCGCGATCGCGCTGCTGATCCTGCTCGTCGGCGGCGCGATGCTGGTCGGCTGGCAGCGCTATAATCGCGACTATGTGGTGAGCGTCGAGGATGACGGGACGGCGGTGACCAAGGTCATTGCCGAAAAGATCTCCGGCACCAGCAGCCTGAAGGTCTCCGAACTGAGCGGCACGATCCAGAGCAGCGCGCGCGATGTGCGCGGCTTTGGCTGGCTCAAGTCCGATCAGGTGGTGAAGATGCCCTTTTCGGTCGATTATTTCGTCAATGTCGGCGCGATCGGCGCGGATGACCTGGAATGGGATGCGGAGCGCCGCACCCTGATCGTCAACGCGCCCGATGTCACCGTCGGCAAGCCCAATGTGGACGAGAGCCAGCGCACCTTGGTGCGCACCGGCGGCCTGTTCGTGACGCGCGAGGCGGGCGAGGAACTGAGCCGGCGCACGTCCGCTTACGCGCAGGCACGGGCCGCCAAATCGGCCGGGTCGCCCGAGCGGATGGCGCAGGCGCGCGAATATGGCCGCGCCGCGCTGGTGAAGCTGATGGCGGCGCCGCTGGCGGCGGCCGGGCAGGGCGATGCGCGGGTGATCGTCACTTTTCCGGCGGAACGACCCAATCGCGATCGCTGGGACGTGACCACGCCGGTCAACGAGGTACTGGCAAACCGGAGACAGGCCCGCTAGGGCGCCCGGTAAGACCGAGGAGTCACAGGGTATGAACGCTTTCACCGATATTCCGCAGGGGACGGACCTGCGCGCGGAGATCGACCGCCTGCGCAAGGAGCGCAACGCCGTCATCCTGGGCCATTATTATCAGTCGCCCGAGATTCAGGATCTGTCCGATTTCGTCGGTGACAGCCTGGAACTGTCGCGCAAGGCGGCTGAGACCGATGCCGATGTCATCGCTTTCTGTGGCGTGCGCTTCATGGCCGAGACGGCCAAGATATTGTCGCCGCAGAAGATCGTGGTGCTGCCCGACATGGACGCCGGCTGCAGCCTTGAGGATAGCTGCCCGCCCGCCCAGTTCAAGGCGTTCCGCGAGGCGCATCCCGATCATATTGCGCTGAGCTACATCAACTGTTCGGCCGAGGTGAAGGCGCTGTCCGACATCATCGTCACCAGTTCGTCGGCCGAGAAGATCCTGGCGCAGATCCCCAAGGATCAGAAGATCATCTTCGGCCCCGACAAGCATCTGGGCGGCTATTTGAAGCGCAAGCTGGGCCGCGACATGCTGCTGTGGCCGGGCGTGTGCATCGTGCATGAGGCGTTCAGCGAAACCGAATTGCTGAAGCTCAAGGCCCAGCATCCGCAGGCGCCGGTCGCCGCGCACCCGGAATGCCCGCCCTATATCGTCGACCATGCCGATTATGTCGGGTCGACCAGCGGCATCCTGGACTTTGCCAAGACGATGCCGGGCGACACGCTGATCGTCGCCACCGAACCGCATATCATCCATCAGATGCAAAAAAGCGTGCCGGACAAGAATTTCATCGGCGCGCCGGGCGCGGACGGCAACTGCAACTGCAATATCTGTCCCTATATGGCGCTCAACACGATGGAGAAGCTCTATCTGTCGCTGCGCGACCTGAGCCCGCGCATCGAGATGGATGAGACGCTGCGCGTCGCCGCCAAGAAGAGCCTGGACCGGATGCTGGAAATGGCCAGCGGCACGGTCGGCCAGGGCGATCTGGGCGCACGCTGAGGATAGACGGGGGAGGTCGGTCACATGGTCAACCTCCCCGACAGCGATTTCGGCCTTTTCTATTATTGCCTCGAATGGGTGATCCGCATCGGCGCGCTGATCGCCGTGCCCTTTCGCCGGACGCCGGCGGCGACGCGGGCCTGGCTGCTGCTGATCTTCTTCCTGCCGGTGCCGGGGCTGATCCTGTTCTGGATCATCGGCAGCCCACGTTTTCCCGAATGGCGGCGCGCCCGGTTCGGCGAGCTTGATCCCTGGTTCGGCGGCATTGCCGCGCGGCTGCTGCCCCATGCGCCATCACCCGACCCTGATCGCGCGCCGATCGTCGACCTCGCCGCAAAGCTGGGCAAGATGCCGGCGACCGGGGGCAACCGGGTCGATCTGATCTTCGACTATATCGTCGCCATCGACCGGCTGGTGGCGGACATCAACGCCGCGCGGCACAGCGTGCGCATCCTGGTCTATATCTTTGCCGATGATGCGGTTGGGCGGCGGGTGGCCGATGCACTGGGCGCGGCGGTCAAGCGCGGCGTCACCGTGCAGGTCATGTATGATCCGGTCGGATCGCGGCCCTGGCGCAAGGGGATGGAGGCGATGCTGACGACGGCGGGGGTGGAGCTGTGCGCCGCCCTGCCGTTCCGCTGGATCCGCGGGCGGACAAGGCGCGACATGCGCAACCATCGCAAGCTGTTCGTAATCGACGGGGTGATCGGCCATGTCGGATCGCAGAATATCGTCGCGCGCGACTTCAAGCCCGGCATCGTCAACCAGGAACTGGTGGCGCGGGTGACCGGGCCGGTGGTGGCGGAGCTGGAGGCGCTGGTGCGCGCCGACTGGTATATGGAGACGCATCAGTTGCCCGAGGGGCCGGTGGTCATTCCCGAGCCGGCCGGCGACGCGGTGGCGCAATTGCTGCCGAGCGGGTCCAACTATCCGCTGGAAGGGTTCAAGACGCTGCTGGTGTGGCAGCTGCACCAGGCGCGCAGCCATGTGATGCTGGTGACGCCCTATTTCATTCCCGACGATGATCTGGTCGATGCGATGCGCACGGCGGTGGTGCGCGGGGTGAAGGTCGACCTGATCGTGTCCAAGCCGGTGGACCAGTGGCTGGTCCATGCAGCGCAAGCCTCCTATTATGCCGAGCTGATGGCGGCGGGCATCGGCATCCATGCCCATCGACCCGAATTTGTCCACGCCAAGACGGTCAGCATCGACGGTCGGCTGGCGGTGGTCGGCTCCTCCAATGTCGACATGCGCAGTTTCGAGCTGAACGAGGAGGCCAGCCTGCTCCTCTATGACGCGGAAACGGTGGCGGCGGTGGAACTGGTGCAGCGCCGCTTCATGGCGCGGGCGGAGACGCTGGACCGGGAAACATGGCGCGCCCGGCCGCTCTATCGCAAGGTTGCGGAAAATGTCGCGCGGATGGTCGGCTCGCTGTTGTAACGGCCCCGCATCATCGCCTATCGCATCGGGCCATGAGACATAAGCTGACGCTCCGTTCCGCCCTGATGGCGATCGCCATCGCTTCCGCTCCCGCCCTGATCGCCGCCGCCCCCGCCACGGGTGACGATCCCTATCTCTGGCTGGAGGATATCGAGGGCGCCAAGGCGATCGCGCAGGTCGAGCAGTGGAATGGCGAGACGGAAAAGCTGTTGCGTGCCAGCCCGCGGTTCGAGACGGACCGGGCGCGCGCGCGCGCGATCCTGGACGATGAAAGCCAGATTGCGGTGCCCGACAAGGTGATGGGTGATCGCGTCACCAATTTGTGGCGCGACGCGAAGAATCCGCGCGGCCTGTGGCGGTCGAGCGATCTGGCATCCTATCTCGCCGGCAAGCCCAATTGGACGACGATCATCGACGTCGATGCGCTGGGCAAGGCGGAGGGCAAGAGCTGGGTCTGGCATGGCGCCGACTGCCTGGCGCCCGACTACAGCCGCTGCCTGATCTCGCTGAGCGCGGGCGGCACCGATGCCGATGTCGTGCGCGAATATGACCTCGCCACCGGCAAGTTCGTCGAGGGTGGCTTTACCCTGCCCGAAGCCAAGAGCGACGTCGCCTGGGCGGACAAGGACACGTTGCTGGTCGGCACCGACTATGGCGCGGGATCGCTGACCGCGTCGGGTTATCCGCGCATCGTCAAGCGCTGGAAGCGGGGCACGCCGCTGTCGTCGGCGACCTTGGTCAAGGAAGGCGTGGACAGCGACATTTCGGTGCGGCCGCGTGTCGAGCAGGATGGCGACAAACGCTGGGTCTTCATCGACCGGGCGCTGACCTTCTACACCAACGACCTCTATATCGAGGGTGCGAACGGCCAGCTGATCCGCACGCCGGTGCCTGACACGGCCGATTTCCGCGGCCTGATCGGCGGGCAGATGATCGTGCTGTTGAACAAGCCGCTGGGCGACATTCCGACCGGATCGCTGGTGTCCTGGCCGATCGCCGATGTGGCGGCGGGCAAGGCGGGGGCGCCGCAGGTGGTGCTGAAGCCGACCGCGACCACCGTGGTCGAGGAAGTGCGCACCACCGACAATATCCTGTGGGTGAAGCAGCTCGACAATGTGTCGGGCGCGCTGCTGGCGATGACCCGCGATGCCGCCACCGGTCGCTGGGCCAGCCGTCCGGTACCGCTGGCCGACAAGGCGACGGTCCATCTGGTCGGCACCGACGACAAGGGCGACCGGGTGTTTGCCTCGGTCGAGGGGATGCTGACGCCGCCCAGTCTGATGGTGGCGGGGGCGCAGGGCGCCGCGCAAACGATCCAGCAATTGCCCGCGCGCTTCGACGCCAGCCAGTTCGTAGTGGAGCAGCGCTTCGCCACGTCGAAGGACGGGACGAAAGTGCCCTATTTCCTGGCGCGCAAGAAGGGCGTGACGGGGCCGGTGCCGGCGTTCATCCATGCCTATGGCGGGTTCCGCGCGGCGCAGACGCCGACCTACCTCACCACCGAACCCTATCGCGCCGGGCCGCTGGGCCTGTTCTGGGTCGAGGATGGCAATGCCTATGTCCTCGCCAATATTCGCGGCGGTGGCGAATATGGCCCGGCCTGGCATCAGGACGCGCTGCGCGAGAAGCGCCAGAATGCGTTCGACGATCTGGCGGCGGTGGCCGAGGATCTGGTCAAGACCGGCGTGTCGACCAAGGGCGATATCGGCATTTCCGGCCGCTCCAATGGCGGCGTGCTGGTCGGCGCGGCGATGACCCAGCGGCCCGACCTGTATGGCGCGGTGATCGCGGGATCGCCGCTGGAGGATATGAAGCGCTATTCGCATCTGTCGGCCGGCGCGTCCTGGGTGGCGGAATATGGCGATCCCGATGTGCCCTCCGACTGGGCGTTCATGTCCAAATGGTCGCCCTATCAGAATGTGAAGACCGGGGTGCACTATCCGCCCGCCTTCTTCTACCTGTCGACCAAGGATGACCGGGTGCATCCGGGGCATGCGCGCAAGATGGCGGCGAAGCTGAAGGCGACCGGCAGCACGGTCTATTATCATGAATATCGCGAGGGCGGCCATTCGGTCGGCGCCGACCATGCCGAGGATGCGGTGCGCGCGGCACTGTTGCACGCCTTCCTGACCCGCGAACTGGTGGAGAAGAAGAAGTGAGCGCGGCTTTCACGCTGGAAGGGTTCGACCTCGACGCCTTTGTCGCTTCGACGCTGGCGGAGGATCTGGGGCCGGACGGCCGCGACGTCACCAGCGAGGCGGTGATCCCGGCCGATGCGATCTTCGACGGGGTGATGGATAGCCGCGACGCGGTGACGCTGGCCGGACTGCCGATCGCGGTCGCCTTCTTCCGCGCGCTTGACCCCGATGTCGAGATCGCGCTGCTGCATCAGGATGGTGACCGGGTGGCGGCGGGGACCGATATCATGCGCATCCGGGGCAAGGCCCGCGCGCTGCTGACGGCCGAGCGTTCGGCGCTCAACACGGTGCAGCATCTGACAGGCATTGCCACCATGACGCGCGCCTATGTCGACGCGATCCTGGGCACGGGCGCGACTTTGCTGGATACGCGCAAGACGATCCCCGGCCTGCGCCGGCTGGAGAAATATGCCACCCGCATGGGCGGCGCGACCAATCATCGCATGGGCCTGTGGGATGCGGCGATGATCAAGGACAATCATGTCGCGGTCGCCGGGTCGGTCGAGGAAGCGGCACGCCGTGCGGTTGCCGCCGGCATCGCCCAGATCATCGTCGAGGTCGACCGGGTCGACCAGATCGAACCGGCGCTGGCCGCCGGGGCGACCCATTTGCTGCTCGACAATATGGATGCGCCGACGCTGCGCGGCGCCGTCACCCTGGTCGGCGGACGGGTGCCGACCGAAGCATCGGGCGGCGTCACGCTGGAGACGATCCGCGCCAAGGCGGAGACCGGCGTCACTTATATCAGCGTCGGTCGCCTCACCCAATCTGCCCCTGCCGCCGACATCGGACTGGATTTCTCCCATGCGTAAATATCTGCTGCCCCTGATCGCCCTGCTGCTGCCCGGCATCGCCCATGCCCAGGCCAATCAGTGCCGCCTGCCCGAGATCATCGCCCGCCCGCAGGTGGAGGGGCCGAGTGCCGACGAGCCCAAGCGGGTGCTGCCGATCGGTTATTACACGTTGGCGGTCAGCTGGAGCCCGCAATATTGCAAGACGTCGCGCGGCGGCGCCCGCGATGCCTTCCAGTGCGGGTCGGGCAATGATTTCGGTTTCACCCTGCATGGCCTGTGGCCCGACGGCTATGGCAAGGAATGGCCGCAATATTGCAAGCCGGCCGCACCGCTGCCGCGCAAGGTGATCCGCGAGCATCTCTGTTCGACGCCGTCGGTGCAACTGATCCAGCATGAGTGGGTCAAGCACGGCACCTGCATGCCGACCACGCCGACCAAATTCTTCGCCCTGTCGCGCAAGCTCTATCAGGCGTTGCGCTATCCCGACATGGCGGCGCTGGCCGCGCGGCCGACCCTGTCGGCGCAGGATTTCGCCAAGGCGTTCGCGGCGGAGAACAAGGGCATGGTCGCCGATGGCATCCGCCTGAACGTCAACCGCGACGGCGCGCTGAGCGAAGTGTGGATCTGCATGGACCGCAAATATCGCTACATGGCCTGCCCGCCGCAGCAGGGCGGCGTGCGCGACCGGGCGCAGTTGCGGATCGAGCCGAAGGGCTGAGACCCAGGCGCCCTTTCCCGCGTGGAAAGGGCAATGATCGCGGGTCAGGCGGAGAGGCAGCGCTTCATCGAGAGCGGGACACCCCTCCACCGGCTTTGCCGGTCCCCCTCCCCTGGCAGGGGAGGATCAACGATGGTGCATGTCAGCCGTCGATCGTCACCGTCGAGGGATGGTGGCGATCGAGATGCTTGCGGATGATGCGCAGATTCTTCGTGTTCGACTTGTAGAGAAAGTCGAAGATATCGCCGGCAAAGGGAATGGCGCCGACCAGCGTGTCGACGCCGACATTGGCGGCCATGCGGGTGAGCTGCCATTTCGACAGGCCGAGATTGCGGGCTTCCCACACGATCCAGGCGCCCATGGCGGCGGTCGCGATGTCGCCGACGACGGGGACGAGACCGATCAGGCTGTCCATGCCGACCCGGCGCTTCGTGCCGGGGATGACGAACAGCCCCTCCAGCACGGCCTCCATCATCTCGATCCGGCGCCGGATCGAGGCAGGGTCGCGGCCGAAGCCGGGCATGTCACGAACAAGGTCATCGAACTGCTTGGCCGAAACGGGCATTCCATCACTCTCCAAAGCCCCGTGCTGCCGGATAACGTCCGGTGCGGCAAAAAGGGCGCAGACCCTTAATTGGTGCTGCGGAAGAGATGGTTCAATGGGTGGCGGCCACGCGGCGAGGGCAGAAAGCCGCTGAGCCGTTTCGACACCAGCGACCAGCGGATCGGCGCGCCGAGCGGGATATAGCCATCATGGCCCTGAATCAGGCCCACCGCCTGGGCGACGCGGGCGGCGCGTTCCTCCGCCGTGCTGGCGAGGCTGGCGGCCTGCAGCGCGGCTTCGCCCTCCGGGCTGCAGTGAATCTTGCGGGCACAGCCGATGCGGCCGAGATACCAGAGCGCGCTGTCATAGGCGGCGACCTCGTCGATCAGCGACAGGTCCGCCTTGTCGGCCAGATCGACCCGCTCTGCGGCAAGGCCGATGGCGCCCAGATCGCGCGCCAACAGGCCGAACAACAGGGTCGAGCCGGGGCCGGCGGGCAGGGCGATGCGCAGCGGCGGCGGATCGCCATGGGTGCCACGCCAGCGGTCGATGATGGCGCGGCCCTGCGCCCGGCGATCATCCATCGCCTGCCCGACCCAGGCGGGCGTGGGCGGCGCCACCGGCAGGTCGAGCTGGCCGGGCAGCAACTGCTCGCTGATCGCCCAGCCGCCCAGCGGAAACATCTGGAGCAGCTGGTTGCGATCGACCGCCATGTTGATCGCGGCGCGCACGCCGTCATCGTCGAGCAGATCGCCCTTGCCGGTGACGGCAAGGCCCAGCAGCCCCTGCACCGGGTCCATCCGCACGGCGTCACGATCAATGCCGGCGGGCACCAGCAGGGGCAGGTCGGCATAGCGGCCGCCCAGCACCAGCGCCGACTGTTTCTCGCGGAAGCGGATGATGGCGAGCGACGCGCGCTCGGCGCGCAGCACGCGGGTCTGCCAGGCGGGGACGCCGGCTTCCTCCTCATCGCTATCGGCATCGTCGCCGCTGAGGCGATCGACCGGGGCGAGCATCGCCGCGCCGCTGCGCCAGACGCTGCGATAGGGGCCGGTGCCGCCGTCGCGCGACAGCACCGCCATTTGCGGCTGGGCCAGCATCTGCAGCACATAGGGGCGGGCGGCGGCCATGCGAATCTCGATTACCTCGCCGGTCATCGGCACGACCGCCTGCACCGCGTCGAGCGGTCCGTCAGGGTCGAGCTGGCGCAGCATCTCGATCCGCGCCATCAGCATGCGGGCGACATCGGGCGCGGTGACGCGGGCGCCATTGGCCCAGAAGGCGCGGCGCAGGCGGAAAATATAGCTGCGCCCATCATCCTCCACCACCCAGCGCTGGGCGAGGGCAGGCAAGATGTCGCCGCCGGCATCGAAGGCGACCAGCCCCTGGGCGGTGGCCTCCAGGATCAGCTTGGCCGCCGGATTGGGCAGGTTCTGCAAAGGCTTGGCAAGTTCGGTTCGGCTGCCGATGACGCTGACCACCACCGGGCCGCTGCCTTCGTCGGAGCAGCTGCCGAGCGCGAGGCCGAGGCTGGCCCCGGCGATCAGGGCGGCGCGGCGCGACAGGCGACGCAGGCGAGGCGGGACGGCGAACATGCAGGAACGGGCTTAGCCGGACGGGGCGTCGCCGCCAACCGCGATCGGCGCTTTTGCCGATGTCACAAAACCGACATCTGAAAGACGCTGCGATGTAACATAAGATTCATACTGGCGTCCCCGAAACAGGGGAATGGACAGGAATGACGCTCCGATTGCGACTGGCCGCCGGCACCGCGCTGGCGACGCTGATGATCTCCGCGCCGGCACAGGCGCAGGATAATGCGGCCTTGCAGCGCCAGATCGACGAACTCAAGGCGCAGGTGCAGGCGCTGACCGCCGCGCTGGCCGCCAACAAGGGCGCGCCGCCGGGGGCGGCCGCGCCGGTGCCCGCAGTGGACGCCGCTTCGGCGCCTGCTGCGCCCGTCGCCCTTGCCGCTGCGCCGGCCGCGCCGGCGGCCGTTCCGGTGTCTGCGGACGCGCCCAAGTCCAAGGCCTGGTATGAGAAGCTGTCGCTGCGCGGCTATACCCAGATGCGCTATAATGGCTTCCTGTCGGGCGACGACACGGCGCCGGCCGGCGAGTCCCGGCTCCGTTCCCCCCATGACAGTTCGATCTCCGACCGGGGCGGCTTCTCGCTGCGTCGGGCGCGGCTGGTGCTGCAGGGTGATGTGTCCGATCGGGTGTCGCTCTATCTCCAATCCGATTTCGCGTCGGCGGTGAACAACCAGGCGGGCAGCGAGCGGCGCGAGGGCTTCGTCCAGCTGCGCGATGCCTATGCCGATGTCTTCCTCGACAAAGGCAAGAATTGGCGTGTGCGCTTCGGCCAGTCGAAGGTGCCGTTCGGCTGGGAGAATATGCAGTCCTCGTCCAACCGGCTGACGCTGGATCGCAGCGACGCGATCAACAGCGCGGTGCCGAGCGAGCGCGATCTGGGCATCGTCACTTATTATACCCCGTCATCGGTGCAGCAGATCTGGGACCGGCTGGGGCATGACGGGCAGAAGCTGTTCGGCAATTATGGCGCGTTCGGCCTGGGCGTCTTCAACGGGCAGGGCACCAACCGGACCGAGCAGAATCGCGGGCTGATGAAGGTGGCGTTCGCGACCTGGCCGTTCGAACTGGACGGGCTGGGTGGCGCCTTTGAGGGCCAGGTGCTGGAAATCGGCGGATCGGCGATGATGAACGATGTACAGCCCGAACTGCGTAGCGGCGGCGTCAGCACGATCGCCTATGACGATGATCGCGTCGGCCTGCACGCCATTCTCTATCCCCAGCCCTTCGGCATCCAGGCCGAATGGAATTGGGGCAAGGGGCCGGAATATGACCTGGACAGCCAGTCGATCGAGACCAAGAATCTGAGCGGCGGTTATGTCCAGATGATGTATCGCCTGCCGACCGAGACGATCGGCGCGCTGATGCCCTATGCCCGCTGGCAGCATTATCGCGGCGGATGGAAGGCCGGCACCAACGCGCCGCGGCTGGAAACCGACGAGTTCGAACTGGGTATCGAATGGCAGCCGTGGAAGGCGCTGGAATTCACCTTTGCCTATGCCCGGATGAAGCGAGCAGAAGCCGATGAACGGCGCACCGGCCGGGCGGAAGGCAATCTGATCCGCACCCAGGTGCAGTGGAACTACTGACCGGCCATGCCCCTGTCAGGGCGTGACCGGCGGTAGCGGATCCTTCTGCGCTGCGGCCTTGCCGTCGGGGTTGAAGAGCATGATCCGGTCCTCGCTCGCGTCATAGCGCGGCCAGGCGGCAAGGCCGGTGCCGTTCGGATCGCCGCTGCGCGCGAAATTGACGATATAGGCGCTGATGGTGCGGCCCATATCATTGTCGCGTGCCGTGGTCGCGGCACCATATTTGATCGCCTGGGTGTCGAAGAAATAGGGGATGTCGGTGGCATGGCCCGCACCGGGCTTGCCCACCGAGGTCGCGACATAGTCGAAGCGATAGGCATAGACCGGCAGCTTCGCCGCGGCGAGCGTGGCGGCGACGGTGCGGGCACCGCCGACCATGAAGCCGGTCGGGCCGCCAATGTCGGCGTCGGTCGCGCCGACCATCACCGGCACATGGGCGAAATTGCCGGCAGCATAGGCGGCAGCCGGATTGACCGCGATCTTCCCGTCGGGGAAGGGCGGGCTGTAGGGGCCAAGCTGGCCCTTGAACATGCCTTCCAGATTGAGGCCGTCGATCACCTGATCGGCGGGGAGGGCGCGCAGCCCCTTGAGCGCGGCGGCATCGCTGCCCTTGATCCCCTTGGTCGCGGCAAAGGCCTCGCCGATCGTCGCTGCGCTGCCGTCCTTTGGTCCCATCATCTGGCCATCGCCGCCTGACATGATGACCGCGCGCTGGAACAGGCCCTGCGACAAAGGCGAGGTCAGCAGCGCATGGACCGACATGCCGCCCGCGCTTTCGCCGATGATGGTGATATTGGCGGGATCGCCGCCGAAGCGGGCGATGTTGCGCTTCACCCATTGCAGCGCCGCGACCTGATCCATCAGGCCGTAATTGCCGGCGAGGCCCTTGTCCTCGTTCGCGGCGGCAAGGGCGGGGTGGGCGAAGGTGCCGAAGCGGCCAAGCCGATAGTTGAAGCTGACCACCATCAGCCCCTGCTTTGCCAGCGCGGCACCCGCATAGGTCGGCGGCGACGATCCGCCATTCACGAAGCCGCCGCCATAGATCCAGAACAGGACCGGCAGCTTGGCGCTGGCGCCGGCGGGCTTCCAGACATTGGCGTAGAGGCAATCCTCGGCCGGCGGGGTGCCGAGCGGCGCGGCATCGCTGGGGAAGGGGAGCTGCATGCAGTCGTTGCGATAGGCGGTGGTTTCGCGCACGCCCTGCCAGCGGGCGACGGGCTGGGGCATGCGCCAGCGCAGGTCGCCGACCGGCGGCGCGGCGAAGGGAATGCCCTTCCAGCTTTCCACCCCGGCATCGAGCGCGCCATGGACGATACCCGCCTCGGTCTGGACCATTTGCGGCTGGGGCGTGGGGGAACGGGCGGCAAGCGGCGCCGTGCCAAGGGCGCTGGTGCCGAGCAACAGGGCGCCCAGCCCGATGATAGTGGTCCGCCGCATCGCCTGCATCCTCCATTCCATTCTGTGGGCGGGAATAGAGGCAAATATGGCGCGGAAATCAATCGGCTTGATCGGGCAAAGAAAAAGGGGCGGCGCCCGAAGGCACCACCCCATATCTCTCCGGCCGAAACCGGAAGGCCGGGCCTTGCCGAAGCAAGGCCGCAACAGCTTACTTGAGCTCGACGGTCGCGCCGGCTTCTTCCAGCTGCTTCTTCAGCTTTTCGGCTTCGTCCTTGCTGGCGCCTTCCTTGACAGCCTTCGGGGCGCCTTCGACCAGAGCCTTGGCTTCGGTCAGGCCCAGGCCGGTGATGGCGCGGACTTCCTTGATGACGTTGATCTTCTTGCCACCGTCGCCGGTCAGGATCACGTCGAATTCGGTCTGCTCTTCAGCAGCCGGAGCGGCGCCGCCAGCAGCCGGAGCGGCCACAGCGACAGCAGCGGCGGCCGAAACGCCCCACTTTTCTTCCAGAGCCTTCGACAGCTCAGCGGCTTCGAGGACGGTGAGGGCCGAGAGCTGATCGACCAGAGCGTTGATGTCTGCCATTTTTCAATTCCTTCTAAGGGGCGATTGCCCCGAACAAATGAGGTTCAAAAGTTAATGAGGATGAGGGGCGGCTCAGGCCGCTTCCTTCTCCGCATAGGCGTTGAAGACGCGCGCAAGCTGCGCAGCCGGTGCCTGGGTGACGGTTGCGAGCTTGGTAGCCGGGGCGACCAGAAGGCCGACCAGCTTCGCACGCAGTTCATCCAGCGACGGCATCGATGCCAGGGCCTTGACGCCCTCCGCATCGAGCAGCACTTCGCCCATCGCGCCGCCAACGATCTCAAGCTTGTCGTTGGTCTTCGCGAAATCGACTGCAACCTTGGCGGCTGCAACCGGATCGACCGACGAGGCGAGGCCGACGGGGCCGGTCAGCAGGTCGCTGATGCCGGTATAGTCGGTGCCTTCGAGGGCGATCTTGACGAGGCGGTTCTTCGTAACCTTGTAGGACGCACCGGCGTCGCGCATCTTCTGGCGCAGGACGGTCGACTGAGCGACGGTCATGCCGAGGTTGCGGGTCACGACGACCACACCAACTTCTGCCAGCTGAGCGTTCAGCGCGGAGACGATCTCAGATTTCTGATTACGATCCATGCCATTCTCCACTTCATGTTCGCGTCGCTTGCGCCACGCGAACGGCTAAAACCCATGGCAAGCCACGGGGCAGTTAAGTCCGAAGGGGAGAGGTCGACTGGCCCATATCCTCGAGAAGGAAGACAGGCAGACCCGAATCGGGCGCATGGCCCGTCCGGTAAAGAACTTTTCCCCGTCTAGGCTGGAGATTAAGAAGGGCAAATTCCCTTCACCAACTGTCTCGGACGGAAGACCAATGGCGTGAGCCACGGGTCTGCTGGGGCGCCCTTACAGATTTTGGGCAAGGAACGCAACGGATAAACGCTGGCAGGACGGCGGGTGCGGCCAACGATGGCTTGATAAGCGTCGGCGTGTCACATATATGTTGTCGCCATGGAAGTGCTGCAAACGCCGGTCTTTGCAGAATGGTTTGCTGCGCTTCGCGATCACCGGCCGCGGTCGAAGATTGCCGGACGGATTGCCCGGTTCGAACTGGGATTGCTGGGCGATGTGAAGTCGGTGGGCGATGGCGTGCTGGAGGCCCGTGTCGATTTCGGTCCGGGCTATCGCCTTTATTTCGTGCGGCGCGGGGACCGGCTGATCGTCCTGCTGGTTGGTGGCGACAAGTCGAGCCAGCCGCGGGACATCGCCAGGGCAAAGGATATGGCGGCCCGGATCGATTGAGCTGACGCTCATCGACCCGGCCAAGGAGGCTGGTATGACGATCGAATTGACCCGCTTTGATGCGGCTGAGGCGCTGACGCAAGCGGAGGATCAGGCGGAACTGCTCGCCGATGCGTTCGCCACCGGTGACGTGCATGTCATCACCCAGGCCATCGGGATCGTGGCGCGCGCGCATGGCATGACCCAGCTGGCGAAGGCAACGGGCATGAAGCGCCAGCAACTTTATCGGATGCTCGGCCCCGAAGGGAATCCGACGCTGGGCAGCATGTTGAAGCTGCTGCCGGCGCTGGGCCTGCGGATGCGGATCGAGGCGGCTGCCTGATCGATGGCCCGCTTCGGCAGTGGCGATAGGTGCCACCGCCGAAGCGAGGATGCTCCTAGACCCGGTCCGCCTGCACCACCGTATCGAGGGCGCGGAGCGCCGAGACGATGCGGCTCAGATGCTGGGCGTCGGCCACTTCCAGGTCGATGATGTCGGTGTGGAAGGGGCCTTCGCGATTGACCAGTTGCAGGTTGAGGATGTTCGCCTTGGTCGCGCCGAACACATTGGCGACCGCGGCGAGCGCACCGGGCTGGTTCTTGACGATGACCTGCAGCCGGGCGGTGCCGCCCTTGGACTTGCTGTCCCAGCTCAAATCGACCCAGTCGTCGTCCTGGCCGGCCTCCAGCGTGCGGCAGTCGATGGTGTGGACCTCGATCGGCTCGCCGGTGCGGCGGATGCCGACGATGCGGTCGCCCGGCACCGGGTGGCAGCATTCGCTCAGCTTGTAGGCGATGCCCGGCGTCAGGCCGCGGATCGAGACCGGGGCATGCTGGCGCGGATGGGCTTCTTCCAGTTCCTGGCCGCTGGTGGAGCCGGGGATCAGCGCCTCCATCACCTCGGAATCGAGCAGGCGATGGGTGGCGATCGCCACCATCAGCGAGGCACGATCCTCCAGCTTCAGCCGCTTGAGCGCGGCATTGAGCGCCTTGTCGCCCAGCTCGCTCGCCAGTTCGGGCGAGAAGCGGCCGATGATTTCCTCATAGAGTTTTTCGCCCAGCGCCACTTCCTCGCCGCGCTGCTTCTGGCGGATGAAGCGGCGAATGGCGGCGCGCGCCTTGCCGGTGATGGCGAAGCTGAGCCAGCCGGGCTGGGGTTCCTGGCCGGCCGATTTCAGGATTTCGACCTGGTCGCCATTTTCGAGGCTGGTGCGCAGCGGCACCACCCGGCCATTCACCTTCGCCCCGACGGTCTGGTTGCCGAGCGAGGTGTGGACGGCATAGGCGAAATCGACCGGGGTCGACCCCTTGGGCAACTGGTGCAGCTCCCCCTTGGGCGAGAAGGCGAAGATGCGATCCTGATACATCGCCATGCGGGTATGTTCGAGCAGCTCGTCGGCATCCTGGCTCTGTTCCAGGATTTCGACCAGGTCGCGCAGCCAGGCGGCATTCTGGTCGGTGGCGTCGCCCTTCTGCTTGTAGGCCCAGTGCGCCGCGAGGCCGAGTTCGGCGTCATTATGCATGTCGCGGCTGCGGATCTGCACCTCGATACGGGCATTTTCCTGATGGATGACCGTGGTGTGCAGCGAGCGATAGCCGTTGCGCTTGGGGGTGGAGATATAATCCTTGAACCGGCCCGGCACCATCTTGAAGGTCTGGTGGATCACGCCGAGCGCGCGATAGCAATCCTCGGTCGTTTCCGTGATGACGCGGAAGGCCATGACGTCGGTCAGCTGTTCAAAGCTGATGTGCCGTTCCTGCATCTTCTTCCAGATGGAATAGGGATGCTTTTCGCGGCCCGACACGGTCACCGACAGATTATGGCCGCCCAGCAGCAATTGCAGCTCCGCGCCGATCCGGTCGACCTTGTCATGGCCGCCTTCCTTCAGTTGCTCCAGCCGCTTGGTGATGCTGTCATAGGCTTCGGGTTCCAGCACGCGGAACGAGAGAAGCTGCATCTCGCGCATGAAGTCATACATGCCGATCCGCTCCGCCAGCGGGGCATAGATGTCCATCGTCTCCTTGGCGATGCGACGGCGCTTCTGTTCATTCTTGATGAAGTGCAGCGTGCGCATATTGTGCAGCCGGTCGGCCAGCTTCACCAGCAGCACGCGGATATCGTCCGACATGGCGAGCAGAAACTTGCGCAGATTCTCGGCCGCCCGCTCATTTTCGGACATGGCCTCGATCTTGGAGAGCTTGGTCACGCCGTCGACCATGCGGGCGACATCCTTGCCGAACGCCTCCTCAATCTCGTCATAGGTGACCAGCGTATCCTCGATCGTGTCGTGCAGCAGCGCCGTCACGATCGTCTGGTCGTCCAGATAGAAGTCGGTCAGGATACCGGCGACCTCGATCGGATGGCTGAAATAAGGGTCGCCGCTGGCACGCTTCTGGCTGCCATGCTTCTGGACGGAGAAGACATAAGCGCGGTTGATCATCGCTTCATCCGCATCCGGATCGTAGCGCTTTACCCGTTCGACAAGTTCATATTGACGTAGCATCGTTTCCCGATTGTGTGGGAAGCGCCTTGCAGCGCAACAAAAAAATCCCGATCTGTGTGATTTGGGTTGCCTTTGTGCAACTTTTGCAACGGCTGCCGCTTTGCGCTATTAGATCGACATCATGAAACATAATCTTGCCCAGGACCTGGAACAATGCGCCCTTCCCGCCGCGCTGGAGGCGATGGGTGAGCGCTGGTCCTTCCTGATCCTGCGGGGCGCCCTGTCGGGCATTCGCCATTTCGAGGAGTTCCAGTCGACGCTGGGCATTGCCCGCAACATCCTGGCCAACCGCCTCGCGCGGCTCGTCGAAAATGGCATCATGCTGCGCCAGCCGATGCAGTGCGACCGGCGCAAGGTCGAATATCGGCTGACCGAAAAGGGGCAGGAACTGGCCCCCGCGATGATCGCGCTGCGCCAGTGGGGCGAGAAATGGGGCAGCGCGCCGCCCTTCTGCCAGGTGCTGGCGGACAAGCGCGATGGCATGCCGATCCGTGCGATCGCGATCCAGGCGCATGACGGCCGCACGCTGGACCTGAGCGATCTGGTCTGGCTGTGCCGCGACGAAGTGACCCCGATGGCGCAAGAGCCGGCTGCGGCGGCCTGATACCGGACGACGGGGCGGCTTCACCATGGCGCTGAAATCGCCTAGGCTGTCGGCAATGTCAGTCCATCCCCTGCAGCCCAAACCCTTTTTCGCGGACAAGAATCGCGCTTTCTGGAACCTCCAGTCGCTTGGCTGGGCCGGGGCCTTCCTGCTGCGCGGGTCGTCCACCATCGCCAATGGTCAGCCGCTGTCCAGCCTGATCCCGGTGCTGATCTCCACCGTCACCGGCTATTCGGCGACCTTGCTGATCGCGGTCGCCTTCCGCTTCCTGCAAAAACAGCGGCCGATCCTGACCTGGGGCGCGTCGATCGTCACCGTGGTCGCCGCCGCCGCGATGGTCGCCTTCATCGATGCCTGGGTCTTTTCGACCCAGAACAAGGGCAGCGAAACCGCCGGGTTGCAGCTGTTCCTGGGCGCCTTCTATCTGTCGATGACGCTGCTGGGCGCCTGGTCGGCGCTCTATTATGCGATCAACTTCTACCTGACGGTGGAGGAACAGGCGGACCAGCTGCTGCATCTGGAGAATCAGGCGTCGAGCGCGCAGCTCGCCATGCTGCGCTATCAGCTCAATCCGCATTTCCTGTTCAACACGCTCAACTCCATCTCGACCCTGGTGCTGCTCAAGGAAACGACGCGCGCCAATGCGATGCTGTCGCGGCTGTCCTCCTTCCTGCGCTATACGCTGATCAACGAGCCGACCGCGCAGGTGACGATCGAGCAGGAGATTGAGACGCTGAAACTCTATCTGGAGATCGAGAAGATGCGCTTCGAGGACCGGCTGCGGCCGTCCTTCGACGTCCATCCTTCGGTCGCCCACGCACGCCTGCCGTCGCTGCTGCTGCAGCCGCTGGTGGAAAATGCGATCAAATATGCGGTCACGCCCAAGGAGGAAGGGGCGGAAATCTCGGTGTCGGCGCAACCTGCCGGTGAAAATGTCCGGATCGTCGTGTCGGACAGCGGGCCGGGATTGAACGATGGCGCAATGAAGCCACACATTCCGGTCAGCGAGGGGACGGGCGTCGGCCTGCCGAACATCCGGGACCGGTTAATTCAGGCCTTCGGGGAACGACAGCGGTTCGAAACGCGTTCCACGCAAAGCGGATTTTCGGTCATCATCGAAATTCCGCTTAACATGGATGAAACATCGAAAGTGGCCGCATGACCATCAGAACAATCCTCGTCGACGACGAAAGCCTGGCTATCCAAGGCCTTAAGCTCCGTCTGCAAGCGCATGAGGATGTCGAAATCATCGAGACCTGCACCAATGGCCGCGAAGCCATCCGTGCCATCAAGACGCATAAACCCGACCTTGTGTTCCTCGATATCCAGATGCCCGGCTTCGACGGCTTCTCCGTCGTCCAGGGGATGATGGAGGTCGAACCGCCGCTGTTCATCTTCGTCACCGCCTATAGCGACCATGCGATCCGCGCCTTCGAGGCACAGGCGGTCGATTATCTGATGAAGCCGGTGGACGAAGGCCGCCTGGCCGATGCGCTCGACCGGGTGCGCCTGCGCCTGTCCGAAAAGAAGCAGGTGCAGGAAGCGGAAAAGCTGCGCGAGGTGCTGGCCGAAGTGGCGCCCGACGCGATGCACGACTTTGCCAATGGCGATGAAGATGCGCCGGCGTCGAACCGCTTCGAAAAGCTGATCAACATCAAGGATCGCGGGCAGATTTTCCGCGTCGACGTGGATTCGATCGAGCGGATCGACGCGGCGGGCGACTATATGTGCATCTATACCGCCGACAACTCGCTGATCCTGCGCGAGACGATGAAGGATCTGGAAAAGCGGCTCGACCCGCGCAATTTCCAGCGCGTCCATCGCTCGACCATCGTCAACCTGAGCCAGGTGCGTCAGGTGAAGCCCCATACCAACGGCGAATGCTTCCTGGTGCTGGAATCCGGCGCCCAGGTGAAGGTCAGCCGTTCCTACCGCGACGTCGTCGCGCGTTTCGTCCACTGACGAAACGGCGCCGGCCGCCCGTGCAGGGGCGGCCGGCCGTTTGGTGCGGGATGGCCTGAACCGATCCCGCGCCTTCCTCAGTCCATCGTCCGCACCGGACGGACGATCAATTCGTTCACATCGACATCGTCGGGCTGTTCCACCGCATAGGCGATGGCGCGGGCAATGGCGTCCGGCGTCAGGGCGATGGCGCGGAAATCCTCCATCGCGGCGGCGGCGCCCGCTTCGGTGATGGTACTGGCCAGTTCGGATTCGACCACGCCGGGCGACACGATGGTCACGCGGATATCGTCATGCTCCATCCGCAGCCCGTCGGAAATGGCGCGCACCGCATATTTGGTCGCCGAATAGACGCCGCAGGTCGGCCAGACGCGATAGCCGCCGATCGACGAGATATTGACGAAATGGCCGCTGCCCTGGGCCTTGAAGCGGGGCAGGGCGGCGGCGATGCCGTGCAGAACGCCGCGGATGTTGACGTCGATCATCCGGTCCCATTCCTCGACCTTCAAACTATCGAAGCGCGACAGCGGCATCAGCCCGGCATTGCTGACCAGCACGTCGATGCGGCCAAATTCGGCCTGCGTCGCGGCAATGAACGCCTCGACATCGGCGCGATCGGTGACGTCGAGTGCGCTGAAGGCGACCTGGCCGCCGGCAGCGTTCAGTTCGTCGGCGAGCGCGGCCAGCCGGTCGGTGCGGCGGGCACCCAGCATCAGCTTCGCCCCGCGCGCCGCCAGCAGCCGCGCCGTGCCCTCGCCAATGCCGCTGCTGGCGCCGGTGATCGCGATGACCTTGTTCTCGATAGCCATGATTGAAGCTCCATCCTTGGGGCGGATCGACATCCGATCCGATGGAGCAGGAATGCGCCCGTTCGGCATCGGGGCGGTAGAATGGTCCTGCGCCATGATTGCACGATATTCCGAATGAATGATCAGACGTGGCCATTTGTCGTCTTATGTGCTATCAGGATTGCCTGAAATTCCTGGAAGGGGGTGCGCATGAGCCATGAGCATCTGGGCGAGCAGATCGCCCGCCATATGGACGCGGACGGCATAGTCGACACGGCAGTCCCGCGCCTGACGCTGGTGCGCTGGTCGCAGCCGGGCGAACCGGTGCATATGCTCCAGCGCCCGGCGCTCTGCATCATCGCGCAGGGTGCCAAGCAGGTGATGATGGGCGACGCGGTCATAGCCTATGGCCCGGCCAGCTATCTGGTCGCTTCGCTCGACCTGCCGATCACCGGCACGGTGACGCAGGCGGATGCGGACAGCCCCTATCTCTGCTTCTGCCTCTATCTCGACCCGGCGATGCTGTCCGACATCGCGCTGACCCTGCCGGCGGCTGCGGCGGTGGAGGAGGGGCGGGCGCTCTCGCTCCATCCGATCACGCCCGAACTACTGGACGCGGCGAGCCGGCTCACCGGACTGCTCGGCCAGCCGGACAGTGCCGCCCTGCTGGCGCCATTGGTCGAGCGGGAATTGCTGCTGCGGTTGATGATGGGACCGAGCGGCGGGTTGCTGCGTGCGATTGCCAGTGGTGACAGCCGCACCGGCCAGATTGCGCGCGCGATCCGCTGGCTCAAGGCGCATTATCGCGAGCCGTTCAGTGGCCCGGTGCTGGCCGATCTTGCCGGCATGAGTCTGTCGAGCTTCCACGATCATTTTCGCCGCGCGACGGCGATGACGCCGCTGCAATATCAGAAGCAGCTGCGGCTCCAGCAGGCACGGCAGATGATGCTGGCGGAGCGGATCGACGCGGCCGAGGCCGGCTATCAGGTCGGCTATGACAGCCCGTCCCAGTTCAGCCGTGAATATCGCCGCCTGTTCGGCGCGCCACCCCAGCGCGACGTCGGCCGGTTGCGCGCCATGCCGAACCGGGCGCTGGCGATCTGAGATCGGGGGTATTTCCCTTAGCGGAACACCCATTGCCGGTTGAGGCCGAACACCACGGCGGGGGTGAGGAAGATCATCGCCGGGATCGGCGACCATTCGGGCCAGCGCATATGGGTGACGCACAGATAGACCCACAGGGCGTTGAGCGCATAGCTGACCAGCGAGACGGCGACGAAGCGGAAACCGCGCGCGGCATGGCCCGATTGGCTGCCATGGCCGCGGAAGGTGAAGGCATTGTGCAGCACATAGCCGATGACCACGGCACAGAGATAGCCGATGCCGTTGGCGACCTGCGGGTGGAGGCCGACTGGTGCCGCCAGCGTCCAATAGATCGCCGCCTGGCAGGCGGTGATGAACAGGCCGCTGATGCCATAGCGCAATATCTGCCAGAACAGGGCCTGATGGGCCGGCGACAGTCGGTCGATGATTTTCATGGAGCCCCGTTGCGCTTTGGTGTGGAGCGTCTAATCCACCGGCCATGAATTTGCAAAGCTGGCCTGCTTTTCGCGCCCGCGCGCCCCATTGGTTCGCGATCCTCACCGCCTATGCCGATCGCCACTGGAAGTGGCTGACCTTCCTGATCTGGATCGCGATCCTGGTCGGCATGCTGGTCGACCGCTGGCCCGCCATCCACTGGCTGACGCTGAGCGACACGGACGACAATATCCGCTTCGTTCAGGTGAAGGACTGGCTGGCCGGGCAGGGCTGGTATGATCTGCGCCAATATCGGCTCGATCCACCGGGCGGCGCCAATATCCACTGGTCGCGGCTGGTCGACATCCCGCTCGCCGGGCTGATGCTGTTCTTCCGCGCCTTTGTCGAACAGGATCTGGCCGACCGGCTGGCCTGTGCAATCGCGCCGCTGTTGCCGCTGTTCCTGCTGATGCTGAGCCTGGGGTCGATCGCGCGGCGGCTGGCGGGCGATGCGGTCGGTGCGCGCTGGGCCTGGCTGTTCGCGGTGCTGGCGCCGCTCGCTGCGCAGATGGGCCTTGGCATGTTCGCGCCGATGCGGATCGACCATCATGGCTGGCAGCTGGCGCTGGCGCTGACGATGATGGCGGGCCTGATCGATCGCAACTGGCTGCGCGGCGGCGTGGTCGCAGGCGTGTCGAGCGCCCTGTCGGTGGCGATCGGCATGGAGATGATCGTCTATCTGGCCGCCGGCGGCGCGCTGGTGGCGCTGCGCTGGGTATTCCGCGATGGCGCCGGGCGGCGGATGCTGCCCTATGGCCTCAGCCTCGCGGGGGCGACGTCGCTCTGCTACGTCATCTTCGCCAGCTACGATAATCGCCACATGGTGTGCGATGCCATCTCGCCCATCTGGGTCGCGGTGTTCGGCGCGGCGGGCGCGGGCATGGTGCTGCTCAGTCGCCTGCCGCTGCGGCTCTGGTGGCAGCGGCTGATCGCCGGCATGATCGTCGGCGGGGCGGTGGGCCTGTTCTTCCTTCTGAACTGGCCGCAATGCCTGACTCCCTATCAGATCTCGCCTGAGCTGCAGCAGCTCTGGCTCGCCAATATCCGCGAGGCCAAGCCGATCACCGCGCAGGCGCAGAGCCTGGTCGTGCCGCTGATGGCGCTGCCGGCAGTGGGCCTCCTCGGCCTGCTCTGGGCGCTGTGGGATGTGCGGCGCGACAGCGACCGGCTGTGGGCCTTCGCGACGATCGGCCTGATGATGCTCTTCTCGACCGCTCTGCTCTTCTGGCAGCTGCGCGCCGGGCCGGCGGCGCAGTTGCTGGCGATCCCGCCCGCGGCATGGGCCGGATGGCGGCTGGTGACGGCGATCTTCACCGGGTCGCGCCGGGTGCGCATCCTGGCGGGCATCGGCGCGCTGCTGGTCGGCGCCATCGCCTGTGCCTATCCGCTCTATCCGCAGGTGATCGCGCTATGGCAGCAGGCGACCGGCACCAAGCCCAAGCCCTGGCGCCCATCCGCCATCGCCCGCACCGATGCGATCAAGAAGGCCAATGGCCGATGCCGCACGCTGCCCGCGCTCGAGGTGCTGGACCAGCTGCCGCCGGCGACCATCTTCACCATGGTCGATCTGGGACCGCGCATCATCGCCACGACGCATCATAGCGCGGTCGCAGGCCCCTATCACCGCAATGGCGCGACGATTCTCGACATGCATCATGCCTATGACGGGCCGGCGGATGCCTTCCGCCCGATCGCGGCCAAGCATCATGCGACCTATTTGCTGGTCTGCCCGAATTTCCCCGAGGGGACCATCTATCAGTCGCGTAGCCCCCGTGGCTTCTATGCGGGCCTGATGCGCGGCACGATTCCCGCCTGGTTGCAGCCAGTGACGCTCAAGACGGCGATGACGCTGCCCTACACGCTCTACCGCATCAATTATTCAGCGCCGGGCGGCAAAAAAGTCGCGCAGCAGCGCTGATCCCTCCGCCTCGGCCAGCCCGCCATAGATTTCGGGGCGGTGCAGGCATTGGGGCTGGGCAAAGAGGCGCGGTCCCTGTTCGACCGCGCCACCCTTGGGGTCGGACACCGCATAATAGAGCCGGGCGACCCGAGCGTGTGAAATTGCGCCCGCGCACATCGGGCAGGGCTCCAGCGTCACCCACAGGTCGCAGGCGGTCAGGCGGAAATCGCCGAGATGGGCAGCGGCAGCGCGAATCGCGACCATTTCGGCATGGGCGGTGGGATCATTGTCGCGGCGGTTGCGATTCTGGCCCTCGCCGATGACTATGCCGTTACGCGTGACCACCGCGCCGATCGGCACCTCGCCTGCTGCTTCGGCCGCGCGGGCCAGCGCAAAGGCGCGGCGCATCGGTTCGGGCAAGGGAAAGGGCGAGGTCATGACCCCGCCCTTAAAGAGTGTTGGAGAGGCGCGCCAGAGCGGGCCTAGCCGACGCTCCAAAGCCCGCGAATCGGATCAGGGTTTCTTCACGTCCACGGTCGGAACCTCGACGGTTTCGTTGCGGCTGCCCACTTCGACCTTGGCGACGCTCGCCTCATATTTGGGCAGGGCGCCCTGTTTTACCTGGACTTCGGGCAGGCGGCCTTCCTGAGTCTTCTGCAGGTCGATGAATCCGGTTGCTATCCCGCCGCCGATGACGATAAGCGCGATCAGCAGCAATACGCCGATGAAACGCATGGCACTCTCCTCTGTTGAACGGGGGGATGAACGCGGGGCCCGGTGAAATGGTTGCGATAGTGCCACGAACCGAGCGGAAGGTTGACGGCGAGCGGGAATCCCGCTATCGGCGCCGCTTTCCGAACGAACCCGAATTTCAAAGGTTGATTGACTATGTCGCGCATTTGCGAGCTGACCGGTAAGGGTCGCCAGGTGGGTCACAATGTTTCCCACGCCAACAACAAGACCAAGCGCGTGTTCCTGCCGAACCTGCAGAACGTGTCGCTGATCTCCGAAACGCTGGAAACCACCGTCAAGCTGCGCGTGTCGACCCATGGTCTGCGCTCGGTCGAGCATAATGGCGGCCTCGACAACTGGCTGGTCAAGACCAGCGACGACAAGCTGTCGCTGAAGGCCCGTCGCCTGAAGCGCGACATCGTCAAGAAGCAGGCTGCCGCAGCCGCCTGATTCGCTTCGATTCGTTTCGGCATAAGAAGCGGCCTGGCAACAGGCCGCTTTTTGCGTTTCTTGATATTCCCTGCGCCGCACCGGCCCGCAGCCCGACCCTGATCAATCCAATCGGAATTTCAGCAGCAACGTGCGCTGGAAGAATTCGTGATTGTCGTCGGATGCGACCCACAGGATCGTCCGGCCCTGTTCCCGGCTGAGTGCCAGTCCTTCGAAATTGTCGGCCAGCAGGGGCGGCGCCAGCCGAGCCAGCGTCCGGGCGCGCAGCTCCGTGTTCGGTGCGGGATGCGCCGGCAGCTCGATCATCGCGATCGTTGCGGTGAACAGTTCCTGCAGGGTCAGGCGCCGGTTCAGCACCAGCAGATGGCGATCGTCCAGCGCGACCATGTCGGTCGGGCGATAGCCCTGCGGCGCGACATAATGGAGATGGATCGGATCGGCCGTGTCATGCTCGGCCGGATCGCCCGACCAGAGCAAGGTGTCATGATGGCCGTCGGCGGTCATGCCCATCTCGCCGATCGCGATGAAGCGGCCGTCGGGCAGGCGGGTGAAGGACTCGATCGATCCGGTCTTGGGCCAGGCGACGATTTCCGGCCAGGTCCGGCACGCCTCCACCCGCGCGAAGCCCGGCGAATAGCGGCAGATCGCCTGGAGCAGCTCGAACCCGACCCAATAGCGGTCGTTGGCCGGATCATGGGTCATGGATTCCGAATCCCAGGACCACCAGGGCCGGTCCCTGTCCTGCGCCCTTACCGGCAGCGGCGCGATGAAGGGGCGGCGGCTGGCGCGGCCGGGGCCGACATGGAAGCCCATCAGCACGCCGGCATCGCTCAGCGCCAATATCTGGCCCGGTCCGTCGACCAGCAGCGAGGATATGCTGCCAAAGCCCGGATTGTCGCTGCCAAGCTGCCAGCCACCCAGATAGGTGAGCGTGCCCACCCGGCGGCGCTCGGGATCGCTGCTGTCGAGCGGCACGGCCCGCGCCGTCACCAGCAAGGTGCCCGGCCGCACGGCGGCGGGCTTGGTGGACGGCGGGGCAGGCAGCAGCAGGATCGCGAGAGCGAGAACGATCAGGATTCGATGCATCGCGCTCCGCCATAGGGGAAATGTCGGCGGGACGCAGCAGGGGAGTGGCGAAGCGTTGCCAGCTGAACGGTGGCTGTCACCGCCATTCAGGCTCCACTCAACGCGAATCAGTCATAAGGGCATCAATCCTGGTGATCGGCCCGTCCGGTTCACCGCGGAAATGGCAATCTGAGGAGCAACGCCATGAAGATGAAGTATCTGATCAATCTGGGTGCTGCGCTCGCCATGGGCGCTGCCTCCCTCGCCGTCACCGCGACGCCCGCCATGGCGCGCGATGGCTGGGGCCGCAGCTATGAGCGCGGCGACTATTACCGGGGTGATCGCGGCTATCGCGGTTATCGGGGTGACTATTATCGCGGCGACCGTGGCTATCGCGGCGGTTATCGCGGCAATTATTACCGCAATGATTATCGCGGTTATCGTGGCGGCTATCGCTGCCGGGACAATGGCACGGGCGGCACCATCATCGGTGCGATCGCCGGTGGCCTGCTCGGCAACGAAGTCGGTAAGGGCAGCAGCCGCTATGGTCGTGGCGACGGCACCACGGGCGCCATCATCGGCGCAGGCGTCGGTGCGCTGGCTGGCCGCGCGATCGACCGCAACTGCTAAGCGTCACCCCATCCGGTGACGATGAAGGGCCGTCCCCGTGAAGGGGGGGGCGGCCTTTTGCTATCGGGCGGCATTGCCCCCGGCCTGTCGCCGGTCGGCGCGGGCGGCCGCGACGGCGGCGGGGTTGAGCCCGGCCTCCTGCGGCGAAGCGGCACCAGCGCGCGCATCCAGCTTCGCCGCGGCGGCATTGAGCGCGCTGGCTTCGGCCGCGCTGACGCCGCCGACGCCATCATCCTGGCCGGAATTGCAGGCGCCCAGCGCCAGCAGGAGCAGCAGGGCAGGTCGCTTGATCACTCGCCGGTCCTTTCGCGCATAAGAAAAGGGCCGCTCCCGTTTCCGGTGCGGCCCTTTTCCAAGAAACTCTTCCCGAAAGGGAAATTACATCGCGTTGGCGACGTTGTTGGTCGCGTTCGAAGCGGCGTTCGCAGCGTTGTCGGCAGCGTTCATCGCGGCGTTCATGGCGTTGTCGGCAGCGTTCGAAGCGTTCTCAGCAGCGTTGGAGGCGTTGTTGGCAGCGTTTTCGGCGGTGTGGCCACCGCAAGCAGCCAGACCCAGCGAAGCGGCGAGAACGAGCGAAAGAGCAATCGACTTGGACATGGGCAAACCCCTCTCAGAGAAAAAAAAGATGCAGACCACTCTCGGAGAAAAGCTCACCCCCCATTGCGCCTGCGCGCTGATTCGTAATGCTTTGGGCGAAGCAAGGCAATCCCATTCCTGAGCGGGAGGGCCTGATAAGGCGCGGTTTTTGTCGGAAGTGCCCGCAATGGACGGCCATTGACGCATATAAAGATTTCTTTATATGATTGCTGCATGAGTGGCGCCCTCGACATTTTCCGGTCTCTTGGAGACCCGACGCGGCTGCGCATCGTCCACCTGTTGCGGGCGATGGAACTGGCCGTGGGCGAAGTGGCGCAGGTGGTCGACCAGAGCCAGCCGCGCGTGTCGCGCCATATCCGCATTCTCGTGGAATCCGGCCTGGTCGAACGGCGCAAGGAGGGCAATTGGGTCTTCCTGCGGCTGGGGCAGGCGGCATCGGTCCAGCCCTTCATCACCTTGTTCGACCAGTTGCAGCCGTCGGCCGCCGAGGCCGCATGGCAAAATGCAGATCTCGCGCGCCTTGCCGCCGTGCGGGCCGAGCGGGCGCGCGCCGCCGAAGCCTATTTCGCCGAACATGCCGAGGAGTGGGACGCGATCCGTTCGCTTCATGTCGCCGAAGCCGATGTGGAAGCGGCGATGCGCGCGATGCTGGACGGGCAGGCGATCGGCCATCTGCTCGACATCGGCACCGGCACCGGGCGGATGATCGAATTGTTCGGCCCCGCCGCCGATCAGGTGACGGCGCTTGATCGCAGCCCCGATATGTTGCGGCTGGCCCGCGCCAAGCTGCCCGAGGATGCCGGCGACAAATATGCGCTGCTGCTCGGCGATTTCGCCGCGCTGCCGATCGATCCCGCCAGCGTCGACACGGTGCTGCTGCATCAGGTGCTGCATTATGCGCAGGCGCCCGAGCAGGTGATCGGGCAGGCGGCGCAGGTGCTGCGCCCCGGCGGCCGGGTGCTGATCGTCGATTTCGCCGCTCATGAACGCGAAGAGCTGCGCACCCGCGACCAGCATGCGCGCCTGGGCTTTTCCGACATGCAGATCGAAGGCTGGTTCGCGCAGGCGGGCCTGGAACTGGAGCGGGTGGACATGCTGCCCGGCCAGGAACTGACGGTACAATTATGGCTCGGGCGCCAGCGCGGCGCCGCCATCCTGCCCATCGAAGAACGGATTTCCGCATGACCCAGACTGACCGCGCTCGCCATGATGCCGAAGGGCCGCTCTATGCGGACCTGGCCGGCGACCTCAATGTGAGCTTCGAATTCTTCCCGCCCAAGACGGAGAAGATGGAGGAGCAGCTCTGGTCGGCGATCGAGACGCTGACGCCGCTGGCGCCCAAATTCGTGTCGGTGACCTATGGCGCGGGCGGCTCCACCCGCGAGCGCACCCATAATACGGTCGCGCGCATCGCCAGGGAAACGCCGCTGGCCGCCGCCGCGCATCTGACCTGCGTCGCCGCCAGCAAGGCCGAGATCGACGAAGTGGCCGACGCCTATTGGGAAGCGGGCGTGCGCCATATCGTCGCGCTGCGCGGCGATCCGCCGGAGGCCGGCACCGCCTTCCAGCCGCACCCCGATGGTTACAAGGGCGCGGCCGAACTGGTCGAGGGGCTGCGCAAGCGCCATGATTTCGAGATTTCGGTCGCCGCCTATCCCGAAACCCATCCCGATGCGCTGAGCGCGCAGAGCGACATCGACAATTTGAAGCGCAAGATCGACGCCGGCGCGACCCGTGCGATCACCCAATTCTTCTTCGAGGCGGACACCTTCTTCCGCTTCCGGGACACTGTCGCCGCCGCCGGCATCGACGCGGACGTCATTCCCGGCATCATGCCGGTCAGCAATTTCGCCGCGGTCCAGCGCATGTCGGCAATGTGCAACACCGATGTCCCCGCCTGGATGGGCCGCCTGTTCGACGGGCTGGACCAGCATCCCGCCGCGCGCCAGCTCGTCTCTGCCACGCTGGCGGCCGAACTGTGCCGCAACCTCTATATGGGCGGCGTGCGCGACTTTCATTTCTATACGCTCAACCGGGCGGAACTAAGCTATGCGATCTGCCATCTGCTGGGCCTGCGCCCGCAGGTGACGGTGGACGCCTGATTTGAAACCATCCCCTCCGTTCGGTTCGAGCTTGTCGAGAACCGGTAGCGCGAGGGTTCTCGACAAGCTCGAACCGAACGGGACGAGGGGATATGACGATGAACGCTGAACAGAAATTGCGCGCCCTGGCGGCGGAAAAGATCCTGATCTTCGACGGTGGCTATGGCACGTCGATCCAGAAGCATGGCCTGACCGAAGCCGATTATCGCGGTGACCTGGACCTGGCCAAGGACCAGAAGGGCAATAACGATCTTCTGTGCCTGACCCGGCCGGACATCGTCGAGGGCATTCATACCGCCTATCTCGACAATGGCGCCGACATGATCGAGACCAACACCTTCTCGTCCACCAAGATCGCGATGGCCGATTATGGCTGCGAACATCTGGTGTGGGACATCAATGTCGCCGCCGCCAAGATCGCGCGGGTCGCCTGCGAAAAGGCGACGGCCAAGGACGGCAAGCCCCGCTTCGTCTGCGGCTCGATCGGCCCGACCAACAAGACGCTGTCGATCTCGCCCGACGTCAACGATCCCGCCTACCGCGAGGTCGACTATGACACGCTCAAGGCCGATTATCGCGAACAGTGCGACGCGCTGATCGCCGGCGGCGTCGACTTCCTGCTGATCGAAACCTGCTTCGATACGCTCAACGCCAAGGCCGCCGGCATGGCCGCGCGCGAGGCGGAGGCAGCGGCCGGCCGCTCGGTGCCGGTGATGCTGAGCTTCACCATCACCGACATGTCGGGCCGGAATCTCTCGGGCCACACGATCAACGCCTTCTGGTATTCGCTGCGGCATCTGAAGCCGCTGACCATCGGCGTGAACTGCGCCTTCGGTGCGGACCTGCTGCGGCCTTATCTGGCCGAACTGTCGAAAAATGCCGACACGCTGATCCTGGCCTATCCCAATGCCGGTCTGCCCAATGAACTGGGGCAATATGATGAGTTGCCGGAAACCACCGCGAAGCTGATCCGTCAGTGGGTGGACGAAGGGCTGGTCAACATGGTCGGGGGCTGCTGCGGCACGACGCCCGCCCATATCGGCGCGGTGGCGAAGGCGCTCGACGGCCACAAGCCGCGCCAGGTGCCCGAACTGACGGTCGTGACCCGCCTCGCCGGCCTCGAACCGATGCACATAGCTGCCTGAAACCTCCCACCGTTCGGTTCGAGCTTGTCGAGAACCGGGCGCGCAACGCTTCTCGACAGGCTCGAAGCGAACGGATTGATAGAATGACCACGCAGACCTCCACCGCCACCTTCGTCAACATCGGCGAGCGCACCAATGTCACCGGCTCCGCCAAGTTCAAGAAGCTGATCATGGCCGGCGACTATGCCGCGGCGATCGACATCGCGCGCGAGCAGGTCGAAAATGGCGCGCAGATCGTCGATGTGAACATGGACGAGGGCCTGCTCGACGCGGTCGAGGCGATGACCACCTTCCTCAAGCTCATGACGTCGGAACCGGACATCAGCCGCGTCCCCGTCATGATCGACAGCTCCAAATGGGAAGTGATCGAGGCGGGCCTGAAATGCGTCTCCGGCAAGCCGGTCGTCAACTCGATCAGCATGAAGGAAGGTGAAGAAGCCTTCCTGCATCATGCGAAACTCTGCATGGCCTATGGCGCCGCCGTGGTCGTCATGGCCTTCGACGAGACCGGCCAGGCCGACACCCAGGCCCGCAAGGTCGAGATTTGCGAGCGCGCCTACAAGCTGCTGATGACCATCGGCTTCCCGCCCGAAGACATCATCTTCGATCCCAATATCTTCGCCGTGGCGACCGGGATCGAGGAGCATAACAACTACGGCGTCGACTTCATCGAGGCCTGCCGCGAAATCAAGAAGCGCTGCCCGCACGTCCATATCTCGGGCGGCCTGTCGAACTTCTCCTTCTCCTTCCGTGGCAACGAGCCGGTGCGCCGGGCGATGCACTCGGTCTTCCTCTATCATGCCATCCCCGCCGGCCTCGACATGGCGATCGTCAATGCCGGGCAGCTCGACGTCTATGACGCGATTGACCCGGCGCTGCGCCAGGCCTGCGAGGACGTCCTCCTCAACAGCGATCCCGAAGCCGGCGACCGCCTCGTTGCGCTCGCGGAAAGCTTCAAGGGCAAGGATGCCGCGTCGGAAAAGGCCGCGCAGGAATGGCGCGGCTGGCCGGTCGCCAAGCGCCTCGAACATGCGCTGGTCAAGGGCATCGACATGTATGTGGTCGAGGATACGGAGGAATGCCGCCTCGCCGCCGAAAAGCCGATCCAGGTGATCGAAGGCCCGCTGATGGACGGCATGAACGTGGTCGGCGACCTGTTCGGCGCGGGCAAGATGTTCCTGCCCCAGGTGGTGAAGTCCGCCCGCGTCATGAAGAAGGCGGTGGCCCATCTTCTGCCCTATATCGAGGCGGCCAAGGAACCCGGTGCCAAGGGCAAGGGCAAGATCATCATGGCGACGGTTAAGGGCGACGTCCATGATATCGGCAAGAATATCGTCGGTGTCGTGCTCCAGTGCAACGGCTTCGAGGTGATCGACATGGGCGTGATGGTGCCCTGGCAGGACATCATCAAGGCCGCGAACGAGAATGACGCCGACATGATCGGCCTGTCCGGCCTCATCACCCCCTCGCTCGACGAGATGGTGACGGTGGCGGCCGAAATGCAGCGCGCCAACATGACCATGCCGCTGCTGATCGGCGGCGCGACCACCTCGCGCGTCCACACCGCGCTGCGCATCGATCCGGCCTTCACCGGCCCGGTCGTCCATGTGTTGGACGCCAGCCGCGCCGTCGGCGTTGCTACGGCGCTGGTGTCCGAAACGCAAAAGGCCGATTTCGTCCAGAAGACCAAGGATGATTATGAGCATGTCCGCGTCGCCCGCGCGAACAAGGGGCAGAGCCAGCTCCTGTCGCTTGAGGACGCCCGCGCCAACGCCTTCGAAATGGACGAGAGCCTGAAGGCGCCGCGCCCGCTGCTGCCCGGCACCCACCGCTTCCCCGACTGGGATCTCAAGGATCTGGTCAACTATATAGACTGGACCCCCTTCTTCCGCGCCTGGGAACTGGCCGGCAATTATCCCGCCATCCTGGAGGACGAGATTGTCGGCGAAAGCGCCCGCAGCCTGTTCGCCGACGCGCAGAAGATGCTCCAGAAGATCATCGACGAGAAATGGCTGACCGCGCGCGGCGTCGCGGGCCTGTGGCCCTGCCGTCGTCAGGGCGACGACATCATCGTCCATGTCGAGGACGAGAAGCATTACACCCTGCCGATGCTGCGCCAGCAGATCGCCAAGCGCGAAGGCCGGGCCAATATGTGCCTGGCCGACTTCATCAGCCATGATGGCGACTGGATGGGCGGCTTTGCCGTGTCGATCCACGGCATCGAGCCGCATCTGGCCCGCTTCAAGAATGCGATCGACGATTATTCGGACATCCTGCTCAAGGCGCTGGCCGACCGTCTGGCCGAAGCCTTTGCCGAGCGGCTGCACCATTATGTCCGCACCGCCTTGTGGGGCTATGCCGAGGGCGAGCAGCTGACCAACGAGGCGCTGATCAAGGAAGAATATCGCGGCATCCGCCCGGCGCCCGGCTATCCGGCTTGCCCGGAACATAGTTTGAAGCCGATCCTGTTTGAGATGCTGGACGCCCATCATGCGACCGGCGCGACCCTGACCGAAAGCTTTGCCATGCTGCCGACGGCGGCGGTCAGCGGTTTCTATTTCGGTCACCAACAGGCGGAATATTTCGGCGTCGCCCGCGTCGGCCGCGACCAGCTGGAAGATTATGCCGCCCGCCGCGGCATCGACCTGGAAACCGCCGAACGCTATCTGCGCCCGAACCTGGACTGACGCCCGGCGCCTCCCTCCATCGGGGGTGGTCGCCTGCTTCCCCATGCCCGGCGGTGCCATGCGCGCCTCCGGGTAATTGCGGTCTTGCGCGCGGGGGGCGGTCGATGGCTAAGTGCCGCCGACGACAGGCATGGGGGCAGGATGGCACGGCATCTCGACGAGCGGACGTTGCGGGTGGTCGGCTGGATCGCGACCGTCACCGCCATCCTCATGTATGGTTCCTATCTGGACCAGATCCGGATGAACCTGGCCGGGGACAAGGGATCGGTGATCCAGCCGCTGGCGACCGTGCTCAATACCTGTCTGTGGGCGGCCTATGGCTGGCTGCACAAGGACAAGGATTGGCCGATCATCGTCGCCAATGTGCCCGGCATCATCCTGGGCGCGACTTGCCTCTACACCGCGCTTTAGGGCTGATCTTTGCTTGAAACTAAGTCGCAATTGCATTCATGTTGCAGATGCGTAATAGGCTGGGCTTTCGGATGGCAGCCCACGGAGCCCAGGTGACCAAGCGCATATTGTTCCAGATCCACTGGTTCCTGGGGATCACCGCCGGCCTGGTGCTGGCGCTGATGGGCGTGACCGGCGCGACCATGAGCTTCGAGGACGAGATCAGCGAGGCGCTGTCGCCGCGCCTCTATGCGCCCGGCGTGCCTTCCAAACCCGACCTGTCGCCCGACCAGTTGATCGCCAGGGTGCAGGCCGACAATCCGGGCTATTATATCGCGCGGCTGGACTGGGAAATGGCGCGCGACCGGTCGCACAGCGTGCGCCTGTCGTCGAGCGAAGGGCGCGGCCGCAAGCAGGGGCAGGTCGATCGGGCCACCGGCGCCTGGCTGGGCGCACCGGCGGGCGAAGGCTTTTTCCATCTGATGGACGATCTGCATCGCTGGCTGGCGCTGCCGGGTGGCGGCAATGGCATCGGTCGGCAGATCACCGCGTTCAGCGCGATTGCGCTGATCTTCTTCGCTCTGTCCGGCCTCTATCTGCGCTGGCCGCGGCAGGCGCTGGACTGGCGCGCCTGGCTGGTGCTGGACCTGCGCAAGACCGGGCGCAACCTGTGGCGCGCGTTGCATGTCGTGATCGGCACCTGGGTGCTGCTCTTCTATCTGCTGAGCGCGCTCACCGGCTTGTGGTGGAGCTATGACTGGTATCGGCAGGGGGTGATATACAGCCTGACCGGCAAGGCGCCGGGCGAGGAAGGGCGGCGGTCGGAAAAGCGCGACGGGATCGCGCCGCGACCGCCGATCGATCCGGCCTGGACCGCCTTCCGTCGCGCCACCGGCAATGACTATATCTGGGTGCGCATCACCCAGCCGGCGCCGTCGCAGCCGATGAAGACGATCAGCTTCGACGCCCGGCCCGACGGCGCGCGCCATCTGCGCCAGACCGACAAATATAGCTATGATCCGACCAGCTATGCGCTGGAGAAGCGCGACCTCTATGATCGCCGGCCGCTGGGCGTGATCATCACCCAGAGCGTCTATGAACTGCACCGCGGCGCCTTTTTCGGGCTGCCCGGCCGGATCATCATGATGCTGACCAGCCTCACCATGCCGCTGTTCACGGTGACCGGCTTCCTGCTCTATCTCTCGCGGCGCAAGCGCAAGCAGGCGGCGCGGGCGCTGGCCGGCGATGTTGTGGCGGTTGCCGGCGGCGACATGGACGGCGGCGACTTGCTGATCGCCTATGCCAGTCAGACCGGGACCGCCGAAATCCGTGCGCGCAATGCGGCGCAGGCGCTGGCCCATGGCGGGGTGCGGGCACAGGTGGTGCCGGTCGGCCGGCTGACCCGCGATATGCTGGCGGGGGCGCAACGCATCCTGTTCGTCGTTTCGACCTATGGCGAGGGCGAGCCGCCGGACATGGCGCGCGGCTTTGCCAGCCGGTTGCTGCGTGGCGGGGCGATTGATCTTGGCCATCTCCATTATGGCGTGCTGGCGATCGGCGACCGGGAATATCCCGATTTCTGCGCCTTCGGCATCGCGGTCGACGGCTGGATGGCGGGGGCAGGCGCGCAGCCGCTCTTCCCGCTGATCGCCATGGGGCATGAAGATGAAGCGACAGAGCTGGCCTGGCATGATGCGCTGCATGATCTGGGCGCGGGCGAGGGTGATCGGGGGCAGATGGTGATCCCGTTCACGCCGTGGCGACTGGTGGCGCGCCATGCGCTCAATCCCGACAGCCCGGCGCTGACCGCCTATCATCTGCAGTTCGAGCCGGTGGGGACGGACGTGCCCGAATGGCAGGCAGGTGATATCGTGGAACTGCACCCTTGCAACGCGCCCGAGGCGGTCGAGGCGCTGCTGGCTAGCCAGGCGCCCGAGGGCGATCTGATCGCGGTGCCGGCGGCGTTGCGGGCGGAACTGGCACGCGCGATGCTGCCCGACGCCGGAACCCCGCTCACCATGGCAGAAGCGCGGGCGCTGCGCCCGCTGCCGGCGCGCGAATATTCGGCGGCGTCGATCATGGCCGATGGCGTGCTGGACCTGGTGGTGCGGCAGGTGCGCGATGATGACGGGCGGCTGGGCATCGGTTCGGGCTGGCTGACCGCGCATATGGCGCCGGGCGAGACGACGATGATGCGGGTGCGGCCCAATCCGGGCTTCCGCACCGATCCGGCGGCGCGCGGCGCGATGATCCTGATCGGCAATGGCACCGGCATTGCCGGGCTGCGCGCCCATCTGCGCGCCGTCGCGCATGACGGGATGGGCGGCCACTGGCTGCTGTTCGGCGAGCGCAGCCGGGCGCATGAGCGTTATTTCGATGCGGAACTGTCGGCCTGGCTGGCGGACGGCACGCTGGCACGGCTGGACCGCAGCTTTTCGCGCGATGCGGATTGCGGCCGCTATGTCCAGCATCTGCTGGCGGACGCCGGCGCGGAATTGCGCGAACGGATCGGCCAAGGGGCGACCATCCTGGTCTGCGGCAGCCTGGAAGGCATGGCGCAGAGCGTCCATGAGGCGCTGATTGCGATCCTGGGCGAGGTGACGCTCAACGATCTGGCCGAGGTCGGCCGCTACAAGCGCGACGTCTATTAAGGGCGGATTGGCGAAGTCTGGGCGGTTTGGAAGCAAGTTGAGGCGCACCTTGCTTCCGCCCCTCCCTTTCAAAGAGGGGCTATGCCTCGTTCGCTCCCCTGACGCCGTCCGCTGGGCCGATCGGTGCCCGACGGTCCCGTTAGCGGTCGGTCCGCATCTGGGCGGAAAAGCTGCCCGGCAAGAAGCGACCAGAAGCTGTAATTCCTCCCCTGAACGGGGAGGTGGCAGCGCGAAGCGCTGACGGAGGGGCAGGAGCCTATTAGTGCTGCGCTATTGGGCCTGTGCCCCTCCACCACTCGCTGCGCGAGTGGTCCCCCTCCCCGTACCGGGGAGGAATGCCGCAATCCACCCAACTCCGCCCTCTGGGGCGCCACCTCGCCTGAGGTCGGCCTCAGTCGGCCAGCATGGCCGCGAGGGTGGGGGTCATATATTCCTGGCCGCCGGTTTCGGTGCGCAGGATGAGGCGGGCGGCGAGGTTGTGGCGGGTGGCGAGGGTCATGCCGCGATCGGCGCCCAGCACGGTGATCGCGGTCGCCCAGGCGTCGGCCAGCATGGCGGAGGCGTGGAGCACGGTGACGGCAGCCACGCCCTCCGCAATGGGCGTGCCGGTCGCAGGATCGATGCTGTGCGACAGGCGGCGATCACCCTCCATCCGGTAGCGGCGATAATCGCCCGAACTGGCCATGGAAAGGCCGCAGAGTGCGACCCGCAGCGTTGGGAGGTCGAGGCCCGGCGGCACTTCGGCATCGACCCACCAGGGCTGGATATCGGGCTTCACCCCTTCGCCGCGCAATTCGCCGCCAATTTCCACCAGGAAGTTGGGGAGGCCGAGGCTGCGCAGGCAGGCCGCGACCGCGTCGACGGCATAGCCCTTGGCAATGCCGGAAAAATCGAGCGCGACGTCGGCGGTGCGCCGGGCGCGGTCGCCATTGAGTTCGATGCAGGTCCAGGGCGCGACCGAAGCGGTGGCGCTGCCGCCGGCGAGCGCCGGGCCGAAGCCCCAGCGCGCGACGATGCCGCCGATCGCCGGGTCGAAGGCGCCGTTCGACAGACGAGCCATGGACAGGCCCGCGCGCAGCACGCCCATCATCGCGGGCGGCAGGCGGGTCCATTGGCCGATCGGGCTGCGGTTGAAGCGGCTGATGTCGGAGCCGGCTTCCCAATTGCTCATCTCGCCGATGACGGCGGCCAGCACGGCCTCGACATGGGTCTGGCAGTCGGCGGGTGGGTCGACGATGCGGGCCGACCATGTGGTGCCCATGGTCGGTCCGCCCAAAGTGACGATAGCGCCCTGACGCTGGCGCCCGGCAAATTGCTCGGGCGACAGGTCGGGCGCTATCGCGATCCGGACGGGATTGCCGGCGGGCCGGGTCAGGGCGCCAGCACTTCCAGCGTGGTGATGTAGGAGGCGCGCTTCTGCGGCGGGCCGGCCGGCGGCGCGGGCGGTGCGCCCTCCGGCTTGCCGCCCTGCGCGCCCGGACCACCGGGGCCACCAGGACCGCCGGGGCCACCTTCGCGGCCGCCGCCGGTGCTGGCGTTCAGCCAGTACATGCCGGGGGCGCCCCATTTGACGGCCAGCTTGCCATCCTTGTCGGTGACGAGGTCCATCTGGCCCAGCGCATCGCGATAGCGGATGCCGCCGGGAATGACGGTGACCTTGAGGTCGGCGGCGGGCTTGCCGTCGAGCAGGAACTGGAAGGTCGCGGTCTCGCCCGACACCAGGTCATTGGGATGGGTCACCGGGACCAGTTCGATGCCGGTGCCGGTCGGCTTGAAGATGGTGGTGGTCGGCGCGCCCAAGGTCACGAAGATCTCGTTGCGGTTGCTCGCCTCGGCGGTCTGGACATTGGTGGCGCCGGCGGGGATCGCCTGGGCCAGATTGGCCTTGGTGGTGCCGCGCGGCAGGCGCTCCTGCTTGCCGTTGAGGGTGTAGCTGCCCATCACCATGGTCGAGACATTGGCGATGCGATAGGTGCCGGGCTTGGTCAGATGCACGTCGAAGGTCGAACGATATTTGCCGGTGGCGGCATTTTCGATCTTGCCGGTGGTGCCATCCGGCTCGGTCACGGCGATGCCGTCGGTGCGCATCGGGAAATGTTCGAAATAGAAGAGGTCGTTGGAGACCGCCGCGTCGACCGTCACCCAGCTGTCGGTGCCGGACAGGGTGGTGGAGGAGGGCAGCATCCACTGGCGGTGCGCCTGGGCCGCGCCGGAGAGCATCAGGGCGGCAAGCGCGCCCGCGATCAGATATTTGGCTTTCATGGTCTTTGTCCCCTGTTACTTGCCGAAGCTGACGCTGACGGCGCCGAGTTCGCTGCTGCCCTGTGCCTTGGCGGCGACGCCGGGCTTGGCCGGCCAGGTGAAGGGCAGGCGGACCAGTTCGCGGCCGCCGACTTCACGGGCGGCTTCCACCACCAGCGTATATTTGCCCGGCCCCAGGGCGCCGAGCGGCCCCTTGCCGGCGGTGAAGGCGATCTTCTGGTCGCCCGGCGCGCGGGTCGCGCCCGATACGCCATCGGCCGGGAAGCTCATCGTGCGGCCCGACACGCGCCACCACTGGCGGATGTCGCGCAGCCATTTGGTGCCTTCGCCCTTGGCCTTGTCGACATCATACCAGACCGCGAGCGTGCGGGGGGCGGCGCCCTCCTTCTCCAGCCAGATGGCAACATAGGGGCGGTGATATTCGGCGACCGACAGGCGCGGGATATTGACCGTGACGGTCATGGTCTGCGCGGCGGCCGGCGCGGCCAGCGCACCGGTGGCGCCGAGCGCGGCACCGCCGGACAGG
Source organism: Sphingomonas sp. S-NIH.Pt3_0716 (assembly GCF_003950715.1). NCBI lineage: Bacteria > Pseudomonadati > Pseudomonadota > Alphaproteobacteria > Sphingomonadales > Sphingomonadaceae > Sphingomonas > Sphingomonas sp. S-NIH.Pt3_0716. Next base: position 134,633 of record NZ_QLJK01000007.1, on the reverse strand, counting down.
ATGAGCTTGGGACTGATCTGCATGGAAAGATGGACCCCCGTTAGTGGATGAAGAGGATGGCGAGCAGCGCCGGCAGCGCAAGCCCGATCGCGACCAGCGGCCAGGTGCTCGGCCGCTTGGCGGCGTGCAACTGGAGCAGCAGCAGGCCGGTCAGCGCGAACAGGAAGCAGGCGATGGCGAAGATATCGATGAACCATTTCCACACGGTGCCGGCATTGCGGCCCTTATGCAGGTCGTTGAGATAGCTGACCCAGCCACGGCTGGTCGCTTCGCTGGTGACCTTGCCGTCATGCCGGTCGATCGACACCCAGCCATCGCCGCCGGGACGCGGCAGGGCGAGATAGACTTCGTCCGCCGACCATTCCGCCTCGCCCGCGCCGCTCTGGCCGATTTCCTTTTCGACCCATTGGGCGATCGGGGCGGGCAGGGGCTTCTTGGCATCGGGCGCGTCATCGGCCGCGACCAGCTTCAACAGCGGGGCGGGCAGGGTGGCGCTCTTCTCGACGGTCCGGGGCGAACCCTCGACATCGGCGGCGTGGTTGAGGGTGATGCCGGTGAAGGCGAAGAGCAGCAGGCCGATCAGGCTGATCGCCGAACTCACCCAATGCCAAGTATGCAGCTGCTTCAGCCAGAATGCCTTGGCGCTCTTCTTTTTCTTGGGCTGGGCGCGGGCGGGAGCGTGCATCGAGAGAACGGCGAGTCCTGTGGGAAATGAGGTGGCCCGAATAACGCGAACGACTCGCAATTGCAAACCGCTCGCAACAGGAAAAATGTATCAAAATGTAAGCGTTCGGGAACCAAAGCGCCGCACGCGCGTCTCCGCCTGCCGCCTCCTGCTTGACCCCCATACTTGACGGGTGCGGCACGCCCCCCTAGCGAAATCAGCTTGGACAGCGATGTCGCGGGGATGCGATGTCTGTTTATCGGCCCTTATCCAGGCCGTTGCTGGCCGTTGGGCCCGTCGTCCAGACGGGGCCGTGACAAGGGACGATTTATGCTGCTTTCGGTTGCCGCCACTGGAATGATGCTGATGGCGGGACAGGGGGAGGTCGTGGACAGCGGCGCTCCGATGGTGCCGGCTGCGGCCGTGGCACCTGCGCCGGCGGGAACGCCCCAGACTGGTCCTGCCGATCCGCTCCAGCCCGCACCGGCGCCGGCACAGGCGCCGTCACCCGACAGTCCCTATCCGCCGCCGGTCGTGCTGCCGACGCTGAGCCCGATTGCGGAGCAGCCCAAGGAAGAGGTTCCGGTCGATCCCAATGCGATCGTCGTGACCGGCGATACCGGGCTGCGCAAGCGCGATCCCTTCGCCGCGATCAACGAACAGTCTTTCGAAGCGGTCCAGGCCGTCGACAAGGCGCTGATCGAGCCGGTGGCCAAGGCCTATAACAAGGGCCTGCCGCGCCCGGTGCGCAAGGGGCTGCGCAACTTCTTCTCGAACCTGGGCGAGCCGGTCGTGTTCGCGGCCTATATGCTGCAGTTCAAGCCGGGCAAGGCGTTCGAGACGGCGGGGCGTTTCGCGATCAACACGACGCTGGGCTTTGTCGGCCTGTTCGACGTTGCCAAGCGCAAGCCGTTCAACCTGCCCTATCGCCCCAATGGCCTCGCGAACACGCTGGGCTTCTATGGCGTGGGGCCGGGGCCGTACATGTATCTGCCGCTGGTCGGCCCGACGACGCTGCGCGACATTATCGGCGACACGGTCGACAAGATGATCCTGCCCTTCGCGGTGGGCAAGCCCTTCACCCAGCCCACGGTCGTCATCCCGATGGCGGTGCTGGACCAGCTGGGCGAGCGCGCGGCGTTCGACGAGCGCATCCAGGCGATCCGTTCCGACGACAATCCCTATGGCAGCTATCGCGACCTCTATCTCAACCAGCGCAAGGCGGAGATCGAGGCGCTGCACGGTCGCTACACGCCGGGCGTGACGCCGGTCTATGGTCCGGGGCTGCGCGTGCCGGGTAAGGACAAGCCGGCAGCCGATGCGCCGGAGGCTGCGGCCCCGGTTGCTGCGGAGTCGGCACCGGCGCCTGCTGCTGCGCCGGCACCCGAACCGGCCCCCGCACCGGCGCCCAAGCCGCTGATGGTTCAGCCGCTGCCCGCCGACCCGCGCTGATCGCAGCAAAGGCACAGAAAAGAAAAAGGCGCCCGATCACTGGATCGGGCGCCTTTTTCTTTTTTTTTGGGGGGGGGCGGTTGAAACCCCTTCCCGGTGACGGGAAGGGGCGATGGCCTCAGCGGCCGAGCAGACCGCGGGCCTGACCGGCGATTTCCGCCAGCATTGCGACATTGGGCGATGCCGCTGCCTTGGCGCGCTGCACCAGGGCACGGAACTGCTGGATGCGCGCACCGCGCTCGATCAGCCATTTCTCGACATGGTCGGACACATCCTTGCCCTTGCCCTGGGCCAGGAAGTCGAGCCGCACCTGCTGCATGTCGCGCGCGACGCCGGAGATGAGCAGCCGCTCCCACGGATCGGTCGGTTCCATGCGGGCGGCGGCCGACTGGACCCAGTCGATGCCGACAGCCTCGCCCAGATGGGTGAAGGCGCGGGTCAGCGCGATCTCGTCCATCTTCAGGCGACCGGCGAGCGCGGCGATGCCGACCGCGCCATCCAGCTTGAACAGGCCGGCGGTGCGCACTGCCAGCGTATCGGGCGCACCGAGCGAGAGCAGGCGATCGGTAACGGCAGTGACACGGCGCAGGGCTTCGCTGGTGAGCAGGTCGTCGACCTGGTTGGCGAGCGTTTCGACGCCCTTGGCCAGGATCGCATGGCCGGCGTCCGGCAGGGTGCCGGCGGGCACGCTGCGCAGGATATCGGCGATCTGCGCGCGCATGCCGCTGGCAATGTCGCCGAACAGGGCCAGGCGGGCGGCTTCCGACATGTCGGCCGCGTCGATATCCGCCCACAGGGTGCGGATGTCGTAGAGCCGCTCGGCGATCAGGAAGGCGCTGGCGAGATCGGCGAGCGAGCAGCCCTCTTCTTCCGCCAGTTCGAACGGATGGATGATGCCAAGGCGGTTGACGATGCGGTTCGCAACCTTGGTGGCGATGATCTCCTTCTTGAGCGCATGGGCCGCGATCGCGTCGGCTTCCTTCTCCTGCATCGCGGCAGGGAAGGCGGCGGCCAGTTCCGCGCCCATGCTGGGATCGGTGGCAAGGTCGCCATGTTCGATCGCGTCCTGCAGCGCCAGCTTGGCGGTGGAGAGCAGCACGGCGAGTTCGGGGCGGGTGAGGCCCTGGCCATCCTGGCCACGCCGCAGCAGCTGCTCATTGGCGGCCAGCCCCTCGACCTGGCGGTCTAGACGGCCGGTTTCCTCGAACGTCTCGATCAGCCGGACATAGGAGGCAAGGTCCGCCGCGCCGCCGCTTTCGGCGATCGACAGGCCGAGCGCCTGAAGCCGGTTATCCTCCAGCACGATCGCGCCGACCGCGTCGGTCATGCTTTCCAGCAGGGCATTGCGCTTGTCGAAGGGCAGGCGGCCTTCCGCCATTTCCTTGTTCAGCGCGATCTTGATGTTGACCTCATTATCCGAGCAGTCGACGCCGGCACTATTGTCGATGAAGTCGGTGTTGATCCGCCCGCCATGCAGCGAGAAGGCGATGCGGCCGGCCTGTGTGGTGCCAAGGTTCGCGCCTTCGCCCACCACCTTGACGCGCAGCTGTTCGGCATTGACGCGCAGCCGGTCATTGGCCGGGTCGCCGACATCGCCATGGCTCTGCGCGGCGGCCTTCACATAGGTGCCGATGCCGCCGAACCACAGCAAGTCGTTGGGGCTCTTGAGGATGGCGGAGATGAGCGCGGTCGGCTCCATCTCGCTTTCGGTCACGCCCAGGATTTCCTGCACCTGCGGGGTGAGCGGGATCTTCTTGAGGCTGCGGGCGAACACGCCGCCGCCCTCGGAGATCAGGCCTTTGTCATAATCCTCCCAGCTGGAGCGGGGGAGGGCGAACATGCGGTTGCGCTCTTCCCAGCTCTTGGCCGGATCGGGATTGGGGTCGAGGAAGATGTGGCGATGGTCGAAGGCGGCGACCAGCTTGATCGCCTTGCTGAGCAGCATGCCGTTGCCGAACACGTCGCCCGACATGTCGCCGCAGCCCACGACCTTGACCGGCTCGCTCTGCACATCGACGCCCATTTCGGCGAAGTGACGCTGGACGCTGATCCAGGCGCCCTTGGCGGTGATGCCCATCGCCTTGTGGTCATAGCCGTTGGAGCCGCCGCTGGCGAAGGCGTCGCCCAGCCAGAAGTCCCGCTCCAGCGCGATCGCATTGGCGACGTCGCTGAAGGTCGCGGTGCCCTTGTCTGCGGCGACCACGAAATAGGGATCGTCGCCATCGCGCACCACCACCTGGGCGGGGTGCTTCACCTTGTTCTTCACGATATTGTCGGTGATCGACAACAGGGTGCGGATAAAGATGCGATAGCTTTCCGTGCCTTCGGCGAACCAGGCATCACGGTCGACCTGCGGATTGGGCAGTTGCTTGGGGTAGAAGCCGCCCTTCGCGCCGGTCGGCACGATGACAGCGTTCTTGACACGTTGCGCCTTCATCAGGCCCAGGATTTCGGTGCGGAAATCGTCGCGACGGTCGGACCAGCGCAGGCCGCCACGGGCGACCGGGCCGGCGCGCAGATGGATGCCCTCGACGCGCGGGCTGTAGACCCAGATTTCCCGCCAGGGCAGCGGCGCCGGCAGGCCGGGGACGAGGGCGCTGTCGATCTTGAACGCCAGCGCCTCGGCCGCAGCCGGGGCATAGAAGTTGGTGCGCAGCGTCGCGGTGATGACGGCCCGGATCAGGCGCAGCACGCGATCCTCGTCGATCGAGCTGACCTGTTCCAGGCCCGCGTCGATCTCCGCCTGGATGGCGGTCGCCTTGTCGCTGCCGTCCTGCGCGGCGGGATCGTGCAGCGCTTCGAACAGGGCGACAAGATTGCGGGCGACGCCCTGTTCACGGCGCAGCGTGTCGGCGAAGGTCGCCATGCCAAAGGCGGTGCCGGTCTGGCGCAGATAGCGGAACAGCGCGCGGAACAGCACCACCGCGCGCGGCGCGAAGCCGGCGGTGACGATCAGTTCGTTGAACCTGTCATTTTCGGCGACGCCTTCGATCACCTGGGCGATCGCCTCGGTCACGACTTCGGCGCGGTCGATCACCGCCTGGGCGTCACCGCCGGCCGGCAGTTCCAGCACGAAGCGCTGGACATGGCCGAGCGCGCCGCCGTCGATCGCCGTGGTCATCTCGTCGATCACGCGGAAACCGAAATTCTCGAAGGCGGGGACGACTTCGGACAGGGCGATCGCGTCATGGCTGTAGAGCTTGAGGCGCAGCCGTTCGGCGCTGTCTTCCGGATTGCGATAGATGCGGATCGACTTGTCGCCCGGACCCGACAGGCCGTGGATCAGGCGGATATCGACCGCCGCCTCGACCGGGCCGGCGCCGTTGCGATAGGCCATCGGGAAGCCGGGGGCGAAGCGCTGGGCCAGCGCCGCGGCGCGGCCGGCTTCCTCGCTTTCGGCCAGCGCTTCCTCGACGGCGGGCAGCCAGCCGCGCACCATCTGCTTGAGCTGACGATCGAGCGCGGCATCATCGGGCACGACACCGCCGTCGCGCAGGTCGAGGGTGATGCGCAGCAGCGCCAAACCGCCTTCCTCCAGCGCGATCGACCAGCTCAATACCGGGCCATTCGCTGCCTTGGCCAGCATGTCCTGGATCGCGACGCGGCGCGCGGTCGACAGTTCGTCGCGCGGCAGCCAGACAAAGGCATAGAGGTGACGGGCGAGCGCGCTGGTGGCGAGCACCAGCTTGGGGCGCGGCCGGTCGGTCAGCGACATGAAGGTGAGCGCCAGATGCTCCAGCGTGTCCCGCTCGAAGCCGATCAATATGTCGTGCGGCAGGGTGGTGAGCGCATGGGCCAGCGTCTTGCCGGCATGGCCGGCCGGGTCGAAACCATATTTGTCCATCAGCGCCGACAGCGCCGAGCGCAGCAGCGGCACCTTTTCCGGCGAGGCGGCAAGCGCCGCGCTGGTCCACATGCCGGCGTGGATCGACAGGCCGGTGACGCTCTTGCCCTCGCGCACCGGCAGGATGATGAGGTCCAGCAGCACGCCGCGATGCACGCGCGAGAGGATGTTGGACTTGATGATGAGCGGGCTGCGCTTGCCTTCCTCGAACCAGGTGAAGGCGGCCTCGCGCGAGGCCGGCGCGATCATCGGCTTGTCACGCAGCGCGCAGATGCCCAGCCGCTCTTCCGAGGTGCCGACCCGGCTGCACAGTTCATGGCCGATCTGGGTGAAATGGCCCGCGAGGAACCAGCGCAGCAGCGCAGCGCCTTCATCGTCGGTGACGGCATTGGCGTCGGCCGACATGGCTTCCTGCATGCGCGGCCAGTCGCGCACGGCGACGCGAACGTCGGCCAGCGTGTCTTCCAGCGCCTTTTCGAGCGCGCGGCGGGCCTTTGCGTCGGCCCGGTCGGCCTCGATATAGATCATCGATTCCCGCAATGCGCCGGGCGCATCATCGTCCAGGATCGCGGACAGGGTGCCATCGGCGCCGCGCGATATCGACAGGACGGGGTGAAGCAGCCGGTGGATGCTGATGTCGGCCGCCGCGAGCGTGGTGGCGATCGAATCGACCAGGAAGGGCATGTCGTCGTTGATCAGCGCGATCCGCATGAAGCGGCCGGTGGCGCCTTCGCCCAGCGTCTCGATCGCGATGCCGGGCTGGCCGGCCTTGCGCGCATTGGCGGTGCGACCCAGGAAGGCCGCAGCGGCGGCGATGGCCGCCTGATCAAATCCCTCGCTCTCGCCGGGCAGGGCGCCCTTTGCCAGGACGCCTTCCAGCGCCGCGCGAACAGTTGAATCGACTTCCTTGATATTGGGATCAGCCAGCGCCGTCATTCGCCTACCTCTTAGCCGCGGGGAAATGTCCCGCCGTTGCCGAAACGGAGGAGGCGCTGGAACACCGCCAGACGACTCCTTGTCCTAGGGGCCTCTATATGCCCCTCTCACCGAATCGTCTCAAGTATTGGTCGAAATAAAATTTCGCGCGCGTGAAATATTATGATGCAGCGCAGCATGGTCGGGCCGCCCGTTACTGGCGGATATCGATGTCCTGAAGGCATGGCCCGAAGAGCAGGCATGCCCCTATGCACTTGGAAAGCCGCGATGTCACCCCAGGATGGCGCGTTTGCGGCACGGCTGGGGGTGAGGGCCGGCGCCGAGGCAAGATCTTAGTCGGCGGCGGCCAGGATCACGCGCTGGCCCAGGTCCGATCCTTCCGGCAGCGCGCCGACGATCGCCAGCGTGCCATCCGCCTCGCGCCGGGCGACGACGACGGCCAGACCATCATTGTCGGTGGCGACGGCCAGCGGATCGAGCGCGGTGGCGCATTTCATCGTGTCGCGGGCGGTCTGGCGCTTGTCGGGGCGGGCGGGCATGTCCGCGCGGCGCGCGGCGCGCTCGTCGCGGACCAGGGCTTTGAGGCCGCCATCATAGGAGGCCAGATAGGCGGCGAAGCTGCCGACCGACAGGCTGGCGGTCGCGGCATGATCCAGCGCGGTCGCATATTCGGTGATGCGCGTCTTGTCGTAGGTGGCGCCGAAGACCAGCTTGATGACGGCGGTCATCGGGCTGCGCGCCTGCGCCTTGATGCCATAATCTTCCAGCAGTTCGGCATATTCCTCGGCCGATCGGCGGGTCACCAGCGCGAAATCATAGGCAAGGCCGATCGCGCGATAGAGGGCGGCATGGCTGCGCGCCTCGCTGGTGCGGGCCTTTTCCGCGCCTTCGCGGGCGAGTGCCAGCCAGTCGGCGAGCGGCGCATCCTCGGTCGGCATCTCCATGCCGGCCAGGTCCAGCACGTCGTCATCCTCGTCCGCGCCCGGTCCATCGGCCCAGATCGGCGCATCGCTGCGCGCCGGGGGATTGTGCAGCAAATTGGTGTCGACCTCACGCTCGATCGCGACCGACAAAGCGTGGCTGGCCATTTCCTTCCAGTTGATCACGCCGAACACGAAGTCGATCGAATCGCCCTGCGCGGAAAAGGGCATCAGGATGCCGCGATAGAGAATCTCGCGGCCGCGCTGGTTGATGAACTCCGCCTCGAATCCGATCGGGGCGGCATTGGCGATGATCTGGAGATAATGATCGGTCAGGCGCGACAGCAGCGAACGGGCCGGAACATCGGCGATATGGCCGATCGGCCCCTCGATCTCGCATTCCTCGCGCAGCGCCGTGCCCAGATAGACGATCGCGGGATTCTCGATGCCGGCGGTGAAATCGAGCAGCACGCTATAGGGACCGAAATCGTCCATCTGATCGGGCGAGAGATCCTCGATCAGGGGTAGGGCGCGATCGCCCAGCAGCGACGCCCAATGATTATAGGCGCGCACCTGCATGCGCCGTTCCTCATATCCCACGGCGAGCGGACGGTCGATCGCGGCATCACCGGGATATTCGAAATCGTCCTGGTCGTTGGCGACGTCATGCCCCCGCAGAATGTCCATCCGGTCGGTCCTTGGAACAGAGAATAAGCGACTTTGCGCAAGGCTGTGCCACAGGGATGGTAAACATGCCGTAAATTCGCGCGCAAAAGCGGATGGATGGCGCGCAATATCGGTCGATTGTGCTGCGGCGGCAGGGGCGGGGGCAAGAAAGTGCATTTGGGCGCTTGTCCAATCGCCCGACCGCTGTTATCTGCCCGCGCCAGTGCCGCTTTAGCTCAGTTGGTAGAGCATCGCATTCGTAATGCGAGGGTCACGTGTTCGAGTCACGTAAGCGGCACCAGGCCTGCCCTGTTCGAGGGGGCTTAAACCTCGAAAACCCACGGAAAACATGGTATAATCGGGCATCGGCTTTCCACCGGGGTCCCCTTCTGTTCGCCTGCATCCGGGCAATTTGGGGGCCTCGAATTGGGGGCCTCACCGACATTTTTGAGTCGAGGCCCCCAAATGCTAACCGTGGTCCAGATAAGGTCCTTAAAACCAAAGGAAAAACCCTACAAAGTGGCCGATGCTAGGGGGCTCTATCTTCTGGTCAATCCAAACGGCTCGTTACTTTGGCGGGTCAAATTCCGCTTTCACGGCATCGAGAAGAAAATGGCGCTTGGTCGCTATCCTGATCTGAGCCTCACGTCCGCGCGCGAATAGAGGCTGTTGATGTGCAGGCCCGAAATGCTCTCGATCAGATCGGCCATATTGCTGGTGTTGCGGCGCTGGATCGCCTTGGCGCCAAGGTCGACCTGTTCGTCCTTGTCCCGCTGGCCGGTGACGGTGATCGTCTCGCGTTCCCTGGCTGGCGAAGCTTCCTGCGCTAGGACCGACATCGGCGCTAGCGCTGTCGTACCGAGCAGCAGCGCCGCCATTGTGGCCGGCCGCCTGGCGCCTCCGAATGAAAACCGACTTCCCCTGATCGGCGGGCAGCGCATTTCGTAATCTCCTTGCAATTCAATAACCCCCGGGCCTCCTGCCAACTGACGCCGACCCGTCGCTCGGCGAGGGCAGCAGCGTTGGAGGAATGCGCCGCAAAGGCCTCGACACGAACCGTCAAGGCGCCCCATATGCTAATGATTATCAACTGCAAATCTGCCCGAGACGGATTTGTTTATGCCCGTATCGGATCCGCAAGGAGCACCCGCCCCCATGTCTGCCCCCCTCAATTCCAGCCCTTTCTCGCGCATCATCGAAACGCCGATCTCGGCGCTCATCGGTGATGGCGGCATGGGCGCGGGAGCTGGCGGAAACGGCTCCTTTTCGCGCGTGGAGCTCCAGCCGGGCATAGATCTCATGGTATGGGAAGGCGATCTGGCCAAACCCATCAGCTTCGACGTCCACGACGACTGGCACCGCATCAATTTCTCCTGTGCGATCGCGGGTAAATCGCAATTCTCGACATCGGATCAGCAACGCGACCAGAGCTATCTGCTGGAGGCCGGGATGAGCTGCATCAGCCACACGCCAGACTGTCGGGGACAGACCAGCTATGTTGGCAGGTTGGAGAGTCTGTTCGTATCCGTGGACCCGATGCTCATGGACGATCTGGTTCCCGACCTGCCCAAAAGCTTGCGGCATCAACTGGATTCCGGGCGATGCTATCTTCAAGGTCAGGCGGCGGCCGAACTGAACGCGACGGCCCAGGCGATGGTACGCGCACTGCAGCGGACGCGGATGCGCGGTGACCGGCTCAGTCTTTTCATGGGGTGTGAAGCATCCCTCCGACATCTCGGAGCAGGTGCCATCGCTCAAACTGACCGAAATCTATGATATTGCGCGCCAATGCGGATTGCCATCATATCTGGTTGCCTCCGCTTATCGGCTGCTGACGTTCGGGCGGCCGATATACAGTTGTGCAGCATTCCGCATGTGAAGGATCGATATTCCGCGCCCCCTGACAGCGTCGATTTTTCTCCCCGACCCGGAATGTAATGGCAGCTATCGCATTTTCGAAATCCGGAACCTGCCATTCTCCTTACGGCCAGTCTTGGCCATCCAGAATGGGAAAGGAGACGGTCCGCACTTGGGGACGCAAAATCGACGGCTAGATGGCGACAAAGGGTCGGCTGAAGAACGGGCTCGATGATCGGTTGCCGGGCGTTATCAACCTTGTCCACCTTGCGCAGAGCGGAGTGTTGCTCATAAGTGCGATTGATTCGCAATTGTATGTAGGCATGTGAGCAAGCGTAGGGCATCTTCAAGGCGTTCCGGATCGAAAGGCAGCGTATATTCGCGCCGTTCTTTCGCGAGATATGCGCCTGCCGGTCTTACGCTGGGGCTCCATATTCTGTTCGCACTGGGGCTAACCTGTGCATTTGGGATCGTGTTCCCTGATCCTGTTAAACAAAGCCGCGAGATTGGTCACGCCACCGGGGTTGCCCACGCCATACATGAAGCCCGACAGGCCGTTCATGATCTCGATCCGCTCGATCTCCTCCATGGCGAGGCCTGTGGATGCCGAGGACAGACGCAAGCCATCCATTACACCAGCATCGGAATGGAACCCGCGGATCGCCGCGAACGGAACGCCGTTATGCGTGGTCGGCGCCGAAGCCTGTACCACCGGGTTCATCTTGAAAATCTGGTCCATGTCGCCCGCGACTACCGTTTGGATCAGATCCTTGGACGTAACGCTGATCGAATAGGGCGTATCGAGCACCGCCTTCGCGCCCCAGGGGCCAGTGGCGGCTTCGGCATCGTTCTGCGCCCGTTGTGCATTGACGATGATGGTCGAACTGGCGCGACCTGTCGATTGCTCGTCCCCCTCGCTTTCGTCATCGCCACTCGCAGTTGCTACGGTATAAGCAGCGTTGACGTAAATCGGGTCGAGCGCCATCACGCCACGCTGCGCTCGCTCGATGGTGACGGTGCGAGCATCGACGAAACGCCAAGACAGGCCCGTGCCGCGCAGCAAGGCGGTCAGCGCCTCGCCAGGCGACATGCGGCCGCTGACATCTTGGCTGGTTAAGCCCTCGGCCAACGTCGCCTGATAGGAAATCTGCATCCCGCTTGCCTCGGCAAACTGATTTAGCGCCGATGTCAGCCCGCCTCCAGGGATGGTGTAGGTACTGTTCATGCTCGCAGATGGCACAACCTGCGCCAAAGCCCCTACCGGTGTGAACGCTAGGGCCGAGGCCAACAGGCCGGAACGGATGGAGACGAGAAAGGACATGTGGATATTCCCCCGGAACTGCTTGAAGTCGAAAATTTGAGATCGACTTTCATTAGCGTTGACGGGATTGGCTCCGGATTGGGTATGTCGCAGACGAAATATTTATCGGCTCAACAGAATGGAGCGATCGGTCAGGCGGATTTGGCGTAGTTCCAGCGTCCGGCTGAGCGCATCAAGCGCCTGGTCGGGATGGGTCAGGTCATAGACACCGCTGACACGGATGTTGCCTGTATCGCGACCGAGCGCGGTGAAATTCGGCGTCTTCCACTCGAAGATGGTTCGGTCGCAACGATCGACAGTGGTAGCGACCTGCGGGTTGCCCTCGACGAGGAAAGCCGACGCGTCACGCTGGCAAAAGGTCAGGCCTGGTTTCAGGTTGCAAAGGACCGACGGCGTCCCTTCATCGTCGATGCCGGTATTGCGCAGGCAAGGGCGATCGGCACGGCCTTTTCCGTCAGTCGGACCGAAAATGGCGTGCAGATTGCCGTGACCGAGGGGGTCGTTGCAGCCTGGGCCCGTAACGGGGCAGGGGCCATGACCATCCTCAAGGCCGGAGATTTTGCGACCTTCGAGCGCGGTGCGCTGGTTCCCGCCACTGGCAATTCACCGCAGGCGATAGAAAGGTCGCTCGCCTGGCGAGCGGGTGAAATCGCGCTCGAAGGGGACACATTGTCTGACGCCATTGCCCGGTTCAACCGCTACAACAAGCAGCAATTGGTGCTGTCCGACCCGAGCCTGGCCAATGAGAAGCTGGTCGGCCTGTTCCGGATCGATAATCCGGCAGGTTTTGCGCGGACCCTGGCCATTTCCCTCGATATTTCGGTAAGTACGACGGCCGAGGAAATTCGCCTTTCGCGAAAAAAGATCGCAGGCAGCTGACGGAAAACCGACCCGCCCGTCTCTTGATGATCGAGAGCGCACCAGAAAACAGGGCGCCAGACAGGGGAGGATGTATGAGAGCTTCGCGCGCCCATTTTCTGTTGGCCTCAGCCAGCCTGGCGTGGACCATGGCTTCGCCAGCGGAGGCGGTGGCCCAGGTCCGGCGATTCGATATCCCCGCGCAACCGGCGCGCACCGGCATCCCGCTCTTTGCCAGACAGGCGGGTATCGAAATATTGGTGTCGGCACCCACAGCTGAAGGCGTTACCATTTCCGGTGTCAAAGGGGCGATGGATGTGTCGCAGGCGCTTCAGCGCCTGCTTGTAGGCACGGATCTCGTCATGGTCAGGGTCGGCAGCGCCATCGTTCTCAAGCGAGGCAAGGCGAGGCCGACCCCGGCAGCCGCTTTCACCATGACGCCGGCCGGCGAGTCCAATCCACAGGAGCATGAAACGGCGGGCGCAGCACCAGATGATATTGTCTCTTCCGACAACCAGGCGGCGCAGGACATCATCGTTACCGGCATTCGCGGCTCGCTGCAGCAGTCGATCAATGTGAAGCGCCGCGCCAGCAACATCGTCGATGTCATCACGGCGCAGGATATCGGCAAGCTGCCTGACCAGAATGTCGCCGAATCCATGAGCCGCATCACCGGCGTCCAGATCACCCGGCGCGAAGGCGACGGCTCCAACTTCACCGTTCGCGGCATTTCCCAGAACCGTCTGGAAATCAACGGCCGCACCTTCCTGGGGCCGGGTGCAGGGGGCAGTGCGTCGCTTGAATCGATCAGTCCGGAAATCATCGGCAGCATCGTCGTCTCGAAGTCTCCCACCGCCGACATGCCCGAAGGGGCGCTCGGCGCCACCGTGAACCTCAAGACCAAACGTCCGCTCGACCTTGACGACCTTGTCATCAGCGGGCGGCTGCAGGGGGCCTATACCGACCAGGCCGATCATCTTGGCTACCGAGGCTCAGCCCTCATCTCGAAGAATTTTGACGACCGCTTCGGCGTCCTTGCCAGCATCGCCTATTCCAATAGCCATACCCAGGGACAGTCGTTCGATTCCGGCGGCTGGACCCGTACCGATGCCATCGACGGCGATGGTGATGGCGTCGATGATCCCGGCCTGTTCCGGCCGAATCGTTTCATGGCGCGCATCTATGATCGGCGGGAGCAACGCCTGACGCTCAACAGTTCGCTGCAGTTTCGTCCTGCCGACAATTGGGAGATCATTCTCGACGGCACCTATTCCCGGCTGAAACGGGAACGCAACAGCGCCAATTACCAGATTCTCTTCAACAATAATGATGTCGACGCCGTTGCTGACGAACATGGCACGGTCGTCAGCGGCACCTTCACCGGCGTGACGCTGCGGCCGCTCATCTATGACGAGCCGACCGAGTTCCGATCCACCAATCTTGGTTTCTCGACCAAATATGATGGTGATGTCGTGAAGATGTCGGCGGACGCTTCCTACAGCAAGGGGAAGGGCACGGATGGTGGCCCTGGCGCATCCTTCACCTATGTGGTGGTCCCGCGTGCCGGCAATGTCACCAATGCGAGCTATGATTTCTCGGCGGGTGGCCCGGTGCCCAACCTCTCGCTCGACACCAATTTCGACCGTAACGATCCGGCGCAATATCAGCTGGCATCGATCTTCGATGGCGACAATATCACCAACAACAGTGGCTATGACGGCCGTGTCGATTTCGACATCCGCACTGACTGGGGTTTACTCAGTTCGATCCAGGTTGGCTCGCGCTACGAGAAGATCAAATTTTATTCGGAATCGCCACAAAGCGTCCCCTCCGCGGCAAGCCTGCTGGCCGTTGGTGACAAGAATGGCGATGGCATCATCACTGTCGATGAGATGCCGGGGCTCAATTATGACAATAGCATGAGCAGCTTCTTCCCTGGAGCCTCGGGCGATTTTCCACGCGACTTGCTGACCGGGACTGTGGACAAGGATGTTGCACGCGATGCATTTGGCCTGCCGATCCCTCGTGCCGACACGATCCCCCTTGGCCGCGTATCGATCCGCGACGTGGATCAGGACACGCTTGCCTTCTATGTCCGGGCCAATTTCAAGAGCGAGGTCGGATCGATGCCGATTACCGGCAATGCGGGGGTGCGCTATATCAGCATCGAGCGCATATCCTCGGGCTATCTGTCGGACACACAGGCAACCGCGTCGAAATCGCGCTTCGACTATTGGTTGCCGAGCGCCAACCTCTCGCTCGAGCTGTCGCCCAGCCTCATGTTCCGCGGTGCCGCTGCCAAGGTGGTCGCGCGTCCCAGCCTCAACGATGTCGGAGTGAGCTTCATTCCATTCATCGTTGCCCGCACGGGGGCGCGCGGCAATCCCGCCCTGCGGCCGTTCCAGGCAACGCAATATGATGCCACACTGGAATGGTATTTTGCGCCGTCCAGTGCGCTGACGCTTGCCGGCTTCTACAAGGACGTCAGTTCCTTCACCATCAACACGACCCAGCCCGAATTCGTGCCCGGCCTGTCGACGGGACCCGACGACCTGTTCCAGATCACTCAGCCGGTCAATGGTAAGTCGGGTACCATCAAGGGATTTGAACTGGCCTATCAGCACGCGCTGCGTTTTCTGCCGGCGCCCTTCGACAATCTCGGCATCCAGGCGAATTATACCTTCGTCGACAGCAAGACGCCGCTCGTCGACGAGGCGACCCAACGCGGCCTGCCATTGCCGGGCCTGTCGAAGCATAGCTATAATCTCATCGGCTATTATGAGGACGAGCTGCTGTCCTTCCGGGTCGCCTATATCCGCCGCAGCAAATATCTGCAGGGGCAGGGCAGCGCCGCATCGGGCGGCAGCTCCTATATGCAGGCTAGGGGGCAACTCGACGCTTCGGCCCAGATCAACCTCACCAAGACCGTCCGCCTGACGGCGGAGGCCATCAATCTTACCCGCTCCGTCGAACGGCAATATCTCCAGGATCCGGCGCGCCTGCTCAGTTCGCTGCGAGAGGACCGCCGTTTCTTCTTCGGCGTGGCGGCGACTTTCTGATGGCTGGCAGGATCAAGGCGCTTCGCCCCATGCTCGCCGCGGCCCTTCTGCTGGCCGGTGCGGCTGACGCCAGCACGGTTGCACAAGCGCCGGCGGATATCGTGATATATGGCTGCACCTCGGCCGGCGTCATTGCGGCGGTCGAGGCACGGCGGCTGGGCCGGTCGGTACTTCTCGTCTGTCGCGACGCCTATGTCGGCGGCATGACGACCAATGGCCTGGGCTGGTCCGACACCGGCAATCATCGCGCCATTGGTGGTCTCTCGCTCGAATTTTATCGGCGGGTGAAGCGTCATTATGATGATCCGGCTGCCTGGACCTTTGCCAGGCGTCCGACGAGCGCCGAGAATTTCGTCAATGACGATGCGATGTGGCAGTTCGAGCCCAAGGTGGCTGAGGAGATTTACGAGGCCTGGCTGAAGGAGGCCGGTGTTACTGTCGTTCGATCCCAGCCGATCGATCGGCGGGATGGCGCCGTGGAGGTGAAAGCCGGTCGGGTTGTCGCCTTCCGTTCCGGGACCGGTCGTCGTTTTGCAGGACGTGTCTTCATTGATGCCAGCTATGAAGGCGATTTGATGGCGGGGGCAGGGGTGGGCTTTGCGGTCGGGCGCGAAGCAAATGCCACCTATGGCGAGACGCTGAACGGCGTCCAGATGGCCAACACGACCAACCATCAATTCACCCTGGACATCGATCCCTATGTCGTCCCGGGCAAGCCCGGCAGCGGCCTGCTGCCGCGGGTAACTGCAGATCCGATCGCGCCGGACGGCACGGGCGACCATCGCATACAGGCCTATACATTCCGCATGTGCCTGACCGACGTGCCAGCCAACCGCACGCCTTTTCCCAAGCCGCGCCATTATGATCCGCGCCAATATGCGTTGCTCAAACGCTATATGGATGCCGGCTATCGGGATTTTTTCCGCAAATTCGATCGCATCCCCAACGGCAAGACCGACACCAACAATTTCGGTGCCTTTTCCTTCGATGATATTGGCATGAATTACCGCTATCCCGAGGGGACCGACACCGAACGTGCTGCCATCATCCAGGAGCATGTGGACTATCAGCAGGGACTGCTGTGGTTCATGGCAAACGATCCCGGCGTACCGGCCGAGACGCGCACTGAAATGTCGCGCTGGGGTCTGTGCAAGGATGAATTCACCGGTAATGGCAACTGGCCGCGGGAAGTTTATGTGCGCGAAGCGCGGCGAATGGTTTCGGATTTTGTCATGGCCGAACCGCATCTGCGTGGCACGAAGGCGACGCCCCGGCCGGTCGGCATGGGATCATATAATATGGACTCGCACAATGTCCGGCGGATCGTCGATGCACGAGGCTTTGCGCGCAACGAAGGGAATATCGAGGTCAGCCCGGAACGCGCCTATCCGATCAGCTATGATGCGATCATCCCGAAGCGCCAGGAGGCGACCAATCTTCTCGTCCCGGTCGCCTTGTCGGCATCGCACATTGCCTATGGCTCGATCCGTATGGAGCCCGTCTTCATGATCCTGGGGCAATCCGCCGCCGCCGCGGCATCCATCGCGATCCGGGAGAGCAGGAGCGTGCAGGACATCGATTATGGGATGCTCAAACAGCTTCTCCTGTCTGAGGAACAGATATTGGAGCTGGATTAAGACATGGGATCGTTCGGTCGAGACCGGAGGTCGACGTTGAGAAAAAAAAACGGAATTGACCTCGGTTTTACAACGCCGAATGGCCGCATCTGGGGATCGGAAATTACTAGCCCGACGGCAAGGAAGGAACGACTGAAAGCAACGGGGGCGATTCATTCGCATCGGTCGCATTTTGTCTAACGCACTCCCGACCATGGTTGGTGCGTTCGCGACCAAGGGCTAACCTGTGGGAGCCGATCGTTGGACTGGCCGATCCTCCGGCTTGGCGTCAGCCATCGTTACTGATCGTCATGCCCGTAAGCGCTTGCAGCGCCGTGAGCAGGCGATCTCCATGATCGGCGCTGGCCGCGGGAAATGCCGGCTCTTCGCGCTGCATGGCATGCCAATAGCCGCCGCTGGTCTGCGCCGCCTCGTCATCGCTCGCGGCGAGCCAGCTCTGTGTCGCCTGGCCGGTGGCGATGTCGACTGGCGCGGAAGTGCCGCCCATGCGTGTGCGCACCCAGCCTGGATCGACGGCATTGCTCATCACGTCAGGCCAGCAGCGTGCTAGCGCCATGGCAAGCGCGATGATCTGAAGCTTGCTATCGGCATAGGCCTGATCCGGCTGCCAGCGGCGCCGCGTCCAGTCGATATCGTCCAGATCGGCATTGCCGCCCCGATGCAGCCCGCTACTCATGTAGACAAGGCGACCGGGCCGTTCGATGCAAGCGGTCAGGACATAGGGCGCCAGCAGATTGACCGCGGTCATGACGCTGTGGCCTTCCGCCGTCCGACCGTTGCCGCTCGCGCCATATAGCCCGGCATTGTGGATCACTGCGTCCATGCGACCGATTGCATTCACCGCATCGGCCAGATCTCGCGTTTCCGACAGCAGGCTGAGATCGCCGGTCACTATTGCCAAAGCTTGCGGCACTTGCGCTGCCAGCGCCGCAGTGCGTTCGTCATTTCGGGCATGGAGAACGACATCATGTCCGGCGGCAAGCAACGACTGCGCGGCGGCCAAGCCAAGACCGGTAGAACTGCCGGTGATAAAAATTCTCGCCATATCGACTCCTTGCTCGGCGCATTGCCAGCGCCCGGAAGGCCGAAACGCATCGAGTCTATTTGCTCTGCCAGCTATCGCGTTCGGCGAAGATCCTCTGCATTTCCACCATATTCTCGGTGCCCCAGCTGCATAGCGGTTCGAGCGCCTGAGCGAGGCTCTGGCCGAGGGGCGTCAGCGTATAGTCGACGCGCGGCGGCACTTCCTTGTAATCGGTGCGCAGCAGAATCCCATCTGCCTCCAGTTCCTTCAACTGCTGGATCAGCACCTTGTCGCTTACGTCACGGATCGCGCGTTTGAGCGCGCCGTAGCGATTGGGGCCCTGGAGCAGGAAATAGAGGATCAATGGCTTCCATTTGCCGGCAATGACCTTGAGCGTTGCGTCGAGGCCACAAGTGAAATTGGGAGCGACGGTTCCGGCCGAACAGCCCCCTCCGGGCATTGGAGGGTCAGGCAGGGATTTAGGTTCTTCGGACATTTTCGATACTTACCAAAAGGTGCATACTTGTCGATAGGTAGGTGTGCCTCCAGCTACCTGCAATCATAGATTTGGAGGCACTTATGAACAGACTGGAAGGCAAGACCGCCATCATAACAGGCGGCGGTACGGGCATTGGCCTGGCATCGGCTAGGCGTTTCATCGCGGAGGGCGCGTTCGTCTATATTTTCGGGCGTCGACAGGAAAAACTCGATGCTGCCCTAAGCGAACTTGGGGCAACCGCCCGCGCAGTGGCGGGTTCGGTTGCCGATCCTGCCGATCTCGATCGCTTGTTCGAGACGGTGAAGGCAGAGCGCGGATCCATAGACATCCTCTTTGCCAATGCAGGAACCGGCGCGCTGGTGCCGCTGACGGACATCACCGCTGACCATTATGCCGAAACCTTCGATGTCAATGTGAAGGGCACGATCCTCACCGTGCAGAAGGGGGTGAAACTTATGGGTACGGGCGGTGCGATCATTCTGACCGGGTCCACCACTGGCGTGATGGGAACACCGGCCTTCAGCATCTACAGCGCATCCAAGGCCGCCGTACGCAATCTTGCTCGCAGTTGGGCGCAGGATCTGCGTGGCACGGGGATCCGGGTGAATGTGCTTTCACCCGGGCCAACGCTGACCGAACTGGCAGCCGAGGTCGTCGGCAAGGAGGCAATGATCGAGATGGGAGCGACCACACCGATCGGTCATGTCGGTGATCCGTCTGAAGTGGCAGCCGCTGCTGCCTTCCTGGCCTCATCCGACAGCAGCTTCATGACCGGAAGCGAACTGTTTACCGATGGCGGGCTGGCGCAAATCTAAGCCAACACCGTTCTTGTTTCGCGCCGGCTTGCTTTAGGGCAAGCTGGCGTCGGGTAGCTGAAAAAGGCGGATGATGCGCAGACTGCCAGTCCATCTGATTCATGGGCGATGGCGCATGCTGTTCAGGGTTTCCTCTTGGACTTAACGGGGGAGATCCACCCCAAATGCGATAAAGGAAAGACTGGAGTCTGGTTCGATAAAACGTCCGATAAATGGCCGCAGCAGGTCGAAGTTGGACTCGAACTTGTGACCGAAGCCCGAAAAATTTCTTGGGGGCATCGATGGGGGCATCACGACTGTGGATGGCAGATATTTTCCACAATAGCATCATCTTAGCCGGATTATATGATTCACGTAAGCGACGGGCGGGCGTGCGGTGCGTTCGATCAGGATGTCATTGCGTTGCGGTCTGCCGCTTCGCCGACGGTCAGGTGAAAGGCGAACGGCCTTTTCGGGGCGCCGGACCCCTGTAAACGTCTTGGCAATAATCCTGCCCCAAAGTGGGGCATGTGCTTTCAGGTTTACTATGGGGCTTGGCTATGATGCGGTCGGCGCCTAGCCTTGATGTCATGCGCATCCTCTCGACCCTGCTGCTGGTGTCCGCAGCCATCACCGCATCGGCCTTTGCCCAGAGCGCGCCGGCCCCGTTCACCCTTGCCGAAAATGGCCGGGGCTTTGCCTCGCTCGCCCATGCGATCGGCGCGATCGGCGATGGCAAGGGCACGGTCATCGTCGCGCCGGGCACCTATCGCCAGTGCGCGGTGCAGAATGGCGGCGAGGTGACGATCAAGGCGGCGACGCCGGGCAGCGCGATCTTCGACGGGGTGGTTTGTGAGGAAAAGGCAGCTCTGGTGCTGCGCGGCCGCACCACCATGGTCGATGGCCTGATCTTCCAGAATCTGCGCGTGCCTGACGGCAATGGATCGGGCATTCGCCTCGAAAAGGGCAATCTGTCCGTCAGCAACAGCCTGTTCCGCAACAGCGAGCAGGGCATATTGAGCAATGAGGATCGGGCGGCGACGGTCCTGATCGACAAGTCGACCTTCCGTCATCTTGGCCGGTGCGATCGCGATCTCGACTGCGCCCATGGCATCTATATCGGCCGGGTCGCGCGCCTCACCGTCACCCGTTCGCGCTTCGACCAGGGCGATGGCGGCCATTATCTCAAGAGCCGCGCAGCGCAGGTCGACATTCGCGACAATAGTTTCGACGACAGCGGCGGTCATCTCACCAACTACATGATCGACCTCAGTAACGGTGCCAGTGGCCAGATCGTCGGCAACGACATGGTACAGGGCAAGGACAAGGATAATTGGTCGGCCTTCATCACTGTCGCGCCGGAAGGCCGCGAGAATGACAGCAGCGCCCTGGTGATCGAAGGGAACAAAGCCGGCTTCGTGCCGGGACTGGCGCGCGGCTCGACCTTCGTCGCCAATTTTACCGACGATGTCGTCCGGATCGGCCAGAACCAGCTTGCTCCCAGCATGAAGATCAAGGACCGGCGCTGACTTGGTCTCGCCGATCTGATAGGGAAGGGCGATGCGCACCACCTATGACAGCGCGACCGTCCGCCTCTATCATCTGGGCGACGACGGCGCGGCGATGACGATCATGTATGGCCCCCTGAGCGAAGCCCTGCGCGTCGCCGAGCAACAGCCACAGGAGGTGCAGGACGGCCTGTTCCTCGCCACCGACAATGATGTCGTCGCCTATCTCGACCTGATCGAAAGCTGAGTCGCCGCGCATTTCGGACGAGAAAATAGGAAAAAGGCCGATCCGTCAGGGGAACGGACCGGCCTTCGCTGGCCTGAAAACCAGAAGGGGGAACTGGTTCAGGCGGGCATTTTTCAGGCTGCCTCGGCTGCCTCCTCGGCAGTGGGCAGGCGGATCAGATAGTCGAAGGCCGACAGGGCTGCGGTTGACCCTGCACCCATGGCGATGACGATCTGCTTGTAGGGCACGGTGGTGCAGTCGCCGGCAGCGAAGATGCCGGGCTGGCTGGTTTCGCCGCGCGCGTCGATCTCGATCTCGCCACGGGGCGAGAGGGCGATCGTGTCCTTGAGCCATTCGGTGTTCGGGACCAGGCCGATCTGGACGAAAATGCCTTCCAACTCGACATCATGCTCGGTGCCGCTGTTGCGGTCCTTGTAGCTGAGGCCGCTCACACGCTCGCCATTGCCGTTCACCTTGGTGGTCAGCGCCGAGGTGATGATCTTGACGTTGGGCAGGCTGGCGAGCTTGCGCTGCAGCACCGCGTCGGCGCGAAGCTGGCTGTCAAACTCGATCAGCGTCACATGGGCGACGATGCCGGCCAGGTCGATCGCGGCTTCGACGCCGCTATTGCCGCCGCCGATCACCGCCACGCGCTTGCCCTTGAACAGCGGACCATCGCAGTGCGGGCAGTAGGCGACGCCCTTGTTGCGATATTCGTCCTCGCCGGGCACGCCCATCTGGCGCCAGCGGGCGCCGGTCGACAGGATGATGGTGCGGCCCTTCAGCGACGCACCATTTTCCAGCACGACCTCATGATAGTCGCCTTCGGTCTTGGCCGGGATCAGCTTCGCCGCCTTCTGCAGGTTCATGATCTCGACGTCATAATCCTTGACGTGCGCTTCCAGCGCCGAGGCGAGCTTGGGGCCTTCGGTGCGGCTGACCGAGATGAAATTCTCGATATCCATGGTGTCGAGCACCTGGCCGCCGAAGCGTTCCGCCGCCATACCTGTACGAATGCCCTTGCGCGCCGAATAGATGGCCGCCGCCGCGCCGGCGGGGCCGCCGCCGACCACCAGCACCTCGAAGGGATCCTGCTTGCGGATCTTCTCCGCCGCCTTCGCCTCGGCACCGCTGTCGATCTTGGAGACGATCTGCTCCAGCTCCATCCGGCCCTGACCGAAGGGTTCGCCGTTGAGGAAGATGGTCGGCACGGCCATGACCTTGCGGGCGTCGACCTCATCCTTGAACAGGCCGCCGTCGATCGCGACATGGCTGATCCTGGGGTTGAGCACGCTCATCAGGTTCAGCGCCTGCACCACGTCGGGGCAGTTCTGGCACGACAGCGAGAAATAGGTTTCGAAGGCATAGTCGCCGTCCAGATCCTTCACCTGCTGGATCAGATCCTGCGCGGCCTTGGACGGATGACCGCCGACCTGCAGCAGGGCGAGCACCAGCGAGGTGAATTCATGGCCCATCGGCAGGCCGGCGAAGGTGACGCCGATATCGGTGCCGACGCGGCGGATCATGAAGCTGGGCTTGCGCTTGTCATCGCCCGTGGCGAGGCTGACCTTGTCCGACAGTTCGGCGATTTCGGTCAGCAATTCGTTCATTTCGCGCGACTTCGCGCCATCATCCAGCGAAGCCACCAGCTCGATCGGCTGGGTGATGTTCGCCAGATAGGCCTTCAACTGCCCCTTGAGATTTGCGTCCAACATGTCTGTCTGGCTCCGTGGAAAAAATGGCGGGCCGTCCCGATCGGGAGGACGCGACGGCCCGTCCGGGGAATTGGTGCGACCCAAAAGCCCCGTTGAAACTAAGATAAGTCTGTAGAAAGCGTTTTGAAGGTCCGCCGGGTCCCCTCAATCTGGGCGAACCCGGCGGCCTGTCAGCACCTAATGGTGCTTAGATCTTGCCGACGAGGTCGAGCGAGGGGGCGAGGGTTTCCGCGCCTTCTTCCCACTTGGCGGGGCAGACTTCGCCCGGATGGCTGGTCCAGTACTGCAGCGCCTTGATCTTGCGCAGCAGTTCGGCCGCGTTGCGACCCACGCCCTCGGGGGTGATTTCGACCAGCTGGATCACGCCTTCCGGATCGAGCACGAAGGTGCCGCGATCGGCCAGGCCGACGCCTTCGCGCAGCACGCCGAACTGGTTCGAGATGTCGTGGTTCTGGTCACCCAGCATGTAATAGTTGATCTTGCCGATGGCCGGCGAGGTGTCGTGCCAGGCCTTGTGGCAGAAATGGGTGTCGGTCGACACCGAGTAGACTTCCACGCCCATGCCCTGCAGGGTGGGGTAGATGTCGGCCAGGTCTTCCAACTCGGTCGGGCAGACGAAGGTGAAGTCGGCCGGGTAGAAGAAGAAGACGGCCCACTTGCCCTTGACGTCGGCATCGGTGACGTCGACGAACTTGCCTTCCTTGAAAGCGGTTGCCTTGAAAGGCTGCAGGGGGGTGTTGATGAGAGCCATGGGCTATCCAGTTCCTTGATTAGGGTTGCTGTTGCGAAGCCTGTTTAGGGAAGCGGATGATTCGGGGGAAATTGGTTTTCTCGGACATGTTGATAGATAAAAGCGATCACACGCTATCCGATTAATCGAACGGTTCATTGATCCCGCAGGGCATGACCCATGGCCCGTTCGACCAGCTGCTGCGCCTCCGCCGCGCTGAAACTGGTGGGGTCGAGGCAATATTCCAGCCACAGCCCGTCGACCAGCGCGGTCAGGCCGATCGCCTTGAGCCGTACTTGCGCGGGCGAGAAGGCCGGCGCGGCGGCGGCGACCAGCCCCTCCAGCTGCGCGCGCGAGGCGGCATAGATGTCGGCATGGGCGGCCGCGACATCGGCGTTGGACTTGATCAGGCTCCAGAAGGCGATCCAGGTGGCGAGCAGGTCGGCGTCCAGCACGGGCTCGCGGAAATTGGCCTGGAGAAAGGCGCGCAGCCGGTCCAGCGGATCATCGCCCGCGCCTATGATCGCATCGTCCATCGCCTGGGACACGCGCTGCCCGACATCGCGGTAGGTGGCGAGGATCAGCGCGTCGACGCCCTCGAAATAATGGGTCAGCAGCCCGGACGACACGCCCGCGGCGGCGCAGATGGCGCGGACAGAGGTGCCTGCCACGCCCTTTTCCGCCAGACATTTTGCCGTTGCGTCGATCAGTGCCTGCCGCCGGACATCGGCGGACTCCCGTACGAATTTCGCTCTCACTTGCCCCCCGGCATGGGACGACCCGGCGCCCCGAACATGCTATTCTGTTGCCGCTCATTGTGCGGAAATGACGGGCGCTGGCAAGCGCCGTTCGACCCGATTGCGGATCGATCCGGCCGGTTCGCCCGTTTGCTCCGCATATTGTCGTCATGACAGCAAGGAGACCATGGATGATCCGACAGCCCGCCACCACGTCCGCCCTTCGCCTGATCCTGCCCGGTCTGGGCGCGGTATTGTTGCTGGGTGGCTGCGCCAAGGGCGTGGACAACGAAACGGTGGCGAACAATGCGAGCGTGCCGGCCCATGCCGAAGCGATCGAGGATACGGACTCTGTCGCGGCCCCGGACAATGTAGGTGCGGCGCTGCCTACCGACGAATGGGTCGGGCGCTGGACCGGGCCGGAAGGGCTGTTCCTCGACATCCAGCCCGCGCCCGATGGCAAGCCGGGCCATTATGCGCTGGCCAACAAGGATAATCTCGACCGGGAGGCGACCTATAGCGGCCTGGCCGATGGCGCGACGATCCGCTTCGTGCGCGATGGCCGCGATCTCGCCATTCGGCCGGGCACAGGGGCGGAGGCGGGCTTCAAATATCTCGCCGACAAGCAGGACTGCCTGATCGTGAAGCCGGGCGAGGAAGGCTATTGCCGATAAAGCGGGAACGGCAAAGGTCATACCGACGCGACAGGGCCGAAGTTCACGGTGTCGTGCGGCATTCAGGGCCGTTTGCACGGGATACGCGCCTGCGACGCGCCCATGACGCGACCGTCGCGCGTCAACGGGGTCAGGACAGCCTCGCACCGACGCGCCGGTCGGGCCATGTCGACGCGACAGGGAGGCGACACATGGGTCACCGCCTGTTGTGGGCTGCGGTCGGGGCGAGGGAAGGGCGCGGTGCTGGTGCATCGCCCAGGGTAGATCAGAGATTGGGCGAGTAGGACAGGACTTCGCTGCGCTTGGCTGACGCTGTCGGGTTTTGACGGCTGAGGACCAGAAGCTGACGTTTCCAGTTCCTCCCCAAGCTTGCTTGGGGAGGATTTCGGACGGTTCGCTTCCCCCCAACTTCGTCATCCACGCCTTCGGAGGGATGACTGTGCCAGAGACGTTCAGTTTCTGCTCCGTCTCTGGGCCTTGCTGGGGGGGGGCGCGGCAGCGGAATCAGGCGCCGGTCGTTGCCTGGCCGAGCTGGCGGGCGAGGGTGACGAATTCTTCGACGCTGACGGTTTCGGCGCGGCGTTGCGGGTCGATGCCGATCGCTTCCAGTGCGTCGAGCGCGCCTGGGACGGACTTGAGGCTCTGGCGCAGCATCTTGCGGCGCTGGCCGAAGGCGGCGGCGGTCAGGCGTTCCAGGATCTTGAGCTGCACGCCTTCGGGCGCCGGCCTGGGGGTGATGTGGACCACGGCCGACATCACCTTGGGCGGCGGGGTGAAGGCGCTGCGATGCACTTTCATGGCGATGCGCGCGTCGCTGCGCCACTGGGCGAGGACGGCGAGGCGGCCATAATGGTCGGTGCCCGGTTTCGCGACGATGCGTTCGGCCACTTCCATCTGGAACATCAAGGTCAGGCTGGACCACCAGGGCAGCGGTGCCCATAGCGCAGACAGCCAGCCGACCAGCAGGGCGGTGCCGACATTATAGGGCAGGTTGGCGATGATATGGGCGCCATCGCCGGCTTCGGCATGGGCGTCGATCTCCATCGCGTCGCCGGAAATGACGCGCAACTGACCGGGGAAGGCCAGCTCCAGTTCGGCGAGTGCAGGCAGGCAGCGCCGGTCGCGCTCGACCGCGACCAGCTTGCCGCCGGCGCGCAGGATCGCGCGGGTCAGGCCGCCGGGGCCGGGGCCGACCTCGAACGCGGGCTGATCCTGGATGCTGCCGGGAATGGCGGCGATCCGGTCGAGCAACTGTTCGTCGAGCAGGAAATTCTGGCCAAGCGCCTTGCTGGCCTGAAGCCCATGGGCGGCGATCACGTCGCGCAGCGGCGGCAAGGTAGGGCGGGCGTCAGCCGGCATAGGCAATCCGTGCGCGGGCGGCTTCGGCCGCCATCTTGAGGGCGGCGATCATCGCGCCGGGATTGGCGCTGTCGGTGCCGGCAATGCCGAAGGCGGTGCCATGATCGGGCGAGGTGCGCACGATCGGCAGGCCCAGGGTGATGTTGACGCCATCGTCGAAGTTCAGCGTCTTGATCGGGATCAGCGCCTGATCATGATACATGCAGAGCGCCGCGTCATAGGCTTCGCGGGCGCGGGCATGGAACATGCCGTCGGCCGCCAGCGGGCCGACAATGTCGATCCCTTCCGCGCGCAGCGCTTCGATCGCCGGGCGGATCACCTCAATCTCCTCGCGGCCGAGTGCGCCATTCTCCCCGGCGTGCGGGTTGAGGCCGGCGACGGCGAGACGAGGACGGGCGATGCCGAAATTGCGCTGCAACCCCTTCACCGTGGTGAGGGCGCGCGCGCGGATCAGATCGATGGTCAGCGCCGAGGGCACATCGGCCAGCGCGATATGGATGGTGATCGGCACCACCTTGAGCGACGGGCCGGCGAGCATCATGACCGCGTTCTGGGCCGAGACGCCGCAGCGTTCGGCGACGAATTCGGTCTGGCCCGGATGGGTGAAGCCGACGCCGTACAGTTGTTCCTTGCCGACCGGCGCGGTGACGATGCCGGCAGCCGATCCGGTGCGGGCAAGGCCGACCGCGACCTCCAGTGCCTGGAAAGCGGTGCGGGCGCCGTCGATGCTGGGCGTGCCGGGCACGATCTCGCCCGCTTCGGCCACCTGCATGCAGGGCAGGGCGCGCTCGAACACCTGCGCGGCTTCCTCGGGCGATCCGACGATTTCGACCGGGCCGAGCCACACCGCGCGCAGCGATGCGGCATCGCCGACGGCGAAGAAAGTGGGCAGGCCACGCGCTTCGCGCATGACCCAAGCCTTGGCGACGATTTCCGGTCCGATGCCTGCCGGGTCGCCGAGTGAGACGGCGAAGGGCGGCAGGCTGACCGGATCAGTTATATTCGATAACGGCATCGCGGCGAAGATCGCGCAGATAGATGCGGGCGCGCTTGTTGACGCGTTCCTCTTCCAACTGGGCCTGGATCTGTTCGGGATTGGGGGCGTTGGCCGACTGCGGCTCGTCGCGGCCGCAGACGATCAGGACGCGGACGCCATCGTTGATCGAGCCGAAGGGCGGGGTGGATTCGCCGACCTGCAGATTGACCAGAATGTCCTGCAGCTGGGGCGGCAGGTCGCGCAGCTTCACATTGTCATTGTCGACCACGTCGGCGCCGATGCGGGCACCGATCTCGTTCGCCTGGCCGCAGCCCTTGATCTCCTTGACCGCGGCGGCGAAGGTCGCGGCTTTCTGGCTGGCGGCTTCCTTGCTGGTGCCGGCCGGGAAGAGGACCGACAGCTGCTTGAGGCTGAGCAGCGAATCGCGCGGATCGGCGGTCAGCACCTTGCGCTTGTCCATCACATAGATGATCGACATGCCGCCCACCGTCTCGATCGGGCCGGCGAGCTGGCCGACCTGCAATTCGGTGGCGGCCTGCGCCAGTTCGGTCGGCAGCTGGCTGGGGCGGACCCAGCCGAGATCACCGCCGACGACGGCGGTGGAGGCTTCGGAGAACTGACGGGCATAGGCGGCGAAGCTGCCGCCCTGCTTGATCTGTTCGATGATGTTGCGCGCGTTGGCCGTGATCTGGTCACGGTTTTCCGGCGTCGAGGACAGGTAGATTTCGCTGATCCGCACTTCGTCGCTGCCCTTGGCGGCGTTGAGGCGATCGACCACCGACTTCACTTCGTCTTCGGAAACGTTGACGAAGGGCTGGATGTTGCGGCGGAGCAGGCGGCTCCAGGCCAGTTCGCCCTCGATCTGGCGCTTGATGCTGCTGGCCGAGCTGCCCTGTTCGCGCAGATACTGGTCGAACTGGGGCGGCGACTTGCGGAAATTGGCCGCAACGCGCTCATAGCTCTGGTTCACTTCGGCCGGATCGATCTTGATGTCGTTGGCGGCCGCTTCCTGAATCTGCAGCGTTTCGTCGATCAGGTTGCGCAGAACCTGGACGCGCAGCCGTTCCTTCTCCTCGGCCGACACCTTGCCGCCATTGGCGGTGATGATCAGGGCCAGGCGCTGGTCGACGTCGGTGCCGGTGATGATGCGGCCGTTCACGATCGCCGTTGCCTTGCGGACATTGGGATCATTCTTGCCGAAGATGGTGACATCCTTGGGCAGGTTCAGGCCCTGATCGGCGTCATCGTCAACGGCCTGGGCCGATGCGGTCTGTGCCGCCATGCCCAGAAGGGCGGTAGACAGAAGCAGGGTGCGCAGGCCCGAGCGAACGGATTTGGGCGAGAAAACGACAGAAAGCATCGTCGGCAAAAATCTCCAATACGGTCGGGAGCCAATGCCCCGTTCCGCCTTAACCGGTCCTGAGCGGACGGCGGGAAGGCAGTTCCTTATATGCCAATATTGCGAAAAGCCAGCCGCAGCTGGAAGCTGTTGCCGGCTCGCGCGTCACCGTTGGTCTGATAGTCGCGCCGCCATGTAAAGCCCAGCGTCAAACAATCATCCTCATAGGCAACGCCGAGGCGCTGGCGCACCGGCTCATAGCCGTCGGCCGTGGTGCCCGGATCTTCCTGCGCGCCGGTAAGATCGATGACGGTCGAGCCGAACACCGACCAGAAGCGGGCGAACTGGATGCGGCCGCCAAGGCGCAGTTCCTCGCGGTCCTGCAGATCCTCCAGCGTGATATTGGCGTTGCGGTTGAGGCGCAGATAGCTGATCTGGGCATAGGTCTTCTTGCTGCCCACGGTCGCGTCGACCTCGTTCCGGCGGACCGCCAGATTGTCCTTGTCGACCCGGAAGCGCTGGGTGAAGCTGACGAAATCCTTGTAGCGGATGGTCCAGCGGCCGACGATGTCGGACATGCGGTCGGACAGGCCGGTGCCGTCGGGCAGGATGCTGGCGCGGTTGTCGAGCCGGTAGCTCTGGCCGACATTGGCGTCGAGCGTGAAGTCGGGCAGCGCCAGATTATATTCCAGGCCATAGGTGATGCGGCTCGAATCCTCGAACCGGTCATAGCCCGCGAAGCGGTTGAGCGCGAAGAGGTTGCTGTCCTCCAGATCGACCGACCGGGCATCCTCATTGGGCACCGACAGGTTCGCAAGGTGCGGCGAGGCGACGATCTGGACGCGGGGGGCGATACGCTGGACGCCGCCGAACGCCTCACCCATGAAGGGCCAGCGCATGTCGACCGCGGCGGCGGCGATGCCGCGCGCCTTCCAACCCGGATCGCCGGCATAGCTGATCGTGTCGGTCAGCAGATTGTCGCTGCTGTGATAGACATCGCCGCGCAGATAGGTGGTGAAATTCACTTCCTGGCCAAGGCCGGTCAGCTTGCGCAGATTCCATTCGAACGCGGCAAAGGCGCGCTGGGTATCCTGCCCGTCGGTCCGGGTGATCGCCAGCGTATTGGCCTGGAACTGCATCTGGCCGCCGAGCAGCGGATCCTTCATCCGCAGCCGATAATCCATGACCGGCAGGGCGATCGGCATCTGGCCCTGGGGATCGTCGACGCGCAGCGTCTGCACCGCCCAGCCGGCGAGCGAGAAATAGCTGTTCTCGCCGATCCGCTGGACGCCCAGGGTCGAACGCAGCCGGTCGTCGCGGCTGATGTCGTAGCGGCGCAGGAAGGTGCGGTCGGTGGCGACCCGGATCGATCCGTTGACGCTCCATTCGGGCGACAGCTGCATGCCGCCGCTGGCGTCGATCGCGCCACGAATATCCTTTTGCGAATCGGTCGGCGTGATGCCGCTGGATCGGCTGCCATAGGTGGCATAGCCGGTGATCTGATAGGCGCCGCGATCATAGAGATGGCGGAAATTGCCTTCGATCATCGGCAGCGAATCGCTGTAGACGTGCGGCGTGACGGTCAGGTCGCGATTGGGCGCGAGCTTGAGATAATAGGGGACCGCGACCTCGAAGCCGTTGACCCGGTCATAACGGATATTGGGGACCAGAAGGCCGCTGCCGCCGTCGTCGCCGACCGGATGCGACAGGCCCGGCACCGGGATCAGCGGCAGGCCGAACAGCTCGACATTGGCGCGGGTATAGGAGACGCGCTGCTTGGTCGGGTCATAGACGACCTTGACCGCGTTGATCTGCCAGGTCGGTTCCTTGGGGCAGCCGTCGCTGCCCTCCACCGGACAACCGGTATAGGCGGCGTGGTGCAGCGTATAGACGCCATTGACCCGCTCGCCCTTGGTCGCGGCCATGCGGCCGCCCTTCTGGAGGACCAGCAATATATTGTCGACCGCGCCATCCTTGAGCGTATCGGTGACATCGAAGCGGTCGCCATAGGCGACATTGCCGTCGGGATCGATCACCGAGACGGCGCCCTGCGCTTCGACCTTGCCGGTGTTGCGGTCCCACACGATCTTGTCGGCGCGCAGCCGGTTGCCGTCGCGCAGCAACTGGACATTGCCGGTGGCGGTCACGACCTGACTGTTGGTGTCATATTCCAGCGTATCGGCGGCGAAGCCGATTTCCTGGTCATTGTCGGGCACCGGCGCGTCGGGCGCGCTGATCGGCGTCTGGGGCTCGTTCAGCTTGGGCTCGGGCGCCTGTTGCGCATGGGCCAGCGGCGCCGCGAGCAGGCAGGACGAGGCAGCGCCGGCAAGCAGCGCCTGTTTGAACGACAGGGGAAACACGGAAATCTGCAAGCGTAGGGGCCTCTTTGTGGGCACTTCTGGTCCCTGCCTATCGCACTGCTTGGCCCGCGCCGCAATCGCTGCTCGCATTCGGGACGGCGGAAATCCGCCGAATGGCTTTGCAGAGCGGCAAAGCCGCACTATCTGGCTGAAACAAGAACGACACGGCATTCCAGAGAAAAGGCCCCCAGATGGACATCCAATTCAGCCCCACGCGCCCCCAGGTCGACACGTTGGTCCTTGCCGTGGCGAAGGGGTCTGTCGACAGCCTGCCGCTCGCCGCATCGGCCACGCTGGTCGCCGGCGCCGCCGCCGCGCGCTTTGCCGGTGAGGCAGGCGGCAGCGTCGAGAGCTTCGTCGAGGAGGGCGGCGCGGTGCTGCGCGTCCTGCTGCTGGGCATCGGCAATGGCAGTGCGGCCGACCTGGAGCGGGCTGGCGGCGCGCTGACCGCCAAGCTGTCGACCAGCGGCGCGACCCACGCAGCGGTCGAATTCCCGGCCGGCGTCAGTGGCGAGGATGCCGCCCGGCTGGGCCTGGGCGCGCTGCTGCGCAGCTGGCGGATCGATACCTATCGCACGCGTCAGCCCGAAAAGGCCAAGTCGACGCTGGCGACCGTGACGATCGTCGCGACCGGCGCCGAGGCCGAATGGGCCAAGCTGTCGGCGGTCGCCGCCGGCGTTGCCTTCACCCGCGAACTGGTGTCGGAACCGGCGAACATCCTCTATCCCGAAAGCTTCGTCGCGCGCTGCCAGCATCTGGCCGAGCTGGGCGTCAAGATCACCGTGCTGGACCGCGCGGCGATGACGGAGCTGGGCATGGGCGCGTTGCTGGGCGTGGCGCAGGGGTCGGCGCGTGAAGCGCGGCTGCTGGCGATGGAATGGGACGGCACCGATGGCGCCGCCGACAAGCCGGTCGTGTTCATCGGCAAGGGCGTGACCTTCGACACCGGCGGTATCTCGCTCAAGCCTGGCCCCGGCATGGAAGACATGAAGTGGGACATGGGCGGCGCCGGTGCCGTCGCTGGTGCCATGAAGGCGCTGGCCGGTCGCAAGGCCAAGGCGCGTGTGGTCGGCATCTGCGGCCTGGTCGAGAATATGCCCGACGCCAATGCGCAGCGCCCCGGCGACATCGTGACGTCGATGTCGGGCCAGACGATCGAGGTGCTGAACACCGACGCCGAAGGCCGTCTGGTGCTGTGCGACGCGGTGACCTGGGCGCAGAAGACCTATGAACCCGAAGTGGTGATCGACCTCGCCACCCTGACCGGCGCGATGATGATCGCGCTGGGCAGCGAGCATGGCGGCCTCTTCGCCAACGACGATGCGCTGGCCGACGACCTGCTGGCAGCGGGCAAGACCAGTGGCGAGAAGCTGTGGCGCTTCCCGCTGTCGGAGGCCTATGACAAGCTGATCGACAGCCCGATCGCTGACATGAAGAATATCGGTCCGCGCTTCGCCGGCTCGATCACCGCTGCCCAGTTCATCAAGCGCTTCGTCAACGAAGGCGTGAAGTGGGCGCATCTCGACATTGCCGGCATGGTCTGGTCGGACAAGCCCGGCGCCACCGCCGACAAGGGCGCGACCGGCTATGGCGTGCGCCTGATCGACCAGTTGGTGGCCGACAAGTTCGAGCGCTGAAGCCGGTGCAGGTCGACTTCTACCAGCTGAGCCGCGATCCCGTGGAAGGGGTGCTGCCCGCGATCGCGGCGCGCATCCTGGACATGGGCGCGCGGCTGCTGGTGGTGGCCGACGAGCCGGAGCGGCTGGCCCGCATATCGGCGGGCCTGTGGGCGGGGCCACCCGAAAGCTTCCTGGCCAATGGCCTGGCAGGCGACGGGGTGGACGCCGCCCAGCCGGTGCTGTTGGCGCAGAGCTGTGACGCGGCCAATGGCGCCAGGCATATCGCGCTGGCGGACGGTGTATGGCGCGAGGAGGCGCTGGGCTTCGATCGCGCCTCCTATTTCTTCGGTGCGGACACGATCGACGGGGCGCGGGCCAGCTGGCGGGCGCTCAGCAAGCGTGAGGGCGTGACCCCGCGCTTCTGGCGGCAGGAAGGCCGCAAATGGGTGCAGGGGCCGTGAACGCCCGGAAATAGGGACTTCTACCAAGCCCACTCGCGCCCCTCTTGCGAAGTGATCCGGCCCAGTCTAAAGGGCGCGCAACTTTATTCCAACAATCCGGAGTTATGAGGGCCATGGCCGTCACGCGCACTTTTTCGATCATCAAGCCCGACGCAACCCGTCGCAACCTGACCGGCGCCGTCACCAAGATGCTGGAAGAAGCCGGCCTGCGCGTCGTCGCTTCCAAGCGCATCCGCATGAGCCGCGAACAGGCCGAAGGCTTCTATGCCGTTCACAAGGAACGCCCCTTCTTTGCTGACCTGGTCGCCTTCATGATCTCGGGCCCGGTCGTCGTCCAGGTTCTGGAAGGCGAAAACGCCGTGACCCGCAACCGCGACATCATGGGCGCCACCAACCCGGCCAATGCCGACGCCGGCACCATCCGCAAGGAACTGGCCGAATCGATCGAAGCCAATTCGGTCCATGGTTCGGACAGCGAAGAAAATGCCGCGATCGAGATCGCCTATTTCTTCAAGCCCGAAGAAATCGTCGGCTAAACCCGACACCCGTCCACGGACGAGCAAAAGGCCCGGCGCTCCCCCAAGGAGCGGCCGGGTTTTTTTGTTGCCAGGATGACAAAGTTGAGTGGGAACAAGACATAGCCCCTCCCTTCCAGGGAGGGGTTGGGGTGGGTTGCGAGCGTAGCGAGCTTCTGCCCTATCGACCGTAGGCCGCCGCTACGCGGCGCACCCACCCCCGGCCCCTCCCTGGAAGGGAGGGGAGTAGGGAACGTCCGCTTCTGGTCGCTTGCGGCCTGCCTGAACGTGGCCGGGCGGGCCTAGCCTTTCGTCTGGCGGGCCCAGCGGGCGTCGATTTGGGACTGGGCGTCGGCGCCCTGGGCGTGGCTGACCAGGGACAGGCCGCGCAGGGTCAGCTTATGGCCGGACAGCCATTTGCCGGCGATGCCATAGCCGATGTCGTAGACGGCGGAATCGCTGTGGGTGTCGCCATTGACGACGAACTGGGTGACGATGGTCACCGGCAGTTTCTCGTCACCGATGCTGTCATCGGGCAGCTTGGCGGCATTGCGCGCCTTTTTCAGCGCATCCTCGAACCAGCCGGCCTCGATCCGCGGTTCGCCGGTCGTGTCGACCGGGGCGATGCCGAGCGCCCTGGGGAAATGGATGGTCTGGCTCTGCACCAGTTGATCGGGATCGGCGGGCTTGAGCGTCAGGCGGCTGTCGCCATCGGCCGAAGCGTTGAGCACCAGCCGGGCGGCGCGGGCGGAGGCCTTGCTGCTTTCGGCGGCCTTGCTGGCGCGTTCGTCCTTCTTGTCGGCCCAGTTGAGATAGAGGGTGAGGGCGGAGATCAGCACCGCCGCCACCGCCAGCAACTCACCAAGCGTGATCCAGCGTCGGCGGATACGGGCGGCTTCCTCCTTGCGGGTCTCCTGCTTGGCCTCGGGGCTGTCGCTCATCGGATCAGGCCGTCTGTGGCGGGACTTCGAACTTGTCGATCACCCATTCCTCGGCCTGCGCCTCGCCGATCCATTCCTGCATCCAGGGATGGGCGATGATCGCGCGCATATAGGCTTCGGCAAAGCGGGCGACCGGCAGCTGATAGGTGATGAAGCGGGTAACGACCGGCGCGAACATCAGGTCGACGGCGCCGAACTCGCCAAACAGGAAGTCGCCCTCGCCACCATAGCGGGCGCGGGCCTGGGCCCAGAGCTGCATGATCCGGCTGATGTCATGGGCGACGGCCTCCGACGGCGGGACCGGATCATAGATCTGGCGGATGTTCATGCTGTGCTCGCGGCGGAGCGCAGCGAAGCTGCTGTGCATTTCGGCCGCCATCGAGCGGGCCATGGCGCGGGCGCCCGGATCGGTCGGCCAGAACTGGTCGCCTCCGGCCTTTTCATTGAGATATTCGACGATGGCCAGGCTGTCCCACACGACGATGTCGTCGCCATCCCACAGGATCGGCACCTTGCCGGAGGAGGGGGCGAACTCATCGCCCTCGCGACGCTTTTCCCATTCCTCGTCATAGAGGGG
The DNA here is from genome assembly GCF_003950715.1 of Sphingomonas sp. S-NIH.Pt3_0716. Lineage (NCBI taxonomy): Bacteria > Pseudomonadati > Pseudomonadota > Alphaproteobacteria > Sphingomonadales > Sphingomonadaceae > Sphingomonas > Sphingomonas sp. S-NIH.Pt3_0716. The sequence goes on along the minus strand of NZ_QLJK01000007.1, from coordinate 99,344 downwards.
GACCACCACTTCCTCGAACGGAAGGCCGGAGAGCTTGCACGCCAGCCAGCCGCGCAGCGACCAGCTCGAATAGGCCTTGTTGCCAATGAACAGCTTCATCATGGGCATGTCTTAGCCGGGCGGGCTTCGATAAGTCGAGAGCCGATAGAGAGGGCTTTCCACTTCGCGTCGAAACGCCTAAGGGGCGGCCATCCCCGGGGGGCCGCTCATGCGCGGCTGAGAGGTGGTCAGCAGACCACGACCCGCTGAACCTGATCCGGCTGATACCGGCGTAGGGAGGGCAAGGCGGCAGGTCCGTCGTCCCTCCTGTGGAGTGGACGTGAGATGAAGACTGCCCGATTACCCCATGTTGGAAGCGCCTGCCTGACGCTGGCCCTGTTGATGATTGCATCGCCCGCGATGGCGGAGGATGAGCTGGACCAGTCGACCAATATTCAGGTCGTCGGCCATCCCGACCCCGAAGGCCTGTTGCCCGACCAGAGCGCGCCCAAGGCGGTCAGCGCGATCTCCACCGACTTCATCATCAAGCAGGCGCCGACGCTCAACGCGTTCCAGCTGGTCAACCTGCTGCCCGGCGCCAATGTCTCGTCCAGCGACCCCTATGGCCTGTCGGCGTCCTCCAGCCTGACGCTGCGCGGCCTGGGCCAGGACCAGATCGGCGTATTGATGGAAGGCGCGCCGCAGAACGACATCGGCTATTATTATGCCTATCCCTCGCAATTTGCCGATGCGGAGAATGTGCGGCAGGTGATGCTGGCGCAGGGCGCGGCAGACATTGACTCGCCCGTGGTCGCGGCCGCCGGTGGCCTGTTGTCGCTGACGCTGGATGATCCCAGGGCGGAGGCGGGCGGCCTCGTCAACCTGTCGGTCGGTTCCTATGACGAGCGGCGCGTCTTTGCGCGGATCGACACGGGACGGATCGGATCGACCGGGCTGAAGGCCTTCATTTCCTATTCCAACAACCGTGCCGACAACTGGCGCGGGGCGGGCCATGATCAGCGCCAGCATATCGATGCCAAGCTGCTGAACGAATGGGGCGATGGCAACCGGGCGAGCATCGCCTTTTCCTTCAACGACGCCAAGACATCGACCTATCCCAGCCCCAGCAAGACGGATTGGGAAGCCTCTGGCCGCGGCTATAATTTCGACGAGACCTATAGCGAGGGGAACACCAACTACTGGCGCCTCTATCGCGCGCCGTTCCGCAATTTCTATGTCGCGGCGCCCGTCCACCTGAAGCTGAGTGACACGCTGAGCTTCGACAGCAGCGCCTATCTGCAGATGGGGCATGGCAATTCGCCCTATGGCACGCAGCTCGCCACCACCGGCAATTATCTGGGCACCGAGGAACTGACCCAGCCGATCGACCTGCCCGGTGCGGTCGATGGCGTCGCAACGGTGCTGGGCAACTGGACCGGCAAGCAGTTCCGCGTCGGCGACGTCAGCAAGCTGACGCTGCAGGCCGGCGCGCATCGGATCGTGGCTGGCCTCTGGTTCGACTATGGCACCGACCGGGTGACGCAATCCTATACGTCGATCGATGCCGATGGCCGGCCGGTCGACCAGTGGGGCTATCAGGACAAGGCGATCCGCACCGCCGACGGGCGGCTGCTCGCCTATGAAAATCAGCGCACGGAGACGGTCACCAAGGGCTTCTTCCTGGCTGACAGCATCGCGGTGACGCCCAAGCTGGGCATCGACATTGGTTTCAAGGGCGTCAACCTGCTGCGCAACGGCCGCAATTATCTGCCCGGCCCGCAATCGACGGTGCGGATCGACAGCTTTGCCGCGCTACCGCGGGCGGCGATCCATTATCAGCTGGACGACCGGCAGCAGCTGTTCGCCAACATCACCACCAATTTCCGCACGCCCAACGAGTTCGCGCTCTACAACAGCTATTATGGCGGAGAACTGGTGAGCCAGGGCACCGACGGCCTGAAGAACGAATATTCGATCTCGCAGGAACTGGGCTATCGCTATATCGGCCCCAGCCTGTCCTTCTCGCTGACCGGTTTCCATTATCATTTCCGCAACCGCCAGGTGGCGACGGTGATCGACAGCGGCGGCGCGCTGGTCAATTCGACCATCAACGCCGGCAGCCAGAGCAGCTATGGCCTGGATGGCGAGATCGACTATCGCCCGGCCAAGGGGATGAGCATCTATGCCTCGGCCGAATATCTGCACACGCGGCTGAACGACGATCTGGCGATCAACGGCGATTATCTGCCGACCAGGGGCAAGCGGGCGGTATCGGCCCCCAGCTTCCAGTTCGCGCTGGGCAGCACCTATGATGATGGCCGGCTGTTCGGCAGCAGCGCGCTCAAATATGTCGGCCGCCAATATGCGACCTTCATGAATGACGAGAGCATCAAGGGCTATGCCACGCTGGACCTGTCGGTCGGCGTGCATCTGGCCGGGCTGATCGACGCGCAGGTGATGGACCTGCGCATCAACGCGATCAACGTGACCAATCCGCGCGTCCTGTCGGGCGTCTATGCGATCAGCACCAACGCGCAGGACACGGTCGGGCGCAACGGCACGCTGATCGCCGGTTCGGCGCCGACCTATCATGTCGGCAGCGGGCGCGCCGTGGTGGCGACGCTGTCGCGCGCCTTCTGACGATGAGCGCCGCCGCCCCGCATCTGGTCCATGGCATGGGGCTGGCGCTGGAGGCGCCGGCCTGGCCGGCGATCACGGTGGACGAGGCGGCGGCGGTGCTGGCCCATTTTCCCGACGCTGGCCGGCTGGCGGCGCTGGCCTGGCATTCGCCGCGCCCCTTTTCGGCGGCGGCGCTGGTCGAGACGGATCGCGGCCCGCTGTTCCTGAAGCGGCATCACCAGCGCTTGCGGACGCCGGCGGCGCTGGCCGAGGAGCATGGCTATATGGCGCATCTGCGCGGTGCCGGACTGGCGGTGCCCGATGTGCTGCGCGCCGCCGATGGCGCCGGCGCGATGGCGCTGGGCGAATGGAGTTACGAACTGCATCGCCAGGCGCCGGGTATCGATCTCTATCGCGATCGCCAGTCCTGGACGCCCTTCCTGTCGCCCGATCACGCCTTTGCGGCCGGCGTCGCGCTGGCGCAACTGCATCGGGCGGCGGCCGGTTTCGCCGCGCCGGCACGCGGGCGGCATCCGCTGGTGTCGAGCTTCACCATATTGCCTGCCGTTGATCCACTGGCCGCAGCGGACGCCTATGTCGCGGCGCGGCCGGCGGTGGCGGCCTTCCTGGCGGACATGCCCTGGCGGTCGGAACTGGCGCGGCTGTTGGCGGCATTGGGGGAGGGGCTGGCGCCGCGGCTCGCAGAGCAGCCTGCGCTCTGGACCCATAATGACTGGCACCCCTCCAACCTGCTCTGGTCGGCGGAAGGCGCGGTCAGCAGCATCTTCGATTTCGGCCTGTCGACCCGCAGCTGCGCCCTGCATGACCTGGCCACCGCGATCGAACGGACGGCGATTCCCTGGCTGGCGCTGGAGCAGGGGCGACTGGCTGAGCCGGCGGATATGGATGGGGCACTGGCCTTGCTGGCGGGCTATCGCAGCGTCCTGCCGCTGGGGCCTGGCGAGATCGATACGCTGCTGCGCCTGCTGCCGCTGGTCCATGTCGAGTTCGCCCTGACCGAGATCGACTATTTCTTCGGCATATTGGCCGATCGCGAAGGGGCCATGCTGGCCTGGCAAGCCTATCTGGTGGGCCATGCCGACTGGTTCCTGTCTGGCGAGGGGCAGGACTTTCTGGCGCGACTCCGTGAGGGGGTGGCGGCCTGATGTCGATGCTGGAGATCGTCGCTGTCATCATCAGCTTCCTCGGCATCTGGCTGACGGCGCGGCGGCATTTGCTGTGCTGGCCGATCAACCTGATGGCCTGCGCCCTGTATGCCAAGCTGTTCCTGGACGTGCGCCTCTATGCCGACATGGTGCTGCAGGGGCTGTTCGGCATCGCCATCATCTATGGCTGGATCGGCTGGGCGCGGGGCAAGCGGGACGAGGGCGAGGTAAGGGTGGTGCCGCTGCCACCGATGCGGGCCGCCAAGGGGCTGGCGCTGGGCGCACTCTGTGCCGGCGCGATCGGCTGGTTCACCCATCATTATACCGATGCGGCGCTGCCCTGGATGGATTCGGCGCTGAGCAGTTTCAGCCTGGTCGCCCAATATTGGACGGCGCGGCGCCATGCGGCGAGCTGGCTGCTGTGGATCGCGGTCGACATTTTCTATGTCGGCATGTTCATGTTCAAGGGATTGTGGCTGACGGCCGGCCTTTATGCCGCGATGATCGGACTGGCAGTATTGGGCTATTGGCGTTGGCGGCAGGCGATGCGTCGCAACACAGCCTGAGCAGGGCTGGTGCCTTGAGTCGGCAGGGATCGGATCTATCTGGAAAATGGAGGCCCGAGCCGGAATCGAACCGGCGTGCAAGGATTTGCAGTCCTCTGCGTCACCACTCCGCCATCGGGCCTTCCGTGCGGTGGAGGCGGCAAATGTCCGCCTTTGATCGCAAAGTCAAGCGCGGGAAGGCGAACAATCCCAAGAATCTCGCTCTCCATCGTGGAAAGCCGCTTGGCGCGGGGGAAATGCTGATTTAGAGGTCCGGTAATCCCCTAAGTGTATTGCATTGCCAATACAGTTGTGCCAAGCGAGGAACTATCGTGACCGAGCAGAACTTTTCTTCGATGCGGACCGCCATGGTCGAGAGCCAGCTGCGCACCAGCGCCGTGGACGATCAGCGCGTGATCGCCGTGATGGCGAAGGTGCCGCGCGAGGACTATGTCCCCGCCGAGCGTCGGGCCATGACCTATGTCGATCGCCCGATCCCGCTGGACGGCGACCGTGCGCTGAACCCGCCGCTGGTCACTGGCCGTCTGCTCAAGGAAGCCGATGTCCAGGCCGGCGAGAAGGTGCTGCTGATCGGCGCCGCGACCGGTTACAGCGCGGCGCTGCTCGCCGAGCTGGGTGCGCAGGTGACGGCAGTGGAGGTCGAGGGTGGTGCGGAGATCGCAGTGCCCGGCGTGACCGTGGTGCGCGGCCCGCTGGCCGCCGGCGCATCGGCCGGTGCGCCCTATGATGTTCTTTTCATTGACGGCGCGGTGGAGGAAGTCCCCGCTGCGCTCGTCCAGCAGCTAGTCGATGGGGGACGGGTGGTGACGGGCGTCGTCGAACGCGGTGTCGCTCGCCTGTGCAGCGGCCGCGCGGTGGCGGGCGTGCTGGGTCTCGCCAGCCTTACCGACATGGAAATGGTCGTGCTTCCCGGTTTCGCCGCGCCGGAGCAGTTCGTTTTTTGAGACAGGATAGATGACAGCAAAGCGTATGACCCTTCGGCGCCAAGCCGCTACAGCCTTGCTGTTGCTATCCTCCTCCATGGCAGGGGTGGCGCATGCCGAAACCCTGCAGGGCGCGCTGGCCAAGGCCTATCGCACCAACCCGACCCTGACCGGCGCACGCGCCGGTCAGCGGGCGACGGACGAGAATGTCCCGATCCAGAAGGCAGCGGGGCGGCCCACGGCCAATTCGCAGCTCCAGTTCCAGGAACTGGTCATCCGCCCGTCGAACAGCTTCCTGGCGCCGCATCGGTCCGCCAGCGCCAGCGGCAGCATCGATGTGCCCATCTATTCCGGCGGCACCGTGCGCAACAGCGTGAAGGCGGCGGAAACGCGCGTCGAATCGGGCCAGGCGAATCTGCGCGGGACCGAGGCGAGCGTGTTCTCGCAGACGGTCGCCGCCTATATGGATGTGATCCGCGATATCGCGCTGGTGTCGCTCAATGCCGCGAATGTGAAGGTGCTGGAGGTCAATCTCCAGGCGACCAACGACCGGTTCGAGGTCGGCGATGTCACTCGCACCGACGTCGCCCAGTCCGAATCGCGTCTGGAACTGGCCCGCTCCGACCTGCAGCGCGCCGAATCCAACCTGATCACCAGCCGCGAAAATTATATCGCGATGGTCGGCGAGGCGCCGGTCGATCTGGAATCGCCGCCCGCTCTGCCGGGCCTGCCGGCCGATCCCGACAGCGCCGTGCGCGTCGCGCTGGCCGATAATCCCGATATCCTGGCTGCGCAGAAGTCGCGTGAGGCGGCGCGTTATGACGTGAAGGCGGCCAAGGGCGCCACGCTGCCGACCCTGAGCGGTTTCAGCCAGGGCAGCTATACCGACTATATGGACAAGGACATTGCGGCCAACAAGCAGGCGGCCGTCGGTGCGACCCTGACCATTCCCTTCTACCAGGGCGGTCGCCCGGCCGCACAGGTGCGCCAGAACCAGGCGCTCGAGTCGCAGGCGATCGAGCGGCAGATCGAGGTCGAGCGCGGCGTGATCTCGCAGGCGCGTGCCGCCTATGCCGCGTTGCAGGCGTCGCTGCGCACGATCCAGTCGAGCCAGAAGGCGGTCGATGCCGCCGAACTGTCGCTGGAAGGTGTGCGGGCGGAAAACTCGGTCGGCAGCCGCACCATCCTCGACATCCTCAATGCCGAGCAGGAATCGCTCAACGCCAAGGTCGAACTGGTGACCGCGCGCCGCAATGCCTATGTCGCCGGCTTCACCCTGCTGGCCGCGATGGGCCATGCCGAGGCTGACGATCTGGGCCTGGAAAGCGGCACCCTCTATGACCCGATGGTCAATTATGACCGGGTCGAGGGCAAGTGGTTCGACTGGGACTATGACGGCAAGCCCCAGGCGGTTTCGACACGTACCGTTGACACGCCGGCTCAAAACGCCAAAGTCGATGCCGCGCAGCCTTAACCGCTTGTTAACCTGAACAGGTAATCTTGGCGGAATAGGTGCGGAATGAAATTTGGACGGGAATTATCCATGGGTGACATGACCAAGGAACCCTCGATGGAAGAGATACTCTCGTCCATCAAGCGGATCATCGCCGAAGAGGGCGAGGACGCCGTTCAGGCCGCGCCGCAGCGCCGCCAGAAGACCCCGATCGACCTGAGCGCCGCGTCCCATGCGGTGATGTCGGCTGAGGTCGAGGAAGTGCTGGAACTGACCGACGAGATTCCGGTGGAGGAAGTGATGCCCGCGCCCAAGTCGACCCGCGCCGTGAAGGCCGTGGCCCCGTCCGAATCGGACGGCGACTCGATCCTGTCGGTGGAAAGTGAAGTGGCCGCGCGTCATTCGCTCTCGGCCCTGTCCACCATGCTGGTCAGCCCGCGCGAGGGCGAGGACAATACGCTGGAGGCTCTGGTTCGCTCGATGCTGCGGCCGATGCTTAAGGAATGGCTCGACGCGCGCCTGCCCGCGCTGGTCGAGGACATGGTCGCCAAGGAAATCTCCCGCATCACCGGCCGCTGAGGCCGACAGGCCGGCGATCGCGCGCCGGCCTCTTGCCGGGGGCGTAAGGCACGCCTAGACCACGGATCATCTCATCGACGCGCCCGGCCGTGCATCGCATGCGCCGGCACGCCGTGTTTTCGATCCGAGGGTGATTTTTCCATGAAACATATCCTGCTTGCCGGCCTTGGCGCACTGGCCCTGTCGCCGATGCTGTCGTCTGCGCTGGTGGCGCCGGCGGCTGCCCGTCCCTTCACGCCCAATGACATGGTGTCGCTGGACCGGGTGTCGTCGCCGACGGTGTCGCCGGACGGCAAGTGGATGGCCTATCAACTGCGCAGCACGGATCTCGCCAATAATCGCGGCCGCACCGACCTGTATCTGCTGGCGATCGACAAGGCGGGGCAGGCGCCCCGGCTGATCGCGTCGGTGCCCGACAAGAATGAGGCATCGCCGGTCTTTTCGGCTGATGGCAGCGCGCTTTATTATGTCTCCAACGCCAGCGGCGACGATCAGCTGTGGCGCGCGCCGATCGCGGGTGGTCAGCCGGTGCAGATCAGCAAGGCGCCCGGCGGCATTTCCGGTTTCCTGCTGAACCCCCAGGGTGACAAGGTGGCGCTGTGGGCCGACCGGCCGGTCGGTGCGCGCACGATCGACGATGTGAAGGCGCCGACTCCGCCGAGCGCGGGCAGTGGCCGGGTCTATGACCAGCTGTTCGTGCGCCACTGGGATACGTGGAGCGACGGCCAGCGTTCGCAGATTTTCGTCATGCCGGTCGCGGGCGGCAAGGCGGTGTCGGTGATGGGCGGTCTGGTCGGCGACAGCCCGTCCAAGCCGTTCGGCGGAGCGGAGGAACTGGCCTGGAGCGCGGATGGCAAGACGCTGTTCTTCACCCTGCGCGAGGCCGGGCGGATCGAGCCGCTGTCGACCAACCTCGACATCTTCAGCGTGCCGGCCGACGGCAGCGCCAAGCCGGTCAACCTGACCGACGCCAATGATGCGACCGACACGATGCCCGTGGTGTCGTCCGATGGCAAGTGGCTGGCCTATGCCGCGATGAAGCGGCCCGGTTATGAGGCTGATCGGCTGGTCCTGATGCTGCGCAACATCGCCACCGGCGAGACGCGCGCGCTGACGCAGGGCTGGGATCGCTCGATCGGCTCGATCGCCTGGGAAGCCAATGGCAAGGGGCTGCTGGTCACCGCCAATGACGTGCTCGACAATCCGGTGTTCCGGGTCGATGCCGCATCGGGCAAGGTGACGCGCCTCACCGAAAAGGGCCATGCCGGTAGCGTCGTGCCGCTGCCCGATGGCGGTTTCGTCTATGCGCTGGACAGCATCCAGTCGCCGGCCGATTTCTGGAAGATGCCGGCGAAAGGCAAGCCGGTGCGCCTGACGAATGTCAACGCGCAAAAGCTGGCCGGGGTGGATGACGTGTCGGTCCAGCGCTTCAGCTTCAAGGGTGCCAATGGCGACACGGTCTGGGGACAGATCGTCAAGCCCATGGCTGCCAAGGGCAAGCTGCCGGTCGCCTTCCTGGTGCATGGTGGGCCGCAGGGCAGCTTCAACGACAGCTGGTCCTATCGCTGGAACCCCAAGGCGTTCGCCGCCCATGGCTATGCTGCGGTGATCGTCGATTTCCATGGTTCGACCGGTTATGGCCAGGCCTTCACCGATGCGATCAACAAGGACTGGGGTGGCAAGCCGCTGGAAGATCTGAAGCTGGGCCTCGCGGCCGCTGCGGCGAAGGATGCCAATGTCGATGCCAAGAACGCTTGCGCGCTCGGCGCCAGCTATGGCGGCTATATGATGAACTGGATCGAAGGACAGTGGGCCGACGGCTTCAAGTGCATCGTCCAGCATGACGGCGTGTTCGACGCCCGCGCCATGGCTTATGAGACCGAGGAACTGTGGTTCGACGAATGGGAGCATGGCGGCCCCTATTATGAGAAGCCCGAAGAGTTCGAGAAATGGAACCCGGTCAATCATGTCGCCCAGTGGAAGACGCCGATGCTGGTCGTGACCGGCGAGAAGGATTTCCGCATTCCCTACACCCAGGGGCTGGCTGCCTTCACCGCGTTGCAGCGGCGCGAGATCCCGTCGCGCCTGGTCGTCTTCCCGGACGAGAATCACTGGGTGCTGAAGCCCAAGAACTCGCTGCAATGGTATGATGAGGCGCTGGGCTGGCTGGACCAGTGGACCGGCGCGACCAAGGGGAAATGAGCCTTTAAGGGCCTGGCCCGGCCTGCTATATTGGCCCCATGGCAAAGATGAAGGTCGATATCGTCGATGGTCCCATCGACCTCGGCAAGCCGGGCAAGCCCAGATACCGGACCGTCCACAAGGACGGCAAGGCCGTGAAGCTGCGGGTGGTCGATGCCGACAGCCCGCAGTTCGAGGCCGAATTCCTCGCCTCCTTCCGCGCCAGCGTTCGCAAGGCGCGGGAAGAGAATAAGGCGATCAGGGACAAGATTTGATCGGCAAGGGCCATGCGCGGCCGCGCCTGTGGATCGTCGCGGGCCCCAATGGCTGTGGCAAAAGCTCGGCCTATGGTCGCAGCGACGTGGCCGAATTTGATGGTTCGGTCTGGATCATCAATCCCGACCTGCTGACCGCCCGGTTGCGGGAAAGTGAGGGGCTGGCGCAGGACGCCGCCAATCTGGCGGCCGTGCAGCGGATCGAGGCCTGGCTGGATGCGTCGATCGACGTGCATCAGACCATCGGCGTGGAGACCGTGCTGTCCAGTCCCAAATATCGGCGATTGGTGGAGAAGGCGCGGGCGCGCGGCTTCGAGATACGGCTGATCTATGTCTATCTGGATTCGGTGGAGCGCCAGCTGGAGCGGATCGCCTATCGCGTGGCGAAGGGCGGGCATGATGTGCCGGCCGACAAGGTGGCGGCGCGGCGCATAAGATCCTTTGCGCAACTGCGCTGGTTCTTCGACCAGGCGGATCGGGCCTGGGTGTTCGACAATAGCCTGAGCGAACCGCAACTGGTCGCCCGAAAGGGGGATGGTAGCATCACGATCCGCGCTGGCCTGCCGTCCGAAGTCATGGATAGCCTGATCTGACGCGCGCCATGCCTTGCGTGTCGTGCGGCAGGCGTTAAAGCGCGATCATGACCGAACTGCCCAAAACCTTTGACCCCGCCGCCATCGAGACCCGCTGGTACCAGCATTGGGAGGCCAATGGCCTGTTCCGTCCGGACCGTCCGGGCGCGGAACCCTTCACCATCGTCAATCCGCCGCCGAACGTGACCGGCAGCCTGCATGTCGGCCATGCGCTCGACAATACGCTGCAGGACATCGTCGTGCGCTATGAGCGGCTGCGCGGCAAGGATGCTTTGTGGGTAGTCGGCACCGACCATGCCGGCATCGCGACCCAGATGGTGGTCGAGCGGCAGCTGAACGCGGCCGGGCAGAAGCGCACCGATTTCAGCCGCGACGATTTCGTCGCCAAGGTGTGGGAATGGAAGGCGGAAAGCGGCGGCGCGATCACCAGCCAGCTGCGCCGCCTGGGCTGTTCGATGGACTGGGCCAATGAACGCTTCACCATGGACGAGGGCTTTTCCAAGGCCGTCATCAAGGTGTTCGTGGAACTGCACCAGCGCGGCCTGCTCTATCGCGACAAGCGTCTGGTCAACTGGGACCCGCATTTCCGCTCGGCCATTTCCGACCTGGAGGTCGAGACCAAGGAAACGCAAGGCGGCTTCTGGCGCTTCCGCTATCCGCTGGCCGACGGCGTGACCCTGGCCGATGGCAGCGACCATATCGTCGTCGCCACCACCCGCCCGGAAACCATGCTGGCTGACATGGCGATCGCCGTGCATCCCGAGGATGCCCGCTATCAGGCGGTTATCGGCAAGGAGATTCTCCAGCCGATCACCGGCCGCCGTTTCAAGATCGTTGCCGACGAACATGCCGATCCGGAACTGGGTTCGGGCGCGGTCAAGATCACGCCGGGCCATGACTTCAACGATTTCGAGGTCGGCAAGCGCGCGGGCATGAAGGCCGCGGACATGCTCAACATGTTCGATGCTGACGCCAATGTCGTGCAGACCGCCGACGGCCTGATCCCCGATCGCTTCCTGGGGCTGCACCGCTTCAAGAAGGACGGCGTGGACGGCGCGCGCGAGATCGTCGTCGCCGAGATGAAGGCGCTGGGCCTGCTGGTGCCGCATGTCACGAAGAACAAGGAAGGTGAGGAGGTCGCCGCCGATTTCGAGCCGCGCACGATCCAGACCCCCTATGGCGACCGTTCTGGCGTGGTGATCGAGCCCTGGCTGACCGATCAATGGTATGTCGACGCCGGCAAGCTGGCGGTGGCGCCGATGCAGGCAGTGCGCGACGGCCGGATCGAAATCGTCCCCAAGAGCTGGGAAAAGACCTTCTTCAACTGGATGGAGAATATCCAGCCCTGGTGCGTGTCGCGCCAGCTCTGGTGGGGCCACCAGATCCCGGCCTGGTTCGATGACGAAGGCAATGCCTATGTCGCCGAAACCGAGGAAGAGGCGCAGTCGCAGGCCGGCAACAAGAGGCTGGTCCGCGATCCCGATGTCCTCGACACCTGGTTCTCGTCCGCCTTGTGGCCGTTCGGCACGCTGGGCTGGCCGGAACAGAGCGAGACGCTCAGCCGCCATTATCCCAATGACCTGCTGATCTCTGGCTTCGACATCCTGTTCTTCTGGGATGCGCGCATGGCGATGCAGGGCATGGAATTCATGGGCGATGTGCCGTGGAAGAAGCTCTATCTCCATGGTCTGGTGCGCGCCGCCGACGGCCAGAAAATGTCCAAGTCCAAAGGCAATGTGGTCGATCCGCTGGGCCTGATCGACAAGTTCGGCGCGGATGCGCTGCGCTTCTTCATGGCGGCGATGGAAAGCCAGGGCCGCGACGTGAAGATGGATGAGAAGCGGGTCGAGGGTTATCGCAACTTCGCGACCAAGCTGTGGAACGCGGCGCGCTTCCTGCAGGCCAATGGCGTCACCGCCTCGACCAGCCGCGAAGCGCCGCATGCGACGCTGCCGGTCAACCGCTGGATCATCGCCGAAACGGTGGCGACGGTGCAGGCGATCGACACCGCCATGGCCGAACTGCGCTTCGACGCGGGCGCCAACGCCATCTATCACTTCGTCTGGGACCAGTTCTGTGACTGGTATATCGAACTCACCAAGGGTTCGATGGATGAGGAGACGAAGGCGGTCGCTGGCTGGGCGTTCGACCAGATTCTGGTCATGCTGCACCCCTTCATGCCCTTCATCACCGAAGAGCTGTGGCAGCTGACCGGCGAGCGCGCGCAGGAACTGATCGTGGCCGAGTGGCCGGTCGCCCTCTATGAGGTCGACACCGACGCGCAGGGCGAGATCGACTGGCTGATCCGTCTGGTGAGCGCGATCCGCACCGCGCGGACCGAACTCAACGTGCCGCCGGGCGCCAAGCTGCGCATGGTCGTGCGCGATGCGGCGGACGCAACCCGTGGCCGCCTGGATCGCCAAGGCGCGGCGCTGGCGCGTCTGGGCCGGATCGAGAGTCTGGCCTTTGGCGAGGATGTCGCCGGCGGCGCGGCGCAGATCGTCGTCGACGAGGCGACCTTCATCCTGCCGCTGGAAGGCGTGATCGACATTGCGGCGGAAAAGACCCGCCTCGAAAAGGCGCTGGCAGCGGCGGCCAAGGAACGGGATTCGCTGGGCGGTCGCCTGTCCAACCCGGCCTTTGTCGAGAAGGCCAAGCCCGAGGCCGTGGCCAAGGCGCGCGAGGACCATGCCGAAAAGACCGCCGAGGCGGAAAGGCTGAAGGCGGCACTGGACCGGCTGGGCTGAGCCGCCTAGCCTGCGCCGCAATCGGGGATAAGGGGTAAGGGCGAATGGCAGCAGGGGCACAAGGGGCGCGGGACCTGACACAGGGGCCGATCGCCTCCACCTTGCTGACATTCGCCATCCCGACGCTGGCGTCCAATATCCTCCAGTCGCTGAACGGATCGATCAACGCGATCTGGGTCGGACGCTTCCTGGGGCCGCAGGCGCTCGCCGCGACGGCGAACGCCAATATCATCATGTTCCTGATGTTCTCCGTCGTGTTCGGCTTCGGCATGGCGTCGACGGTGATGATCGCGCAGGCGGTCGGCGCGCGCGACATGGACGCGGCGCGGCGGGCGTTTGGTTCGGCGGTCGGCTTCTGCTTCCTGCTGGCCATGGGCGTGGCGGTGGCGGGCTGGTTCGGTGGGCCGGCGCTGCTCCATCTGCTGGCGACCCCGCCCGAAGCATTTGATATGGCGCTGACCTATTTGCGCGTCATCTTCGTCGCGATGCCGGCCTCGTTGCTGAGCGTCATGATGATGATGGGGCTGCGCGGCACCGGCGACGCGCGCACGCCGCTGATCTTCATGATCCTGTCGGTGGCGATCGACCTGGTGCTCAATCCGGTGCTGATCCTGGGGCTGGGGCCGATCCCGGCCATGGGCATTGGCGGTTCGGCAGCGGCAACGGCGGCGGCCGGCTTCGTCAGCCTGATCGCGCTCGTCATCTATACCTATGCCAAGGATCTGCCGTTGCGGCTTCGCGGCGCGGAGCTTGGCTATCTCAAGCCCGCGATGGACGAGATGCGGGTGTTGTCGACCAAGGGCCTGCCGATGGGCCTGCAGATGATCGTCATGTCGACGTCCGGCCTGGTGATGATCGGCCTGGTCAATCGCGAGGGGTTTCTGGTGACCGCCGCCTATGGCGCGGCGCAGCAGATCTGGACCTATCTGCAGATGCCGGCGATGGCGATGGGCGCGGCGGTCAGCGCCATGGCGGCGCAGAATATCGGCGCGGGTCGGTGGGACCGGATCAGCCGGATCACCGGCTATGGCATATCCTATCTGCTGGCGATCACCGGCGCGATGGTGGTCGTCATCCTGATCTTCCATGAAGCGCTGCTGGCGCTGTTCCTGAGCCATAACCAGGCGGTGATCGATGCGGCCTGGAACATGCAGTTGCTCGCAAGTTGGAGCTTCATGCTGTTCGGCTGCACCATGATCCTGTTCGGGGTGATGCGCGCCAATGGCGTGGTGGTGGCGCCGCTGCTGATCCTGGTCTTCACCCTCTTCGCGGTGCGGCTGGGCTTCTATTATCTCGCCTATCCCCGGATCGGCGCGGATGCGCTGTGGCTGAGCTTCCCGGTGGGATCGGCGGTATCACTGACGCTCGCGGCTCTGGTCTATTGGCAGGGCGGCTGGCGCAAGGCCAAGCTGATGGTGCCGATGCACGAAGAGGAATGCCGCGAGGCGGTGCATAGCGAGACCGAGCCGGCCGGCCGGATTGCGCCGACCGGCTGAGGCCGATACGCCGATCAGCGGCCCTGGTTGCGCCAGCGGGTGATGGTGCGGGTGAGGATGTCGTCCTCGCCGCCGGCCTGGCGCCAGAGCTGGGTGAAGCTGGGATCGCCGGAAGCCGGGCGCCGCGCTTCTTCCAGATTGTCGAGCGCGACGCGGATCGGCACGGCGACACCTTCGCCGCAGATGATGGCCTCGCGGTTGCGCAGGGCTGGGATCGAATCGAGGAAGCCGCGCGCACCTTCGGGCATCGCCGCCTTCACGAAGGCCTGGTCGCGGTCGTTGTTGAGGCGCATCGAGATGATGGTGCCGCACTGCGACAGCACGCCCTCGGCCAGATCCGACGGACGCTGGGTGATAAGGCCCAGCGACACGCCATATTTACGGCCTTCCTTGGCGATCCGCTCCAGGATGCGGCGCACCGCCTGGCCGCCGCCGGCGGTGCTGGCGGGAATGTAGCGATGGGCTTCCTCGCAAACGAGCAGGATCGGCCGTTGCGGTTCGTCGCGTGCCCATAGCGCATAGTCGAACACCAGCCGGGACAGCACCGAGACCACCACCGAGGTGATGTCCGAGGGCATGGAGGACACGTCGATGATCGAGATCGGCTTGCCGCCCGAGGGCAGGCGGAAGACCTTGGCCAGGAAAGCCTGCATCGAATCGGCCACCAGCATGCCGGAGAACATGAAGGAATAGCGCGGGTCGCCCTTGATCTCGTCGACCTTGGACTTGAGGCGCAAATAGGGAAGCGATCCGGTGCCTTTGTCGAGCTTGCCCATCTCGTTCTGCAGGATCGCGGTGAGATCGGACAGGAGATAGGGGACGGGCGAATCCACGGTCAGGCGGCCGATGCTTTCGGCCAGACGGTTCTTCATCCGCGCGGCGAGCAGGCATTTGGCCAGGATGTCGCAATCCTGGGTGCGCTCTGCGCCTTCGGAGGTGACGAACACCTCGCAATGTTCCTCGAAATTCATCAGCCAATAGGGCAGGGCGAGATTGTTCACGTCGAACACTGCGCCATTCTGCTGGAAGGCCGCGCCATATTCGCCATGCGGGTCGATCATGACGATATGGCCCTGGGGCGACAGGTCGCAGATGCGGTGCAGGATCAGCGCCGCGCTGGTCGACTTGCCGGTGCCGGTGGAGCCGAGCAGCGCAAAATGCTTGCCCAGCATCGAATCGACATAGAGCGCGGCGCGCGTGTCCATCGTGGGATAGACAGTACCGATCTGGACATGCGGCCGGTCGTCGGCGGCATAGATTTGCTGCATGTCATAGCTGGACACCGGATAGATGTCGGTGCCGGGCGTGGGATAGCGGGTGACGCCGCGCCGGAAGCCGTAGATGCGGCCGGTCAGCTTTTCCTCATCGCCTTCGCCCAGAAAATCGATATCGGCGATGATCGCCCCGCCATCGCGCCGGTCGAGCATCAGCGACCGGATATTGGCAATCAGCCAGCGTTCGCCGACACGCATCTTCACCTGGCTGCCGACCTGGCCGGCCATGGCGAGGCAGGTGTCGGGATCATGGGCCAGCGCCGCGAGGCTGTTGGGATCGACCAGGATCTTGGAACTCGACCCGGCGATCTGGAACACCATGCCCAGCGCCTGGTGCAGGCCGGCAGACGATGCGGCAGCGCCCGTGTCGTGCGAAAATTGATGTGCGCCCGGCATCTGGGTCATGAGCCTCTATTGTCCCCCGCAGCCGGCACGCGTCCGGCAATCGACCAGATTGCTATCGGGGGGAGGTAAATATTGGATTACCCACGGGCCGAAATGCCCTTTGCGGAGCGGCCCATGGAGAGCGGAAATCCGCGCTGATGCGTCCCATGATCCCGCTTCCGGCTCGCTCCGTCGCGGGGGACGGGGAACAGGAGCCGGTTTCGGGCATTGGAAACCTGCCACAATCAGGATTTTTGCTTGCCCGATATCGTCTTGGCCAATGCGACGCGCCGTTCCGACGCGATCGCGATTGCGCGTGTGATCTGCATTCTGGGTGTCGTCTATGTCCATGCCTGGACCGGACGGAACGGCCAGGATCTGGAATTGCTGCGTGGCTCCCCGCAGGAAGGGTTGCGCTGGGTGCTGATGGAGATTTTCGGCCGTAGCGCGGTGCCGCTGCTGGGCCTGATCTCCGGCTGGCTGGTCGGCGGGTCGGCGCGCACGCGCAACTGGCTCGATCATGTCGGGCGCAAGGCGCGGACGATCCTGCTGCCGATGCTGTTGTGGAATGCGGTGGCGATCCTGCTCGTGTCGGGCGCGGCCTGGCTGCTGGGCCTGTCGGCGCCGGTACCGCAGTCGGGCGGCTGGATCGCCGAGGAATTGTTCATCATCAACCGCAATCCGGACATCAATGTCCAGATGCCGTTCCTGCGCGACCTGTTCCTGTGCATGGTGGCCGCGCCCTTGCTGGTGCGGTTGCCCAACTGGATGCTGATGGCGGTCGCGCTGGCGGCGCTGTCATGCCAGATTGCGGGGCTCGGGCCGCCGGTGCTGATGCGTCCGTCGATCCTCTTCTTCTTCACCATCGGCATATTGGCCCGGCGCGAGGGCTGGGCGGACCGGGCCGCGGCGGTGCCGATGCTGGCAGCTTCATTGCCCTTTGGCCTGCTGATGGGCGCCCAGCTCTATGTCTCGCTCAAGGGCGGGGCGGGGCTGGCGCCGCTGGCCCTGGCGTGCCTCGACATGGCGGTGCGCATGGCCGCATCGCTCTGCTTCTGGCGCTTGGCCTGGGCACTGGCGGAAAGCCCGGCGCGGGGCCTGCTGATGCGGGTCGAGCCCTATGCCTTCTTCCTCTTCTGCGCCCATCTGATCCTGATCTGGCTGGGCGGGCCGCTACTGGGGCAATTGTTTGGTCCGCTCGGATCGCCGCTCTATCCGCTCTATCTGATCGCTCAGCCCTTCCTGGTGCTGGCGGTGGTGATCCTGATCGGCAACCTGATGCAGCGCCTGTCGCCGACCATGGCCGGGCTGATGAGTGGCGGCCGGCTGGCCGCCACCTGAGGCATCAGGCCAGTTCGCGGGCGGCGATCGCCTGCGCCGCTGCCATGGCGATTTCATAGCTGCGCTTGCGCGCCGCCGGATCGAAGATCTGGGCAGCGATGATCACCTCGTCCACGCCGGTGCGATCGATGAAGGCGGCCAGGTCGCGCTCGACATCTGCCTGGGTGCCGATGCTGGAGGCGCTCAGGACATCGGACAGCATCGCCCGCGCCTGCATTGGCAAGCTGTCATAATAGCCTGCCAGCGGCGGTTGCAGCTTGCCGGGCTGGCCGGTGCGCAGCCGCACGAAGGCCTGCTGCATCGAACTGGCGACCAGTTCCGCCTCCGCCGCACTATCGGCGGCGAAGATATTATAGCCGGCCATGGCATAGGGGCGGTCAAGCTGGGCCGAAGGGCGGAAGTCGCGGCGATAGATGGCCAGCGCCTCGTCCAGCGCGGCCGGGGCGAAATGGGAGGCAAAGGCGTAGGGCAGGCCGAGCGCGGCCGCCAGTTGCGCGCCGTAGAGGCTGGATCCGAGAATCCAGAGCGGCACATTGGCGCCTTCGCCCGGCGTGGCCTGAATGCCCAGCCGATCGTCGCCGGCGAAATAGGCCTGGAGTTCGAGCACGTCGCGAGGGAACTGGTCTGCTCCGCCGCTGAGGCTGCGGCGGATGGCCTGCGACACTTTCTGGTCGGAACCGGGCGCGCGGCCCAGGCCCAGGTCGATGCGGCCGGGGAACAGCGCGTCGAGCGTGCCGAACTGTTCGGCAATCAGCAGCGGCGCGTGGTTGGGCAGCATGATGCCGCCAGCGCCGATGCGGATGGACGATGTCGCCTGGCCGATATGGGCGAGCACGACGGCCGTGGCGGCCGATGCGATGCCGGGCATGCCATGATGTTCGGCCACCCAGAGCCGGTGATAGCCCAATGCTTCGACATGGGCGGCCAGATCGGCAGCGTCGGCAAGGGCGGCGGACACGTCGCTGCCTTCGCGGACAGGGACGAGATCAAGGACGGAGAAGCGGGTCATGGCCGCCATATGGGGCCATGGTCAGTTTTATTTCAATACCGAATATCAGCCGGCGCGACCAAAGCCCTGCGGTTCGACGCGGCGGCCGAAGGTGGGACGGCGCGCGACCAGCGGATTGGCGTCGCGATCGAGCAGGGCCATGGTCTCGGTAAAGCAGGGGCGCAGCGCCACCACGGTCTCGATCAGTTCGTCCGGGCTCTCGCGAAATTCGACGCAGCGGCGTGCGACCATTTCGATCTCCTCGGCCATGGCACTGAGCCGATGGGCGCCGAACTGAGCCGATTCGCCCTTCAGCGTATGAGCCGGACGGACGAGGGAGACGGCATCGCGGTCGCGAAAGGCCTGCTCGATGGTGCCGATCGCCTTTTCACCATCTTCGCGGAAATAGCCCAGAATGCGCATGAAGGCCGTACCCAGCTCCGTGCGGGTCCGGGCAAAATCGTTCCAGTCCACCAGCTCGGTAGCGTGTTCGGGCACCTGCGCACTCCTTTCCTGACGCTCGCGAGATTAACCGGCGGGCGTAAACAGCCGGTTAAGCCGGCACCTTGCTGAGCGCGAAACGCTGCGGGGAAAGGGCGGAAAATTGCCATCCATGCTGCTGCGCCAGCGCTGCCAGTTCGCGCGGGGCGATAGCGTCGTCGGCATCGATCGTCACATGATCTGCGTCACGCATCGCTCGGGCGGCGCGCAGGACGGGCCAGGGACATTTCATGCCCCTGGCGTCGACATGAGAGGGGGCGGCATCGGGGCCGCCCGCCTCATTTGGCATAGGGGTTCTTGGCGCTGCGCAGCGTCAGGCGCACCGGCACGGCGCCGAAGCCCAGTTCCTTGCGGATGCCGTTCACCAGATAGCGACGATAGCTTTCGGGCAGTTCGTCGAGCCGCGTACCGAACAGAACGAACGTCGGCGGGCGCGTCTTGTTCTGGGTGATGTAGCGCAGCTTGATCCGCTTGCCACCCGGTGCCGGCGGCGGATTGGCCTCCAGCGCGGCTTCGAACCAGCGGTTGAGCACGCCGGTCGAAATGCGCTGCGACCAGGCGGTGCGGGTTTCGAACGCGACCTTGATCAGGTCATCGAGCCCCTTTCCGGTGGCGGCCGACACGGTCATGATCGGCACGCCGCGGACCTGCGCCAGGCCGTCGAACAGCGCCTGCTTGATGCCCTGATAGAGGGCCGAGCCATGTTCCACCGTATCCCATTTGTTGAGGGCGACGATGAGGGCGCGGCCTTCCTCCAGCACCTTGTCGGCGATGCGCAGATCCTGCGCCTCCAGGCCGCGGGTGGCGTCGAGCAGCAGCACCACGACTTCGGCGAAGTTCACGGCGTTCAGGCCATCGGAAACGGCCAGCTTTTCCAGCTTGTCCTGCACCTTGGCGCGCTTGCGCATGCCGGCGGTGTCGATCAGGCGGACGGGGCGTTCCTCGCCCTCATAGCTGGTCCACATCCAGTCGACGGCGATGCTGTCGCGGGTGATGCCGGCTTCCGGTCCGGTCAGCAGGCGGTTTTCGCCAAGCAGCCGGTTGATGAGAGTCGACTTGCCGGCATTGGGACGGCCAACGATGGCGAGCTTGAGCGGCGCGCTCTCCTCGTCCTCGTAAAATTCCTTCTCATGCTCCTCGCCATCCTCGCGTTCGAGATAGGGGAGCAGCGCCTGGAACAGGTCGGCCAGACCCTGGCCATGTTCGGCGGAGAAGGGGATAGGTTCGCCCAGGCCCAGTATGAAGGCTTCCATGACGCCGGCTTCGGTCGCCTTGCCCTCGGCCTTGTTGGCGACCAGGATCACCGGGGCATCGCCCTCGCGCAGCCAGCGGGCGATTTCCTCGTCCAGCGGGGTGATGCCGGCGCGGGCATCGACCATGAACAGGGCGACGTCGCAATTCTCGACCGCGGCCTGGGTCTGCATGCGCATGCGACCGGGCAGGCTGTGGGGATCCTCATCCTCATAGCCGGCGGTGTCGATGATGGTGAAGTCGAGGCCCAGAAGATGAGCCTCGCCCTCGCGCCGGTCGCGGGTGACGCCGGGCTGGTCATCGACCAGCGCCAGCTTCTTGCCGACCAGGCGGTTGAAAAGGGTGGACTTGCCCACATTGGGCCGCCCGACAATGGCAACTGTGGGCAGCATGATGTGGGCCCGTTTCCTTTCTATCGCTGCCCTTAACGCAGCGCCGTCAGCTTGCCGTCATCGGCAAGGATGTAGAGCATGTTGTTGGCGACCACCGGCGAGAGCGACATGGACTTGTTCATGTCCACTGCCTGCTGGATGGTGCCGGTCGCCGGATCGACATAGTTCAGATCACCATGGGTCGATACCAGAATCAGGCGGCCACCGGCAAGGACCGGGCCGGTCCAGCGGATCGCCTTGTCCTTCTTCTTTTCCTTCTGCCAGCGGCGCAGCTGGCTGATCCAGCGGATCTTGCCGGTCGCGCGGGCGACGCAGAGCAGCTTGGCATCGCTGGTGACGGCAAACACCCACTCACCCGCGATCCAGGGGGTGGAGATGCCGGCGATGTTGATTTCCCACAGGCGCTGGCCGCTGGTGAGTTCATAGGAGGCCATGCGGCCGCCCTGGCCGATCGCGAAGACGCGGCCGCGGTCGATCACCGGATCGGCGTCGATGTCGGTCAGCGAGGCGACGGCGGTGGAGATGCTGGTGCGCGAGAGCGCATCGCCCCACAGGGTGCGGCCATTTTCATAGCGATAGGCGTTGATTTCGCCCGAGCTATAGCCCGCGATCACCGTGCCCTGCGCAGCGGCCGGAGCGGCCACGCCGAAAATGCCGGTCACCTGCAGCGTGCCGCTGTCGGTCCACTGGGTCGCGCCGTCGCTCTGGTTGAGGGCGAAGATCTGGTTGTCCTGGGCCATCACATAGACATGGCCATTTTCCAGCGTCGGGGCGCCGCGCAGCGGGCCGCCGGGATGGACCTTCCACCCGATCGAGCCATCGGCGACATTCATCGACACGACGTCGCCGACGCCGGTGCTGGCGAATAGCTTGTCGCCCAGGACGCTGACGCCGCCGCCGAACAGGGCGCGGCCATTGCCTTCGGCCGGAAGGCTGGTCTGCCACAGCTTCTGGCCGGTGTTGGCATCCATCGCGATGACATGGGCGCCGGCGTCGATCACGAACAGCTTGCCGCCGGA
Source organism: Sphingomonas sp. S-NIH.Pt3_0716 (assembly GCF_003950715.1). Classification (NCBI taxonomy): domain Bacteria; kingdom Pseudomonadati; phylum Pseudomonadota; class Alphaproteobacteria; order Sphingomonadales; family Sphingomonadaceae; genus Sphingomonas; species Sphingomonas sp. S-NIH.Pt3_0716. The sequence continues at coordinate 77,617 of NZ_QLJK01000007.1, read as the reverse complement.
CACGACGGGGGCGGAGGCCAGGCGCGCCTGGGGCGTGCTGCCTTCGATCGATGCGGTCCAGGCCTGCTGCGGCGATGCGCCCAGCGCCAGATGGCCCATCGCCTTGGACGGATCGCCGCCGGGCTGCGACCATTGGTCATTGGCGTAGGATTCGGGCAGGGCGACGGGCACGTCGGCCAGGGTCGGATCGACTTCGATCCCCTGCTCGTTGGACAGGATCGAGGTGCGGTTGCCGACCACCGGGGTCTTGGGGCCGCCCTTCTTGCCGCCGACCACGCCGCAGCCCGCCAGCATCGCAACCAGGGCGACGGTGGTCAGGGTACGGCCCATCGGGCCGAATTTCGTGATGCTGTGCTTAGCCATGCGCTTGCTTATCCCTGTACCGGTTCGGCGGGCGTTTCGACCGCATCAATTCCCAATAGCCCCGCCATCTGTCGCGCACGTGAACGGATCGACTGGGGCACATTCTCATCCTTGGCCATGGCCGCGAACATCGGGCCGGCCAGTTCGGGCTTGCGCATCTTCATATAGGCGATGGCAACCAGTTCGCCGGCGCTGCCGAACCAGGGCGCACCCTCGACGGCGAGGGGCTTGAGGCGGTCGACCACCTGCTGCGGCTTGAGCGCATCGAATTCGATCGTGGTCTGACGGATCAGGGCCAGGTCGCGATAGGGCTGGTCGAGCGAGCTGTCCGCCGCCATTGCCTTATAGGCTTCGATCGCGGCCTTGTTGTCGCCCTTGCGCGCGGCGAGGCCGGCCTTCACCAGCAGGGCGGAGGCGCGATAGCCGGGCTGGCTGGCCTTCGCCAGCGCATCGACATCCTTGGCATCGGGTGTGCCGCCGCCGACCGCAGTCGCCAGCATCTTGTCCATCTGTTCGGACACGGCTTCCGACTGGGTCTTGCTGTAATGCTGCCAGTAGAGCCAGCCGCCAAAGGCGGCGAGGCCGACGATCAGCAGGACGGCCAGGGCGCGGCCATAACGCTGCCAAAAGGTCAGGAGCTGGTCCTGGCGGACGGCGTCATCGACCTCCCGCATGAAGGCTTCGCTGTTTTGCGGCGTCAGGGCCACGGGAATCTCCGAAAAATGGTCAGTAGGGGCAGCCGGAAGGCGGGATCATTAGCGGCGTGGCAGAGACTCGCAAATCACTTTTTCGGCCGATAGACCTGATCATCGCCCGGAAAGCTGCGATTGCGCACCTCTGCGGCATAGCTTTCTGCCGCCTGGCTGATCGTTTCGGCAAGGTTGGCGTAGCGTTTCACGAAGCGGGCGGTGCGTTCGAACATGCCCAGCATGTCCTCCGCCACCAGCACCTGGCCATCGCACCGGGCCGATGCGCCGATGCCGATCACGGGTATGTCGACGCTGGTGGTGATGATGTCGGCCAGTTCCTCCATCACCCCTTCGACCACCATGCCGAAGGCGCCGGCAGCGGCCACGGCCTTGGCGTCGCCCAGGATCTTGGCATGTTCCTCCTGGCTCTTGCCGCGCGCGCCATAACCGCCCAGCGCATTCACCGCCTGCGGCGTCAGGCCGATATGGGCCATCACCGGGATGCCGCGCTGGGTCAGGAAGCGGATCGTCTCCGCCATCGCCTCGCCGCCTTCCAGCTTGACGCCGGCGCAGCCGGTTTCGGCCATGACCCGGCTGGCGCTGGCAAAGGCCTGCTGCGGCGATGCCTCATAGGAGCCGAAGGGCATGTCGACGAGGACGACGCTGTGATAGCTGCCGCGCACCACGGCGGCGCCATGGGCGATCATCATGTCGAGCGTGACCGGCAGGGTGGAGGGCAGGCCATAGATGACCTGCGCCAGCGAATCGCCGACCAGCAGCATGTCGCAATGCGGATCGAGCAGTTGCGCCTGGCGCGCGGTATAGGCGGTCAGCATCACCAGCGGCTCGTCGGTCTTGCCCTCGAACTTGCGGCGCTGGATCTGGGGCACGGTCAGCCGCTTCATCGGCGCGGGCGTGGGATTGGCGCGGCTGGTCGCGGTGTCGAGCGTGAAGGTCGTGGACATGGGGCGCGGTCTAGCCCAGCGCGGGGCGGCGTGCAAATGCCGGACCGGCCGGCGCGGCATGATGCACGCGCCGGCCGGCCGTCCTGTCCGTGTCCGATCGGATCAGAAGGAGAATTTGATCGTGCCGCCCCAGGTCTGCGGATCGCCGACCTGGCCGGCGATCAGGCCGGTATTGCCCGGCGCGACCTGAAGATTTTCGATATAGTTGACGTCGAAGGCGTTGCGCACCCAGCCGAACACATCGAAGCCTTCGCCGCGGAAGCCGGCGCGGACGTTGGTCAGGGCATAGCCCTTCACTTCGGTGTAGATGGATGGCGAAGCATTGCTGTTCCAGTGCGAACGGTAATTGCCGTCGACGCCCAGATAAAGCTGCCCGTCCTTCGCCAGCAGCGTGACCGGGATGTTATATTCCGCGCCGTAGGAGAAGGCCCATTTCGACACGCCGGGCAGGTTCTGCCCCGAAATGTCGCACTGGCGCGGGCTGAGCGCGCCGGGGACGCCGGGCTGCGAATAATCCGGGGTGGCGCCCGACGGCTGATAGGTGCCGCCGGACAATTCGGGCGGGCAGGGGGCGTCGACGAACTTCTTGTACTTGGCGTCGGTGAAGGCGCCATTGGCATAGGCGGTGAAGCGGTCGCTGGCGACGATCTTGAAATCCGCCTCGATCCCCTGCGAGCGCACCTTGCCGGCATTGGCGAGATAGCCGCGCACCGTGCCGAACTGGCCGCCATTCACGGTCGCCTGGAAATTCTTGATGTCGGTGCGGAAGGCGGTGAGGTTGAAGGTCGCCCGGCGATCCAGGAACTGGGTCTTGAGGCCGATCTCATAATGATTGACCGATTCCGGCTTCACCGTGCTGGCGTCATAATTGACCGTGTTGTCGGCGTTGAGCGGCAGGCCATTCTGGTTGATGCCCAGCGTCTTGAAGCTCTTCGCATAGGTCGCATAGGCCAGCACGTCCGGCGCGATCTTGTAATTGACGTTGAAGTCATAGGTGAAGTTCCAGGCGCTGTCGGACGGGGAACTGACCTGCGGCTGATAGACGCCGCACTGTTGCGTCGTCCCCTTGATGGTGCCGGGCTCCGCAACCGTGGTGCAGCTGATGGCCTGGCCCTGCGCATTGGTGACGACACGCTGGTAGAAACCGGACTTCTTGTCATAGTTCAGGCGCACGCCGGGCTGGATGGTCAGGGCATCCGTGACCTTCCAGCTGAGCTGCCCGAACAGGGCGGCGCTGTCGGCCTTGAGCCATTGCGTGTTGCTGGCGGTCAGGCCGGCCAGAGTGGCCGGAATATTGGCGGGGTTGGTCGGGTCGGTCGAGGGGGCAAGGCTCCACTGGGCCGCATCTTCGCCCTGCTGTTCGGTGCCCTGGGTGTCGATCCGCTGCTTGAAGCCGAACAGGCCGACGACGAAGTCGATGTCCTTGCTTTCGTAATTATAGCGGAATTCCTGGCTATACTGGTCCTGCTGCGAGGGGTTCTGCGACTTGGAGACGATCGACAGGCCGGTGAAGTCGCGGTCATTTTCCGGCTTCCAGTCCCAGAAGCGCCAGGCGGTGACCGAGGTCAGCGTGCCGGGGCCGACATCCCATTTGATCTTGGCCGACACGCCGCCAATCTTGTTGCCGGCATTGAGGTTGGAATCGAGGTCGGTCAGTCGGTCATAGGGGTTGCGGCTGGGCACGACATAGCCCTGGGCAGCGGCCAGCGCATCATATTGGCGATTGAGCGGACGCTGGGTCTTGCCGACGCGCACGAAGGTGGTGCCGCAGCATTCGGGATCCTGCTTGCTATAGTCGCCCGACAAGGTGAGGCTGAAATCCTCGGTCGGCTGGAACAGCAACTGGCCGCGAATGCCCAGATTGTCCTGCTCGTTGATCCAGCGCTGGCTGGTCACATTGTAGAGCGTGCCGCGGCGGCTGGTGGCGGCGACGGCGATGCGGGCGGCGATCGTGTCCGTCAGCGGGCCGGAAATGGCGGCCTTCGCCTGCTTGTAATTGAGGTTGCCGACCGTCAGTTCGGCGCGCCCCTCGAAGTCGAAGGTCGGCTGGTTGGTCGTGATGTTGATCGCGCCCGCCGTGGTGTTCTTGCCATAGAGCGTGCCTTGCGGACCGCGCAGCACTTCCACCTGGTTGACGTCGAGGAAGTCGAAGGTCGCGGCAGCGACGCGGCTGTTATAGACATCGTCGACATAGATGCCGACGCCCTGTTCGAAGCCGTCGCTGGTGAGGCCGAACGGCACGCCAAGGCCGCGGATGTTGACCGAGGTGTTGCGTGGATTGGTGGTGTAGACCTGCAGCGTCGGTGCGAGCTGCTGCAGCTTCACGATGTTGAAATTGCCGGTCGCCTCGATGCTGTCGCCCTTCACCACGGAAATGGCCAGGGGCACTTCCTGCGCGGTTTCCTGACGGCGGCGGGCGGTGACGACAATCACGTCGCCGCGCGGGCTGCTGGCCTGCTGGTCATCGGCGGCAGCGGGTTGGGCCGCTTCGGCCGCAAAGGCGGCAGGCGTGACAAATGACGCGCTCGCCACGCTGGCGAGCAACAGAAAACGCGCAATCATGTTCTTCCCCTTGGTTCCGGAGGTCCGGTGAGTTTTGATCGCGGCGTTTCCGGTGGTCCGGTCAAAGCCGTGCTGGGGTCGTTTCTGGTGATGCGGCGTCCCCAGTGCCGCATCGGCATGCCATCCCCGACATGCCCTGATCTATGCGCTTGCCCTCCCTTGATCGGTCAGGCGGTCAGGCGCGTCTTTTCGGTGACGTCGATCTGCACGACGCGGGCGTCATGGACGGTCAATGTGATGGAGCCGAAGCGCAGCCCTTCCAGTACGTCGCGCACCTTGTCGATGCTGGCGATGATGTCGGGGCGCTGGCCTTCGGCGCGGCTGTGGCGAAGTTCGATGGTTCTATGTTCGGTCATGTTCATCCCTCTGGCCGCGTTTTAACTCAACTGCATTAGTAGACAAAAAAGCAAATATAAGGGGCGCGCAAGATTCTCTTGTCGCGCCCCGGCGATGTCTGGGGCCGATATCAGCTGGTCATGCGCAGCCCGTCGGACGGGCGATCGAGCCGCGCCATCGGCATGGCCGGGCGCATCTGGCGCACGGCGGACGCCTGTTCCTGCGCATTGTCGATCAGCCGTTCCAGCAGCGCCTGGCCAAAGCCCCAGGCGCCCAGCCCCGAATCCGCGTTGATATGGCCGCTATGGCCGGCATCGACGAACTGGCTGCCCCAATTCTTGCCGATGCTGTGGGCGCGTTCGAAGAAGATATAGGGGTCGTTGCGACTGGCGACGAGAATCGACGGGAAGGGCAGGGGCGTGCGCGGCGTCGGGCCGAATCCGCCGATCGTCTCGGGCGTTTCCATCCGGTCGCAATCGGGCGGCGCGACCAGCAGCGCGCCGGTCACCGGCCAGCCATAGGCCTGGCTTTGCAGGGCGCCCCACCAGGCGACGGCCAGGCAGCCCAGGCTGTGCGCCGCCAGGATGACCGGCCCATCCGCCTGACGAATGGCAGCGTCGAGCCGCGTGACCCAGGCATTGCGATTGGGGCTGGCCCAGCTGCCCAGGTCGACGCGCTGGCAATCGCCGCGTCCGCTGTCCCACAATGTCTGCCAATGATCCGGGCCGCTGTTGTTGAGGCCGGGGATGGTCAGCACGACCGGCTGGCGCGCGTCACCCGAATGTCCGAATCGCTCCATTATCCTTATCCTCGTCCTATATTCTGAGCCTCCCAAAATAATACTATTCATCTGGTAGACAATGGGTGAGCGCCGAAATGTGTCAGAATCTGGGCAACCTGAATGGCAGATAAACGGGCGCGTCGACCCCATGGCCGCGCGCCCGCATCAAGCCCCTGAACGGGCAGGGAAAAGCTACCAGGGGTAGATCAGCCCATAATATTGGTAGACGTTGCGGCCATAGGCATCGTCGAAGGCCGGCCGGTCCTCGTCCAGATAATGGGGCGCCTGTTCCAGCACCTCCTTGGCCAGTTCGATCACATAGCCGCCCTTGTCCATATCATAGGCCAGCATCGACCAGGGCAGGGGATAATGTTCATTGCCCATGCCCAGGAAACCGCCGAAGGACAGCAGCGCATAGCGCACATGGCCGCTGCGCTTGTCGACCATGAAATGGGATATCTTGCCAAGCCTGTCGCCCTGGCGGTTGTAGACGGCGGTGCCCTCGACCCGGTCGGACGCGATCAGGTCATGGCGATGCGCGCTCATCATCTCGGCCATTGTCACTCTCCTGCAAAAACATTCTATTCTGATGCAACCATGGGGAACCGCTGGGGTTCCTCCGCTTCACAGCAAGGAGCATCGGCATGAAGATCAATCGCAGCGGTTCGGCGGCCTGGAGCGGCGGCCTCAAGGACGGCAAGGGCACGATCTCGACCCAGAGCGGCGCGCTCGACGCCTATCCCTATGGCTTCGCCACCCGGTTCGAGGGCATGCCGGGCAGCAATCCGGAAGAACTGATCGCGGCGGCCCATGCCTCCTGCTTCACCATGGCATTGTCGCTGATCCTGGGCGAAGCCGGACTGACGGCGGAAAAGATGGAGACGAGCGCGGTCGTCACGCTGGAGCAGCAGGAGGGCGGCTTTGCCATCACCGCGAGCAAGCTGACGCTGAAGGCGAAGATCCCCGGCGCCGACGACGCGACTTTCCAGGAACTGGCGGCGAAGGCCAAGGCCGGATGCCCGGTATCGAAACTGCTGAAGGCTGATATCAGCCTGGACGCGGAACTGCTGGCCTAACCCGTCGCGATACGCCTGGCGTGGCGATGTTCACGCCAGGCGATATAGAGGCCGCTGGCGATGATCAGTGCGGCGCCGATCCAGGTGGTCCACATCGGCCAGTCGCCCCAGATCGCCCAGCCCAGCAGGGTGGTCCACAGGATCGAGCTATAATCCATCGGCAATACCACCGACACCGGCGCCCAGCGCAGCGCGGCGGTGAGGCAAAGCTGCGCGATGCCGCCGAACAGGCCGATCATCAGCAACAGGCCCCAAGTCTGCGCGTCATGCGCCTGCCCATAAAAAAGCATGCCGATGCCGAGCGGCGGCACCGACAGGGCGGTGAACCAGAAGACCACGACTCCGGCACTTTCGGTGCGGCCCAGTTCCCGCAGCACCAGGCTGACGCTGGCCGTCACCAGCGCGGCGGTGATGGCAACGGCGACGCCCATCGGCGGGAAATGGCCGCCTTCGGGCCGAACCATGATGAGGACGCCCAGAAAGCCGATCAGGACCGCGGCCCAGCGATGGATACCAGTCGGCTCGCGCAGGATCAGTGCCGACAGGATCGTGCCGAAGATCGGCATGGTGAAGCCGATCGTCGTCGCCTCGGCCGGCGGCAACAGGATATAGGACAGGAAATTGAGCGCCATGCCGGTGAGGCCGATGACCATGCGGGTTGCATGGACGCTGATCCGCCGGGTGCGGATGGCGCCGATGCCGCTGCTCATCGCCAGCCAGGCGAAGACCACGGGCAGGGCAAGCGCCTGACGGTAGAAGAGGGTTTCGACCAGATGGACGCCATGGGCGTCGGCAACCCGGCCGGTCACGAACATCACCGCCAGACAGATGACCGCGACCAGGCGCAGGCCGATGGCGAAGAGCGGGCGATGCGGGCGGGACGGGGCGGCGGCGCTGGACACGCCGCTTCCTTAACCCGGTTACGCGATGGCGCAACCGGGCTGGGTCGGGTTTCTTACTTGAGCGGCTTGCGGAATTTCAGCGTCATGCGGTCGCTTTCGCCGATCGCAACATACTTCGCCCTGTCAACTTCGCCGTTACGCAGCGTGGGCGGCAGGGTCCAGACGCCCTTTTCCCAGTCGGCCGTGTCCTTGGGATTGGCGTTCACTTCCGATGCGCCGACATATTCGAAGCCCGCGCCTTCCGCGATGCGGCGGATGGTCGAGACCTTGAGATAGCCGCTGCTCTTTTCGAGCGCCGTGTCGCGATCTTCGGGCAGGCGATGGTCGACGATGCCCAGTGTGCCGCCGGGCTTGAGCATGGCGAAAAAGGCCTTGAAGGTCGCATCCTCGCTGCCGCCCATGACCATGTTGTGGACATTGCGGAAGGTCAGCACGGTGTCGACGCTGTTGGCCGGGATGCTGGCGGCTTCCTCGGGATAGGCGACCAGCTTCACCTTGTCATAGGCCTGCGGCTTTTCGGCCAGGAACTTCTTGTAGCCGTCAAGATAGCGGCCGGTCGGCTGCAGCGCGTAGAAGCTGCCCTTGTCGCGCAGCAGCGGCGCCAGGATTTCCGTGTACCAGCCGCCGCTGGGCGCCCATTCCACCACCGTCTGGGTCGGCGTCACGCCAAAGAAGGCGAGCGTTTCCTGCGGATGGCGATATTTGTCGCGGGCGACATTGGCCGGGGTGCGGCTGGATGCGCCGATGGCGGCTGCCACCGGATCGGCGCCATGGCCGGCATGCTGGGCGACGGCCGCGCCCAGCGGCAGGAGGGCAAGGGCAGCGGCAAGCGCGATCGATCGGCGGGGAAAAGCGGACATGGGCAACCTCTCAACGGATCTGGAGCGCAGGGTGTGCCGTGCCCGCATCCCACTGGCAAGGAAATCCGGTGCTTATGGACCGGTTGGTCAGGACCAACTGCCCGCGATCGACTCCGCCGTGGCGTCGATCGCGGCCGGTTCATCCTCGCCGGTCAGCGCGTAGGACATGTCGCCGCGCCGCCAATAGGCCACCGACTGGGCGCCCTCGCGCACCGAATCCGGCCGTTCTGGGGCGTCGGTGCGCCGGTGCATGGCATAGATGGACAGGTCGCGCCCTTCGGGCGTGCGCAGCGCGATCAGCAGCGCGGGCGTGCGTTCACCGGGGAAGAGCTGGACATCGGTCACGCGCCAGTCGGCGGGCAGGCCGGGAATGTCGATATGGGTGCTGGCCAATATCTCGCGCGGGTCGAAGCTGGGCGATTCGATCTGCCCCTGCATCCGGGCGCGGATCATGGCGACGCGGTGGGAGGTTGCGGCATCGACCACATAGGCGGGCGGCCCGTCGCGCACCATGAGCAGGGCAACGAAGCTTGCCGCCAGCAGGCCGAGGCCGCCGCCAGCGCCAATCGCAAAGCGACGATGGCGCGTGGCGGGCGGGCTGATCGCGCTCGCCTGTGCCGCCATGGCTTCGGGCAGGGGCGCGCGGTCCTGCGCCAACAGGCGCAGCCCGGTGCGGGCGCTGAGGTCGCCCATCACCTGCGCGGCGAGGTCGGGCCGGCGCGACAGGCGGGTTTCCACCGCAAAGCGCCGGCCGGGATCGAGCTGGCCGTCGACATAGGCCATCAGTTCGATCTCCGAAGGATCCTCACTCATCCTGTCCTCCCACGATGCGCAGCCGATCGCGCGGCTGCCTGTCCCTGTCCTGTCGCAATGTCGCCCGCGCGCGGGCAAGGCGCGACATCACCGTGCCGACCGCTATGCCCAGAAGGTCGGCGCTTTCCTGATAGCTCAGCCCTTCGACGACGGTCAGGTGCATGACGGCGCGCTGATGGTCGGGCAGGTCGGCAAAGGCGCGGGCGACCTGCATCAGGTCGGCGCGCACCTCCTGTTCGGGATCGGCATGATCGACCTGGATCTGGGCAAAGGCCAGATTGCGGCGTGTTTCCGCAGCCTCGCGCCGCTTGGCCGAGATGAAGACATTGTGGACGATGGCCAGCAGCCAGCGGCGGCGGCTGCGATCGGGCTGGAACTGGTCGCGCCGTTCGATCGCGCGCATCACGGCGTCCTGCACGACATCGTCGGCGACGACATGGTCGCGCGACAGGGCGCGGGCATAGCGGCGCATGGCGCGCAGGTCCGCCTCCATTTCCATGTCCGTCCGCTTGCCCGTCATCCACATCATTCCATTGGGGCGTCCGCCAGTTCGCGATAGACGCGCGCCACCGAATCCAGGACATGGTCCCAGCGATAGTCGCCTGCTGTCGCCTCCGCCGCGCGGCCGAGCCGCCGCCTTAGGCCGGTGTCGCGGACGAGGGAAGCCAGGCCGCGGGCATAGGCGCCAACGTCGCCCGGCGGGACCAGCAGTCCATTGACGCCATTATCGATCAGCGCGGATGCGCTGGGGACGTCGGCCGACAGGACGGCAAGGCCGCTGGCCATCGCCTCCAGATTGACGTTGCCGAATGCTTCTGTGACGCTGGGATTGACCAAGATGTCGGCGCTGGCGACCAGCGCGCCGAGACGTGCCCCTTCGACATGGCCGGCAAAGCTGGCATTGGGCAGATGGCGGGCGAGGGCATCGCGTGCCGGGCCATCGCCCAGGATCAGGGGGCGCAGCGACAGGCCGTTGGCGCGCGCCGCCATGATGGCGTCGGCAAAGATATCGAGTCCCTTTTCCCGGACCAGCCGGCCGAAGAAGAGCGGCACGACATCGTCGGGCGCATAGCCAAGCTGGGCGCGCAGGCTTTCATCTCGCATCGCCGGATGAAAGACGGATCGATCGACGCCCCGGCTCCAGAGGGCAATGCGCTCGGCGCCATGGATTGCGGCGAGGTCCGCGGCAATCGGCGGGGTCGGGGCGAGGATGCGGTCGCAATCGCCATAGAAGCGATCGAGATAGGCCTCGACCTTCGGGCGCAGGAAGCCGAGGCGATAATAAGCAAGATAGGTCTCGAACCGGGTGTGCAGGCTGGCGACGGTCGGCACGGCGTTGCGCCGCGCCCAGTTCAGCGCCTGCCGGCCGAGCAGGTCGGGTGCGGACAGATGCACGATGTCAGGCTGGAACGTCTCCAGATCGGCGCGGGCGGCACGGGTCAGGCCGATCGCGAGCCGATATTCCGGGCGACCGGGGATGCAGAGCGAGCGCACCGATCGGACATCGCCGGCCGAGGCGAAGGCCGGCGTCGGCGCGGTCGGCGAATAGATGCGCACCTCTGCCTTATGCTCGTCCAGCATATGCCGGACCAGGCGGTTGAGTGCCCGGTTCGCGCCATCGCGCACGCAATCATAATTGCCCGAAAACAGCGCGATCTTCAGCGGCCGGGATGATGTCGGCGCCGTGGCGACCGGCAGGGCGGCATGAATATGGGCGCGAAGGGAAGAGAGCGGGGAATGCAGCGTCATGCCCCGCATACGCTTGTCGGATCGCGCCTATTCCATCGATGGGCAATTAAAATTGACGAATGATGCGCAGGCCAGCGGTGGGACGGAAGACATCGCCGCGCGGCCGTTCCGCTCCAAGCCCTGCCTGCATGGCGAAATTGCCGCCCAGTTGCTGGTGCAATTGCGGCATCAGCAGCAGGCCGCCCTCGCTGCCGCCCTGATAATTGATCTCCAGCCCCAAGACCTGCCCTTCGCGGCTGTCATAGAAGGCTGAGTGGTTGAGGATCACGCCATTGCGACCATGGCCGCCCGACAGCGTGACGTCGGCAAGCCCTGCCATCGTCACGCTGCTCCAGCGGTTGTTGTAGCGATGGGCCGCCATATAGGCGAAACTGCTGCGATATTGTTTGGCGCGGCGGTCATAGATGCCGAGATATTGGACGCCATGACCGGTGCGCCCGCCGCCGGTGGTGCCGAAACTCGCCTGCAAACCCAGCTTCAGTTCAGCAAGCCGGCCGTTGACGAAGGGCAGTTCGCCCTCGATCGCGAAGCCGTCGGCAAAGGCATATTCGATTTCCGGCGCCCAATGGACGGCGTCGTCATCGCCCGACAGCGGAACGGTCGCCAGCGTGTTGACCTCCAGTTCGCCGCGCTTGGCGCCCAGCGGCCGCATCATGTCGAAGATCATCGGTTCGGGCACGTCGGGATAGGCGTCGGACGCCAGCGCGACATCGCCCAGAAAGGCGCTCGCCATGGCGGCAAGGCCATGGCGCGAAAGGGATCGAACGGACAAGGAAGGCTGCTCCCGCGATGAGGATGTGAGGATTCACATCCCCGTCTACGCGGGAGCGGAAGCCTTTATTCCCTGAGGGTCAGAGACAGGCTTCGAGGAAAGGCTGATCGAAGCCGAACATGCGGGCCTTGTCGAGCGTATAGGGGCGCAGGCCCATCGAGCGATATTCGCCGATGATCTTACCGCTGTCATCCTCGTCATGATATTCGAACTTGAACAGTTCCTGGGTGACGATGACGTCGCCTTCCATGCCGATCACCTCGGTGACGTTGGTGACGCGGCGCGAACCGTCGCGCAGGCGCTTCACCTGGACGATCAGGTCGACCGAGTCGGCAATCTGCTTGGAAATGGCTTCCTTCGGGATCTTGATGTCGCCCATCAGGATCATGTTCTCCATACGGCCCAGGCATTCGCGCGGGCTGTTGCTGTGCAGCGTACACATGGAGCCGTCATGGCCGGTGTTCATCGCGGCGAGCAGGTCGAAACATTCCGCACCACGAATTTCGCCCAGGATGATGCGGTCCGGGCGCATACGCAGCGCGTTCTTGACGAGATCACCGATGGTGATCGCGCCCTGGCCTTCCAGGTTGGGCGGGCGGGTTTCGAGCGGCAGCCAGTGCGGCTGCTGCAGGCGCAGTTCGGCCGCGTCCTCGATGGTCAGCACGCGCTCGCCCGGATCGATCATCTTCGACAGCGCATTGAGCATCGTCGTCTTGCCCGAACCCGTACCGCCCGAAATGACGATGTTGAAACGGCAGGCACCGGCGATCTTGAGTGCGGTCGCCATCTTCTGGTTCATCGCGCCCCATTGGGCGAGCATGTCGATGGTGATCGGCTTGGCCGAGAATTTACGGATCGAGATGGCCGTGCCCTTGAGGCTGAGCGGCGGCACGATCACGTTGACACGCGAACCGTCGGGCAGGCGGGCGTCGGCCAGCGGCGTGGTCTGGTCGACGCGGCGGCCGACCTTGTTCACGATGCGCTGTGCGATCTGGAACAGATGCTCTTCATCGCGGAACTTGATCGGCGCGATCTGGAGCTTGCCCTTCTTTTCGACATAGGTCTGCTCGGGACCGTTGACCATGATATCGCTGATGTCCGGGTCGGCCAGCAATTCCTCGAGCGGGCCAAGGCCCAGAAGCTCGTCGACCAGCACCTTTTCCAGCGCGAACTGCTCGCGCCGGTTGAGCGTCAGCTTCAGCTCGGCCAGCACTTCCATGATGATCGGCCGGAATTCCTCCGCCAGTTCATCCTTGGTGAGGGTCGCGGCCGCTTCGGGATCGACGCGTTCGAGCAGGCGGGGAAGCACCTGTTCCTTGATCTTGTGAACCGACGCCTCGAACCCTTGCGGACCGGCATCGGCGACATGTTCGGCATTGGCGCGTTCCGACAGGCGCGACATGGCGTCCGCATTGCGCTGCATCTGGCTGGTCGGGGCCGACAACGGATCGAGCGGAATTTCGCCGGGCAGGGCGGCCAGATCGAGCGGCGGGAACTGCTCGCCGCCGCGCGGGGCCTCCTCGCGCGCTGCGCCGCCGCTGTGCATCGGTCGGGCGACGCCGAAACCCGGCTTGATGCCGGCAGGTCCATTTTTCCGTCCAAATGCGCTCATAACTCTCCGCCGGAATTCTGCGATCGGGCCAGCCACCCCAAAATGGGCCGATTCACCATGGCTGGAGAAGGTGAATAAGCTGGAAACTTTGACAAATGGCTAATGCGCCGGCGCCCATTCTGAGGATCGCGGATCGCCGGCAAGGATGGCGTCGTGCCGGATCGGGGCGAAGGGCGGGGCACGGTTACCCGACATTAACCAATCTCGCCGATAGGGATTGCAGGCTTTCAGGATTTCGGTGCCATGCGAACCTTGTCCATCGTCATTCCCGTTTTCAACGAACAGGATGGCATCTCCCTTTTCCTTGATGCGGCGCGGCCTGCAGTGGATGAGGCGCTGTCCCTGATCGGCGCCGACGCGCGCGCCGAATATCTGTTCGTCGATGATGGCAGCGCGGACCGCACCGGTGACGTGCTGGAGATATTGTCGCGGTTCAACCCGGACCTGCGCTATGTCCGGCTGTCGCGCAACTTCGGCAAGGAGGCCGCCCTGGCGGCCGGCATCGACCATGCTGTCGGAGACGCGGTCATCCCGATCGATGTCGATCTGCAGGATCCGCCCGAAGTGATCGTCGACATGGTTCGCCTCTGGCTCGCTGGTGCCCAGGTGGTCAATGCGCGGCGGGCCGATCGATCGAGCGACAGCTGGTTCAAGCGCTGGAGCGCGCGGGGCTTCTATGCGCTGCTCAACCGCCTGTCCGATTATCCCATCCCCGAAAATGTCGGTGATTTCCGCCTGCTTGACCGGCAGGCCGTCGATGTCGTCAAGCAATTGGGGGAACAGGCCCGGTTCAACAAGGGCCTGTTTTCCTGGATCGGCTTCCGGGTCGCGACGGTCGATTATGTCCGGGCGCGGCGGGAAACCGGACGCAGCAAATGGGGACTGGGCAAGCTCTGGTCCCTAGCCGTGGACGGCATCACCGCATCGACCACCATGCCACTGCGCATCTGGTCCTATGTCGGTGGCGCGATCGCGCTCATCGCCTTTGCCTATGCCGGTTTTCTGGTCGTGCATACGCTGGCGACCGGCGTCGACGTGCCCGGCTATGCCTCGATGATGGTTGCCGTCCTGGGCCTTGGCGGGCTCAACCTGCTCAGCCTGGGCATCATGGGCGAATATGTCGGGCGGATCGCCCGCGAGGTGCGGCAGCGGCCACTATATATCGTCGCCGCCGATGCCGGGGCGCGCAACGTCGGGGGCGCCGCGACCCCGACGCTCGATCAACTGGAAAGGGACGAAGAATGGACCGCTCAGCCTATACGAGCATGAATGCTCAGGAGGGCGAACATTAGTGGTTCGTCGCCCGCCGCGCCATCATCGATGGCCTGATCCGCGATCATGTCGCCTTGCCCGATGACGCCCGCATCTTGGAAGCCGGCTGCGGTACCGGCGGCAATCTGGCGCTTCTGGCGCAGCATGGTAGCGTCGATGCGCTTGAATATGATGACGAAGCACGGGCCATCGCGGCCGCGCGGGGCGTCGCCACCGTGGAGGCAGGCGCCTTGCCGGAGAAGGTCGGCTTCGGCGATCGGCGCTATGACCTGATCGCCCTGCTCGACGTGCTGGAGCATGTCGACCAGGATGAAGCGTCGCTCACCGCACTGCGCGACCGGCTTGCGGCAGGCGGGCGACTGCTCGTCACCGTGCCGGCGGTTCCCTGGCTATGGTCCGATCATGACGTGCTGCACCATCACAAGCGCCGCTATACCCATGATGGCCTTGCTGGCGTCGCCGCGGCGGCCGGCTTGCGGGTTGAGGCATCGGGCTATTTCAACAGCCTGTTGTTCCCGCTCGCCGTTGCCCAGCGGATGGCGCATCAGTTGCTTCGGCGGGAAGCACCGCTCGATGCCCGCCCGGCCCCCTGGCTCAATCGCTCGCTGCAACAGGTGTTCGCGGCCGAACGCCACATGCTGGGCCGCATCAATTTCCCGATCGGCCTGTCACTTTACGCGATTCTCTCCGCCTGATCCTGGCTGCCGGAAATTATGCGGACTGAACCATAGTCCGTCCCAGCACCGGGCTGGTTCGCTGGCAGGAACAGGTGTGGGCCTTGCCGGTCGCACCAGGGCGGGCATGGCGGGCAGGGGCGCGAAATAGGATCCCTTGGGGAAGGCGGCAAAGGTCTGATCCCACGCCTTCGATACCGAACAGCGCACTTCGGGCGCAGGCGGATGGACAAGCGCGCGGCGGATTTCGGCCAGCCCCGTCAGGCTGCCGATCAGCAGCATGGCGATCAGCCAGGTGCGCCGTTCGTTCCCATTGCCCAGTTCATCGGCCAGCATCGCTGTCAGGATGGCCAGCGCGGTGATGGATGCCCGCGCCATGAAATCGATCGACCAGCCGATCTGCACGAACGGGATCAGCATCAGCCAGGCGAAGGCCAGCCAGAGCGTGTCTCGGCCAAATCGCGACGGTCGGGCGACCAACAGCAACGGCAGCAGATAGGGCAGGGTCTCGATCCCCTGGAACATCAGCCATTGCAGCGGCGGAATCGGCTGGAACCGCAGTCCCACGTCCGCGCCAGATGCCGCGCCGAGATAGAGAAGGGACGGGACGGCCAACAGGCTGGCCAGAGCCGGGAGCAGCATTTCGGCGATACGCAGCCGGCGCGCCGCCAGGGTACGGATGCCGGCCAGCGCGGCAAAGGGCATCGCGCCCATCAGGCCGAGCGGGGACCATAAGGCCGTCAGCGGCAGCAGCGCGAGATAGGGCGCCAATGGCAATCGCTCGCGGCGCCAGAGCAGATAGCCCATCGCCCCGATCCAGCCGGACATGGCATGTTGCGGAACCCAGAAGGCCAGGGTGATGGTCGAGGAATATTGGAGGCCGATCCAGTCCTCCAGATGGTCGCCCAGCCGGCCGTTGAGGAGCAGGTCGCCGATCGCGTCTAGGCCGCTGAAGCCGAGGAAGACGAGCAGCGCGACCAATCGACCGCGCCGGCCGTCGAACAGTTGCGCGGCAAGCGCGAGAGTCAGGCCCAGCAGCAGGGCATTTTGCGCCAGCAGTGCGATATCGCCCGCGCGCACGCCCAGCGCCTTGTAGAGCAGGGCAGGGGCGAGGAACATGCCGATCGGCGCCCGCAACAGGTCGGGGACAGCCCGTTCGGTATAGACGAAGGGCCAGGGATTGACGGCCATGTCGCGAAGCGCGGCGAGCCGCACCTGCCAGTCGACATTGGCATAGAAGAACCGGCCTTCGCCGCCGAGCATCAGCAGCAGCAGAGAGACCCCCGTGCATAGCAGCAGCGTGCCGATGCTCGGCCCCGATCGGTCGGGCATGGTGCGCAGCATGACGGTGCACAGCCCGCCGATCAGCAGCAGGGCGAGGGGATAGGCCCAGGACGGGGCGACATCCAGGAAGCGCCAGAGCAG
Source organism: Sphingomonas sp. S-NIH.Pt3_0716 (assembly GCF_003950715.1). NCBI lineage: Bacteria > Pseudomonadati > Pseudomonadota > Alphaproteobacteria > Sphingomonadales > Sphingomonadaceae > Sphingomonas > Sphingomonas sp. S-NIH.Pt3_0716. Next base: position 60,766 of record NZ_QLJK01000007.1, on the reverse strand, counting down.
CAACTGGTCGAGGCCGAGCCAGGCAAACAGCGCGGCGATCAGCCAGCCGGCCGGAACGGTGTGCGCGAGCAGGCCGCCAGAGCCGGCCGGTGGCGCAGAAACAGCGGTCTTGGCGGCGAGGGCGGTCATCGGCGGGCGGCACTCACAAGAAAAAGGGGCGCGAAGCGCGCCCCTTGGTCCGTTCGTCTGGCATGAATGCGGCAGGTTGGAAAGAGCCTGGCTCCCACATCGGCCTGCGCGCCAGGAAGCCTCAGCCCGCCTTTTCGGCGAGAACCGTCAGGCCCTTTTCATTGACCTCAGCAAAACCGCCCTCGACCGGGATGATTTCCGGTGCGGCGCCAGCCGATGCGAAGATCTGGATCGCGCCGTCGCGCACGGTCGACATGAAGGGCGCGTGGCCCTCCAGCACGCCGAAGTCGCCATCGGTGCCGGGAACGACGACCTGATAGACCTCTTCCGAGCGGACGAGCTTTTCAGGGGTCACGAGTTCGAAATGCAGTGCCATTCTAAAATCTCCCCCCTCCCTTCCAGGGAGGGGCCGGGGGTGGGTGCCATCGCGATGCGATGGCCTGCGCCCTAGCCGAGAGACAGGAAGCGCGCTTCGCTCGCTACCCACCCCTCAATCCCCTCCCTTGGAAGGGAGGGGAGGGTTTGTTGCTTAGGCTGCTTCTGCAGCCAGCTTCTTCGCCTTTTCGATGGCTTCGTCGATGCCGCCGACCATGTAGAAGGCGTTCTCGGGCAGATGGTCATATTCACCATCGACCACGGCCTTGAACGACTTCACCGTGTCTTCGATCTGGACGAACTTGCCCGAGATGCCGGTGAAGACTTCGGCGACGTGGAACGGCTGCGACAGGAACTTCTGGATCTTGCGCGCGCGGGCGACGGTGATCTTGTCCTCTTCCGACAGCTCGTCCATGCCCAGGATCGCGATGATGTCCTGCAGCGACTTGTACTTCTGCAGGATCGACTGGACGGCACGGGCGGTGTCGTAATGTTCCTGGCCGACGACGCGGGGCTCCAGAACGCGGCTGGTCGAGTCCAGCGGATCGACCGCCGGATAGATGCCCAGTTCCGAAATGGCGCGGTTGAGAACGGTGGTGGCGTCAAGATGCGCGAACGAGGTCGCCGGCGCCGGGTCGGTCAAGTCGTCCGCGGGGACGTAGACGGCCTGAACCGAGGTGATCGAGCCCTTGTTGGTCGAGGTGATGCGTTCCTGCAGCTGACCCATGTCGGTCGCCAGGGTCGGCTGATAGCCCACGGCCGAAGGAATACGGCCGAGCAGAGCCGACACTTCCGCGCCCGCCTGGGTGAAGCGGAAGATGTTGTCGACGAAGAACAGCACGTCCTGGTTCTCGACGTCGCGGAAATATTCGGCGATCGTCAGACCCGACAGGGCGACGCGGGCACGGGCGCCCGGCGGTTCGTTCATCTGGCCATAAACCAGGGCCACCTTCGAACCTTCGCTGATCGCGTTGCCGTCGGCATCCTTGGCGATGACGTTGGCGTCGAGGAATTCATGGTACAGATCGTTACCTTCACGGGTGCGTTCACCCACGCCCGCGAAGACCGAGGTGCCGCCATGGCCCTTGGCGATGTTGTTGATCAGTTCCTGGATGAGAACGGTCTTGCCCACGCCGGCGCCGCCGAACAGGCCGATCTTGCCGCCCTTGGCATAGGGGGCCAGAAGGTCGATGACCTTGATGCCGGTGACCAGGATCGAGGCGTCGGTCGACTGGTCGACGAATTCCGGTGCCTTGGCATGGATCGGCGAACGCAGTTCGGTGGCGACCGGGCCGCGCTCGTCGATCGGCTCGCCGACGACGTTCAGGATGCGGCCCAGGGTGGCCGGGCCGACCGGAACCGAGATCTGCGCGCCGGTGTCGGTGACTTCCTGGCCGCGGGTCAGACCGTCGGTCGAGTCCATCGCAATGGTGCGGACGGTGTTCTCACCCAGATGCTGGGCGACTTCCAGCACCAGGCGCTGGCCGTTGTTGCTGGTTTCCAGCGCCGAAAGGATCGCCGGGAGCGCATCGGGGAAGGTCACGTCGACGACGGCGCCGATGACCTGCGAGATGCGGCCTACATTGTTGGTGGTTGCCATGACTATGTCCTTGCCTGCTTGTCCTTAGAGGGCTTCGGCGCCCGAGATGATTTCGACGAGTTCGGTGGTGATCGCGGCCTGGCGGCTGCGGTTATACTGGATCGTCAGCTTGTTGATGAGATCGCCGGCATTGCGGGTCGCATTGTCCATCGCGGTCATCGACGCACCCTGTTCGGACGCGTTGTTTTCCAGCAGTGCCTTGAAGAGCTGCACCGTGACGTTGCGCGGCAGCAGGTCGTCGAGGATCGCTTCCTCGCTCGGCTCATATTCCACTGTGGCGGCGATCGCGTTGCGGTCGGCGTCGGCGGGGATCTTCACCGGGATGATCTGCTGTTCGGTCGGGATCTGCGCGAGCGCCGACTTGAAGCGCGAATAGAAGAGATGGGCGACGTCGAACTTGCCGTCGAGGAACATCTGGCTGAGTTCCTGCGCCACCGCCTGGGCCTGGGCAAAGCCCGGCTCCTTGGCACCGGTGGTGTCGTAATTGGCGACGATCTTGCCCGGATAGGTGCGGTTGATCACCGGACGGCCCTTGCGGCCGATCAGGTAGAACAGCACCTTCTTGCCATCCAGCTCCAGCGCGCGGGCCTTGGCCAGCGCGGCCTTCACGATATTGGCGTTGAACGCGCCGGCAAGGCCGCGATCGCTATTGGCGACGACCAGCAGATGGACTTCGTCCTTGCCGGTGCCGGCGAGCAGCGGCGAAGCGCCTTCGCCCGAGCCACCGGCGATCTTGGTCGCCAGGCTCGCGACGACCGCTTCCAGTCGCTCGCTATAGGGGCGGGCAGCTTCGGCAGCGGCCTGCGCCTTGCGCAGCTTGGCCGCGGCGACCATCTGCTTTGCCTTGGTGATCTTCTGGGTCGACTTCACCGACCCGATGCGCAGCTTCAGTTCCTTGAGGCTAGCCATAGTTCAAATATTCCGAGCAAGGGCCAGACGGCCCGCGAGACCAAAGAAACCGACGCCCATGGCGCCTTCGAACCAGCGCATCGCGCTGCTCTGCCCCACTTTGCGGCCCGCCTTGGTGGCGAGCAGCGCGAGCAGGGCGCACCACAGGAAGCCCAGCCCATAGACGATCGCGATCAGCAGCATGCCCTGCCACGGCGCATCCGGGCCGGTGCCCACGAACTGCGGCAGCGCGGCGAGGAAGAAGATCGCGACCTTGGGGTTCAGCACGGTGCTGACCAGGCCTTGGGCGAAGGGCGATCCGCCGATCCGGACCTTGGGCGTTTCGCTTGCCGGCGCCGGCTTGATCGCGCCGCGCAGCAGGCCAAAGCCCATCCAGGCCAGATAGAGGGCACCGGCGATCTTCACTGCCATGAACAGCCCCGGCACCGCATTCAGCACGCTGAGGAAGCCGAAGCCGCACAACAGCATGTAGAACAGGCCGCCGAGCTGGATGCCGCCGATCGCCGCCATTCCCGCCTTGAAGCCGCGGCGCGCTGCGTGGCCAGCCACCAACATGGTGTCCGGCCCCGGCAGCAGCACCAGACCGATCGACATCACGGTCCAGGCAAGAAGGGAATGGGCGGTCAGCACAGCGTCTTAAGCGAAGGTCTTGCCGAACGAGTCCAGCGCAGCCTTCAGCTTGCCCTTGGCGTCGTCGCCCAGATCCTTGCTGTCGCGGATCGCGGTCAGCACTTCGGGGTGGTCGTGACGCAGATAGGCGAGCATCAGCTCTTCATAACGGGTCACGTCCTTGACCGGGATGCCGTCCAGATAGCCGTTGGTGCCGGCGAAGATCGACGCGGTCTGCTCTTCGAACGGCAGCGGCGAGAACTGGCCCTGCTTCAGCAGTTCGGTCAGGCGCGCGCCGCGGTTCAGCAGCTTCTGGGTCGAGGCGTCGAGGTCCGAACCGAACTGGGCGAAGGCCGCCATTTCGCGATACTGGGCCAGCTCCAGCTTGATCGAGCCCGAAACCTTCTTCATCGCCTTGGTCTGCGCGGCCGAGCCGACGCGCGACACCGACAGGCCGACGTTGATGGCCGGACGGATGCCCTGGTAGAAGAGGTTGGTTTCGAGGAAGATCTGGCCGTCGGTGATCGAGATCACGTTGGTCGGAATATAGGCCGACACGTCGCCTGCCTGGGTCTCGATGATCGGCAGCGCGGTCAGCGAACCATTGCCATTGGCGTCGTTCATCTTCGCAGCGCGTTCCAGCAGGCGGCTGTGGAGATAGAAGACGTCGCCCGGATAGGCTTCGCGGCCCGGAGGACGACGCAGCAGCAGCGACATCTGACGATAGGCGACGGCCTGCTTGGAAAGGTCGTCATACACGATCACGGCGTGCATGCCGTTATCGCGGAAGAATTCGCCCATGGTGACGCCGGTATAGGGCGCCAGATACTGGAGCGGAGCGGGTTCCGAAGCGGTCGCGGCGACGACGATCGAATATTCCATCGCGCCATTTTCTTCGAGCTGCTTGACGATCTGCGCGACGGTCGAGCGCTTCTGGCCGACGGCGACATAGATGCAGTAGAGCTTCTTGCTCTCGTCGTCGCCCGCGTTGATGCCCTTCTGGTTGATGAAGGTATCGATCGCGACGGCGGTCTTGCCGGTCTGGCGGTCACCGATGATCAGTTCGCGCTGGCCACGGCCGACGGGGACGAGGGCGTCAATCGCCTTCAGGCCGGTCTGCACGGGTTCATGCACCGACTTGCGGGGGATGATGCCCGGCGCCTTGACTTCGACGCGCTTGCGCTCGGTATATTCGATCGGGCCCTTGCCATCGATCGGGTTGCCGAGGCCGTCGACGACGCGGCCCAGCAGGCCCTTGCCGACGGGAACGTCGACGATGGTGCCGGTGCGCTTGACGGTGTCGCCTTCCTTGATCTCGGCGTCCGAGCCGAAGATCACGATGCCGACATTGTCGGCTTCGAGGTTGAGTGCCATGCCCTGAACGCCATTGGCGAACTCGACCATTTCGCCCGCCTGGACGTTGTCGAGGCCATGGACGCGGGCGATGCCGTCACCCACGGTCAGAACGGAACCGACTTCGCTGACCTGCGCTTCGGTGCCGAAATTGGCGATCTGGTCCTTGATGACCTTCGAAATTTCTGCGGCGTTGATATCCATGTTCAGCCTTTCATCGCCAGGGCGAGACTATTCAAACGGGTGCGGATGGAGGAATCGATCATCTGGCTGCCGATCTTGACGACCAGCCCACCCAGGATCGCGGGATCGACCTTGGCCTCGACGGCAACGTCGCGGCCGACGCGCGCCTTGAGGCCCTTGGCCAGCGCGGTCAGTTGAGTCTTGGTGAGCGGATGCGCGCTCGTCACTTCGGCGCGGGCCTCGCCCTTGTGATTCGACAGCAGCGTCTCATAGGCGCGGATGACCGCGGGAAGCTGCGAGAGGCGACGGTTCTGGGCGAGCACGCCCAGGAAATTCGTCGTCAGCGGATCGATCGACATGGCGGATGCAACCGCCGCGATCGTCTTACCCGCTGCGTCGCGGCTGAGAACGGGACTGTTGATCAGGCCCTTGAAATCAGACGATTCTGCGATCGCCGCCTTGATTGCCGCGAGGCTCGCTGCGACGGTGTCGAGCGTCTTGCCGTCGCGGGCCAGATCGAACAGCGCCACCGCATAGCGGCCGCTGAGGCTGGCCTGAATACCGCCGGTAGTCTCCACGCGCTTACCGTCCTCCAACTTGATTTGCCGGTCATGCAAAAAGAGGGGGAGCAGTAATAACCGTCCCCTGTTGTCGGGCCGGTTAGCAGTGCCAATATGACTATGCAAGTCATGTGACACGATTCCATCGCATCGACGAAATCAAGCCAATTTGACTGAGTTTTTCGGGAAAACGGACAGGCTAGGGGGCAGGGTCTGCGGGGGCAAGCCGTCCTTTTTGGCAATGATAGACCAGCCGCTCGTTCGGCTGGGGCGGCAGCAGCGCGGCGAGGTCCGACTGGAGCGTCGCGATCCGGGTCAACATCGTGGAATCGCTGCTGCATCCCTTGATCGGGCCATCCTTCAGCAGGGCGCGGGCCTTGTCCATCGTGTCGCCATCGGGCAGCCAGCGCTGCACCCGCAACAGGCCGGTGGCCGGGTCGAATTCGCTGCGGCTGACATAATTGCCCTCGTCGGGCACATGGGCGCGCTGCCAGGTCGTGCCGGTCGCCTGATATTGGGTGTCGCCGTTGACGCAGCCGCCCTCGGCCCAGTTCAGGCCGACATCATTGGGCTGCGACACGGTCAGTCGGCTGCGGTTGAGGTCGATCCGGCAGATATTGTCGCCGGCCCAGGCAAAGGCCTTGTTGCTGACCACGCTCTGGTCCTCGGGCAGCTTCACCCGCTCGTCGATGCTGGCAAAGCTGGGCTTGAAGACGAACAGGCCAAGCGCGCCCATCAGCAGGATGCCGCCACCGGCGATGAACCAGGTGGCACGCTTTTCGCGGCCCTGGCTGTAGAAGAGGCCGCCAGCCCCCAGGCCCAGCACGGCGAGGGCCAGCAGCACGGCGGCGCCCGCCATCGCATTTTCGCGGCCGGAAATGACGTCGCGCTCGGCGGTGTCGCGGGCCTGCTGCAGCGCCTGCTCGCGCTTGTCGGCGGCGGCGCGGTCATTCTGTTCGGTCAGCTGCGATTCGCGCTGGGTGATCGAGGCTTCGGCCGCGTCGGCTTCGGCCATGGTGCGGCAGGCGACGACGGTGTGGAGCGAGGACACGCCGGCCTGGCGCAGGAAGGAGGCGACTTCGCGCCAGGATACGGCAAAGCCGAATTCGGCATCATTGCCGTCCGAGATCGAGCCGAAGCTGTTGACGCCCAGCACCCGGCCGCAATCGTCGACCAGCGGGCCGCCGCTGTTGCCGGCGGCAAGGGGGGCGGTGTGCAGAATGGTGTCGAAGCTCTGGCTGGACCGGCCAGACGAGATGCTGCCGCTGGTCTTCACCGTGCCGAGCGGCTCGACCAGTTGCTTGAGGCTGAGGCCCTGAGCGCGATCGACGGTGCCGGGATAGCCGATGGCGGTGACATGCTGGCCGTCATCGACCGCCCCGGCATAGAAGGTGGCGACCGGCAGGCTGCCTTCCTCCAGCTGGATCAGGGCCAGGTCATTGCCCGGCGAATAGGCGATGATCCGCCCGCCATAGCTTTTCTTGCCCTCCGACGGGATCACGCCGATGACGAGATCCTTCTCCTCGCGCGCCAGTTCGACGACATGGGCGTTGGTCAGCACCTTGTCCGGGGCGATCGCGATGCCGCTGCCATGGCCCACGAAATAGGCGTCCGCGCCATTGGTCGCGACCAGGGCGACGCGCACCACGCTGCGCGCGGCGGCGGTGATATCCTGCTGTTCGGCCCGTGCGGGGCTGAGCAGGACGAGGGACGCGACAAGCGCGGCGATCGGGCGAAGGCGACGGAAAAGGGCGACCATAGGAGGCGCATACATATGCGAAGGCCCGCTTTAGGCAATCGGGAAAAAGCGGATGCGACGGGCCGTGTGCTTTTGACCGCAAGCGACGGGAAGCCTCGCCAAGCCGTCTGGATTACCCCATATCCATGAACCAGATGACACGCCCCGAACCCGTCCCTGCCGCCATGCCCGATGCCGCAGCCTGCTGGACCGCCTTTCTGGCGCGCGATCGCCGACAGGATGGCTGCTTCGTGGGTGCGGTGCTGACCACCGGCATCTATTGCAAGCCCAGCTGCCCGGCCCGGCACCCGAAGCGGGAGAATATGATCTTCCTGCCTGATGGTGCGGCGGCCCGTGCGGCGGGCTTCCGTGCCTGCCTGCGTTGCCGGCCGGATGAGGTGGGGCGCGACCAGCAGGCGGTGGAGGCGGCGATCCGCCTGATCCGCGCGGCCGAAACGCCGCCCCGACTGGAGGAGATGGCCGACCATGTCGGCTATGCGCCGCATCATTTCCATCGCTTGTTCAAGCGGATCACCGGCCTGACCCCGGCCGCCTATGCCCGCGATCTGCGCACCGAGCGGCTGAAGGCGGCACTGGCGACGCCGGGCAGCGTGACGGATGCGATCTATGAGGCGGGCTATAATGCGCCGAGCCGCGCCTATGCCGATGCCGAACGGCATCTGGGCATGACGCCCAGCGCCTGGCGCGAGGGCGGGCGCGGCGTCGATATCCGCCATGTCGTGATCGGGACGAGCCTGGGCGCGCTGCTGGTCGCGGCGACCGAGCGTGGCCTGTGCCGCATCGCCTTTGAGGAAGGGGAGGCGGACCTGCGCCGCCGATACCCCAACGCGACTCTGTTGCCCGCGGACGCCGCGCTGGATCGCTGGGCGGCGGCAGTGGCGGCGCTGGTCGACAATCCGGGCGCCGACGCGGACCTGCCGACCGATGTCGGCGGCACCGCCTTTCAGCAGGCGGTCTGGGCCGCCTTGCGGGCGATCCCGGCGGGCGAGACGCGCAGCTATGGAGAAATCGCCGCGGCGATCGGCCGGCCGGGCGCCGTGCGCGCGGCAGGGACGGCCTGCGGCGACAATGGCCTGGCAATATTGGTGCCGTGTCATCGTGTTTTGCGCAGCGACGGAAGCCTGGGCGGCTATGCCTATGGAGTCGATCGCAAGCGGAGCCTGCTGGAGCGGGAGCGACGTGCGAAGATGACAGCGAAGGCGACAGGTGAATGATCCTTTCTCGATCCGCTTGCGTCACAATATTCTCGTAATTTAACTTTTGATTAACTATAGGCTCGCGCCTTCTTCGATGGGGGCGGGTGGGCTTGCGTAGTCTGTTGTTCTGGCTGTTGCTGATGACACCGACCATGACAGTGGCCTTGCCGCTGGCGCGGCCGGTGGCGATGCCGATTGGCCCCGGCCCCGACCGGATGGCGGCCGGCGTGGCGCGCATGGTCGGATCCATCCTGGAATTTACCCGCTGGCCAACCGCGCGGCCGGTCGTGCGCATGTGCATGGCCGGTGTCGTCGCCCATGGCGACCAGTTGGATGAGATCAGCCTGACGAACGGGGCGCGGATCGCCACGGTGGCGCTGGCCGCCGACGAGGCCGCGCCGGCCGCGCGGTGCGATGCGCTTTATCTCGGAAGCCTGGACGCGGTGGTGCGCCAGCGTTTGATCGCCGCCGTGCGCGGCAATCCGGTGGTGACGATCGCGGAGGATGATCGCGACTGTGCGGGCGGGGCGATGTTCTGCCTGTTGTTTGCGCCGCAGACCCTGTCCTTTCAGCTCAACATCGATGCGGTGTCCCGATCTACGGTGCGGATCGATCCGCGCGTGCTGCGCGTGGCGAAGGGGGGCTATTGACCATGGCCGAACCAAGTTCGACCGCAATGCCGACCTTGCGTCAGTTGCTGGCGCGGGCGCATCTGCGCCTGATCCTGTTCGCCGTGTTGATGGCGGGCCTGACGCTGACGGTGACAGGTGTCACCGTCATTCGCGGCTATGCCGCGCGCAACCTGACGCTGATCGCGCAGACCGTCGCCTATACGGTCGAGCCGGCCCTGGTGTTCGAGGATGTCGACGCGGCACGGCGCGGGATCGCCACGGTGGCGGCATCCGAAAGCGTGCGATCGGTCGAGTTGCATGATCGTGACGGACGGCTGATCGCGGCCTGGAACCGGCCCGATCGCGGCATGGCCGGCAACCTGTCCCGGATCGTGGACGCGCTGTTCTGGCCCAGCCCGGTGCGGGTGCCGGTTCATCATGGGCCGGTCGTCGTCGCCGAAGTGCAGGTGTTCGGCGATGCCGGAGGGCTGGGGCGCTATATCCTGTCGGGGGTGGCCACTGCGCTCGCCTGCCTGGGGCTGACCATCGTCGCGACCCAGTTGCTGGCGCGGCGGTTGCAGCGCGACGTGACGGGACCGCTGGCCCATATCGCACAAGTCGCCCATGCAGTTCGCACTGACCGCCAGTTCGATCGGCGCGTGCCGGTCGCCGGCATTCATGAGGTCGATCAGTTCGCGCGCGATTTCAATGCGCTGCTGGATGAACTGGACGAATGGCACACCGGCATTTTGAACGAGAATCGTATCCTGGAGCGCCAGGCGACGCGCGATCCGCTGACCGGCCTTGGCAATCGTGCGATGTTCGAGCGAGAGCTGGCGGCGACCATGGCGCAGGCCGATGCAGGCGACACATCCTTCGCGGTCATCTATGTCGATGTGAACCGGTTCAAGCAGGTCAATGACAGCCATGGCCATGATGCCGGCGATGTCATGCTGATCGTCATCGCGGCGCGGCTGCGGATGGCCTTGCGGCCGGGCGACATGGCCTTCCGTCTGGGCGGCGACGAATTTGCGCTGATCCTGGCGGCCGGGGCGACCCGATCCGAGGCCGATCAGATGTCGGCCCAGATCGGGGCCGGCATGACCCAGCCGATCATGTTGCCGAGCGGCGTCAGCATCCGATCCTCGCTGAGCATCGGCAGCGCTCTCTATCCACAGGACAGTGTCGATCCGCGCGCACTGCTGCGCCATGCCGACGCGGCCATGTATGCGGCCAAGGCGCGGAGCGACGGCCGGAATTGATGATGAGGAACAATATGCGAAAGCTTCTTTCCCTCCTGGCGCTGACTTTGCTGGCAGCCTGTCAGACGGTGCAGCCGAGTGATGGCTTCACCGAAGCACAGAAGACGGTGCTGCGTGCCAATGGCTTTCAGCCGGTCGGCAGCAACTGGGAATTCGGCATGGCCGACCGGCTGTTGTTCTCGACCGACCAGAGCGTGCTGATCCCGGCGCAGCGCGATGTGATCAGCCGGATCGCGAGCGCGCTGGTCGCCGTCGAAGTGCGCGGCGCCAAGGTGGAGGGGCATACGGACAATACCGGCACGGCCGCCTATAATGAGCAATTGTCGCAGAAGCGGGCGCAGGCCGTTGCCGACGCGCTGGCGGCGGGCGGCATGACACCGGCGGCTCTGCATCCGGTGGGCATGGGGTTGCGGGTGCCGGTGGCGAGCAATGACAGCGAGGTCGGCCGTCAGGAAAACCGCCGCGTGGTCATCATCGTCGCACCAGGCGATGCGATGCCGCTTTAACGGCGGATCGGCTCGAAATCCTTCACCCGCGCCATGACGGCGGTGCGCTGGGCATCGGTCATGCTGCGCCAATGGACGATTTCGTCGAGGGTGCGGCCGCAGCCGGTGCAACCTCTGCGTTCCGCATCAAGCGAACAGAGATTGCGGCAGGGGCTCTCGATCGGCGCGGCCATCACATGAAGCTGTAGGGATCGACGTCCACTGCGACGCGGGTGGTCGATTTCCACACCAAATTCCCCAGCCATTCGCGGATCACCGACTGGATGTCGACCTGGCGCGTGGCGTGGATCAGCAAGCGATGGCGATGGCGGCCGCGAAGGACGGAGAGGGGCGCAGGGGCGGGGCCATAGACCCGCATGCCCTCCACCTGCGGCGCCGACTTGCCGATCAGCCGGGCGGTCTGTGCAGCTTCGTCGCTGTCCTCGCTGGAGATGATGATCGCGGCGAAGCGGCCGAAGGGCGGGGCATTGGCGCGGCGGCGATTTTCGGTCTCGATCAGATAGAAGCGCTCGCTGTCGCCGGCGATCAGCGCCTGGATCACTTCGGCATCGGGCATGCGGGTCTGGATGAAGACATGGCCCGGCTTTTCGCCGCGTCCCGCGCGCCCGGCGACCTGCATGATCTGCTGGAAGGTGCGTTCAGACGCGCGCAGATCACCGCCCTCCAGCCCCAGGTCCGCGTCGATCACGCCGACCAGGGTCAGGTTGGGGAAATGATAGCCCTTGGTGATGAGTTGGGTGCCGACGATGATGTCGATGTCGCCGGCCTCGACCGACTTCACGAAATCGGCGGCGCGGGCGGGCGAATGCAGCGTGTCGGACGTGGCGATGGCCACCCGCGCCTGTGGCCACAGCGCCTTCACCTCGTCGGCGATGCGCTCGACGCCTGGGCCGCAGGCGACCAGGCTGTCCTCTTCCTTGCATTCGGGGCAGAAGCGCGGCGCCGGGATGACATGGCCGCAATGGTGGCAGGCGAGCCGCTTGGTCAGGCGATGCTCGACCATCCAACTGGTGCAATTGGGGCATTGGAAGCGATAGCCGCAATGGCGGCACAGCGTCAGCGGCGCATATCCGCGCCGGTTGAGGAAGAGCAGGCTCTGTTCGCCCTTGGCCAGCACTTCCTCCATCGCCACCACCAGCGGCGGCGCGATCCAGCGGCCGCGCTCGGGCGGATCGGTCAGCAGGTTGATGCCCTCGATATCGGGCATCTGCGCGCCGCCGAAACGGGCGGGCAGCTTGATCTCGCGATAGCGGCCAAGGTCGACCTGATGCCGTGTCTCGATCGCCGGCGTGGCGGAGGCCAGAACGACCGGAAAATGTTCGATGAGGCCCCGCATCACCGCGACGTCGCGGGCGTGATAATGGACGCCTTCCTCCTGCTTGAAGCTCGCCTCATGCGCCTCGTCGACGACGATCAGGCCGAGATTTGGGTAGGGCAGGAACAGGGCGGACCGGGCACCGACGACGACACGGGCCTCGCCCGCCGCGATCGCGCGCCAGGCGCGCCGGCGTTCGCTCTGGCGCAGGCCGCTATGCCAGTTGACGGGGACCGTGCCGAAGCGTTTTTCGAACCGCTCCAGAAAGGGTTCGGTCAGGGCGATTTCGGGCAGCAGCACCAAGGTCTGTTTGCCGGCGCGGATGGCAGCGGCGATCGCCTCGAAATAGACCTCGGTCTTGCCCGATCCGGTGACGCCGTCGAGCAGGAAGGGGGCGAATTCATGGGCACGCACCGCGTCCGCCATGTCGGTCGCGGCCGCCATCTGCTGATCGGACAGGGCCGGCGGCGCGTGAGCCGGATCGGGCTCGGGGAAGGGGGTGTCGACGCTGACCTCGACCGGCTCGAACGCGCCGGCCTTCACCAGACCACGGATCACCGTATCGCTGACCCCGCCGATCATCGCCAGTTCGCGCACCAGCCCCTGCCGGTCGCCGATCCGCTCCATCGCCTGGGTCCGCTGTTCGGTCATGCGATCGGGCAACTGGCCGCTGGCACGATATTCGATGACGGTGCGCGTGCCCTCCAGCGCGGACATCGACGCCAGCGCCATGCGCAGCACGGCGGCCGGCGGGGCGAGATAATAGTCGGCGGTCCATTCGATCAGCCGGCGCAGCGTTTCGGGCAGCGGCGGCGCGTCCAGCACTTCCAGCAGGTTGCGCAGCCGGTTGTCGCCGACCGTCTCGACATCCGGAAAGGACTCCTCGTCCCAGACCACGCCGACCAGCTGGCGTGGGCCCAGCGGGGCGACCACGATGCTGCCCGGCCTGGCCGTCATGCCATGGGGGATGCGATAGTCGAGCGGGCCGAGGGCGGCATTGAGCAGGAGGACACGGGCGCGGGCCATGGAGTGTCCTTAACCGCTCTTGCCGTTCTGGCAAATCGTCAGAGCCGCCAGGCGATCGCCAGCCAGGGGACATGGACGACCTCATCGGGTCGGTTGTCGGGGAAACTATGCTGACGCATATAGCTGAGCTGGACGCCGAGCCGTGACGTCAGCACATGACGCAGGCCGATCAGTTGCCGGGTGGTCACAAGTTCGCTGTCCTGGACCGCGCTTGGCTTGTGCAGTTCGAAGAAAAATTCGGCGGAGGTCAGGAGGAACCATTTGCGCTGCTTTTCCAGCGGGATGTCGAGCTGGATACGTTCGCGCAGGCGCCAGGCCGGGCGCGCGGCGCTGTCGATGTAGCGCTGTTCCAGCCGGGTGCGGCTCTGCAGTACGCCCAGGTCGATGATCAGTTGCTGGTGGAAGCGCATTTCCTTCTGCTTCCGGCTGGTAACGAAGGCGAAGCCGCCGCCCAGCTGCACGCCGTCGGCAATCCGATGATCCAGGGTGATCCGTTGCAGCAACTGGTCGTCGGCCGGCCGCAGGCGATAGCTTGTTTCGATGCCGATGCGGTCATTATCGTCAATCTGCACGACGCCGCCAGCGCTGATCCAGGTCTGCGCCTCCTGATCCGCAGCGCGGGCAGAAAAGGGCAGGACGAGCATGGCGAGGGCAGTCAGGCAAATATATGCGCGCATCGCAAATTTCATGGCCGCTCCCCCGTCGCGGAAGAGGTAGAAGGCGGCGGGGGCCAAGGCAATCGCCGTTCGCCCCGATGGCCAATCCATCGGCCAGCCGCTAAAGGGAGCCGATTCGCGAATCCTGCCCTGGAGCATCCCATGAAATTCTTCGTCGACACCGCCGATATTGCCGAAATCCGTGATCTGGCTGCCACCGGCCTGCTGGACGGCGTCACCACCAACCCGTCGCTGATCCACAAGTCGGGCCGCAAGTTCCTGGAAGTGATCGAGGAAATCTGCGGCGTCGTCGACGGCCCGGTATCGGCCGAAGTCGTCGCGCTCGACCATGAGACGATGATGAAGGAAGCTGCGGTCCTGCGGAAGATCGCGCCCAATGTCTGCATCAAGGTGCCGCTGACCATCGACGGCCTCAAGACCTGCAAGGCGCTGACCGACGATGGCGTGATGGTCAACGTCACCCTCTGCTTCTCGGCCAACCAGGCACTGCTCGCGGCCAAGGCCGGCGCCAGCTTCATCTCGCCCTTCGTCGGCCGTCATGACGATAATGGCTTTGACGGCATGCAGTTGATCGAAGACATCCGCCTGATCTACGACAATTACGCGTTCGACACCGAAATCCTGGTCGCTTCGGTCCGTCACCCGATCCACGTGCTCGACAGCGCCAAGATCGGCGCCGACGTGATGACCGCGCCGCCGGCCGTCATCAAGGCCCTGTTCAACCATGTGCTGACCGACAAGGGCATTGCCGGCTTCATGTCGGATTGGGCCAAGACCGGCCAGTCGATCCTCTAAGCGACATTGCCGGCGGGCGGGCGATCGGCCTGCCCGCCGGAACTCCTGCCGCTGCCCGGCCATTGTCTCCGCACAAGGAGGTGGCCATGTTCGTTGCGGTCTATTGGTGGCGCGTCCACCCCGGCAAGGAAGAGCAGTTCCGCGCAGCTTGGCGCCGCGGCACCGACCTGATCCGCGAAAAATATGGCAGCTGTGGATCGCGCCTGCACAGTGATGCGGACGGGCGGTTCGTGGGCTATGCCGAATGGCCGGACGAGGCGACCTGGCGCGCTGCCTTCGACGCGAAGATGGTCTATGACGATCCGGAAACCCGCGCCGCCTTTGTCGATGCAATCGCCGAGGTGCCGGCCGATGCCGACCCGATCTTCACCATGACGGTCACCGACGACCTGCTGGTGCGTGCGACGAGCTGAGCCGGGCGGGAACCTTTTGTTCAGCATATTCGGCTAGATAGCACGCTCCTTTCCCCGATGAACCTGTCCATGCCGATCGACGCCGTCACCATGCTGCTCATGACCCAGGCCATCGCCCTTGTTGCGGCGCTGGTGCTGGCTGCCGAATGGCGTCTGGCGAAGGTGCGCTCGCTCGCCTGGTGGAGCGCGGGATTTGCGACCATCGTGGTGGGCAGCGGCATGTCGGTGCTGCGCACGGCGGACAGCTTCCTTCTCTATGTCTGGCTGGCCAACGGCCTGCTGGTGGTGGCGCATCTGTTGTTCGCCAAGGGCGCGGCCGCCTTCGCCGGGCGACGCCTTCCCGGCATCTGGCTGGGCGTGCTGCTGGTCTGGGTGGCGCTGCTGGGCACCGATCCGGCAAGTGATCGCACTGCCCTGTTCGGCCTCGTCAATTCGGCGCTGGTCGCAATCCTGTCGCTCAAGGCCGCATCCCTCCTGCTTTCGCTCCGCCGCACCAGTGAGGTGCGCGATGCGGTGCGGCTGGGGCATATTTTCCTTGGCCATGGCATCTTCTACCTCGCCAAGTCGGGGCTGATCTTCATGCCGGGCCTGTTCGTTAGCCTGATCGGCTTTAAGGGGCTGCTGATCAAGGCTTCGCTCTATGAGGGCATATTGGTCGAGGTATCGCTGGCGCTGCTGATGCTGGCGGCGGTGCGGCACCGGCGCGAACGGCAGATCACGGCGCTGGCGGAGCGGGATTCGCTGACCGGCGCCTATAATCGCCGCGCGTTCGAGGCGAAGGCGGCGGCCGGGATGGCGCTGGCGCGGCGGGCCGGCCAGCCGGTGGCGCTGCTGCTGTGCGACGTCGATCATTTCAAGGCGGTCAATGACGGCTTTGGTCACGCCACCGGCGACCGGCTGCTGTCGGCGCTAGCCGGGATATTGACGGATTGCGTGCCCGCCGATGCACTGGTGGCGCGGCTGGGCGGCGACGAGTTCGCCGTTCTGCTCTTTGGCCTTCCGCCCGAAAATCTGCCGGCACTCGGCCGCCGCATCTGCCATCGTTTTGCGCAGAGCGGGGCGGGTGTCGCCGGGGCGAGTTTGCAAGTGTCGACCAGCATCGGGGCGGCGGCCAGCATCACGGGCACGGAGGAGTTGCCGCATCTTTTCGATCGGGCGGACCGCGCGCTCTATGATGCCAAGCGCAAGGGGCGCGATCGCATGTCGGTTGAATCGGGCGTGGACCTGAGCGTCGCGACTCCGCCGCTGCGCCTCGCCAAAGTGGCACGTCGCGCCTGATGTCGGTTGTCAGCAAGACTGCTCCTGACCCCCCAGAGTTTCCGGTGCTTTTGTCATCAGAGGATCACGGCTGATTTTCAACTTCTGCTCCTCTGGAAGGGGGGCATTGTCAACTTCTGCTCCGATCCTTGTTTTATGGGCGCGGCAAAGGGGTCTGCTGGCGGACAAGTGTCGCTGGCGGCCATGCCGACAAATCAGATTCACGAAGATCGCGGCGAGGTCCGGGGTAGATCGCGGACACGTTCGGCGCTCAGCGGCATCATATCAATGATGACGAATGACGGAGCGCTTCTGAGGTCCATGTAGGCATTGCCGATGAAGCGGCCTCACAAAGCCTCTGCCTGATGTGCTGTGTTATTCCGATGGTTCTGTAATGCCCATAAGACGGGGGTTGGCTATTTTGGCAAATTGCGCCTTGTGTCTGGGCTGGTATGTAAATTTATTCGCATGATACTTATCGGCGCCATGATGTATATTCGATCGCATCATAGTTTAGGTAAAGTTAATCCGTGATGATATGGTGTATCAGTGCGCTATCATGGCACAATGATCTGATGTAACATTCAGAAACAGTCCAATATGCCGCGATTTTACTTTTGCAGATGACATTCTGCGGAAAGCCTACTATGTAGCCTGTCATGCGCCGCTTGGGACGTTTCCTGCTCTGCCTGATTTCGTTGTCCATGCTGACGACGACGATGGTGCATGCTCAGGAAGTTCCTAACGCTCAGGCGCCCACGATCGAATGCTCCGGTTACGTGCATAGCGATGGCGATGCCGACCAGACGCAGGGTGATGCCGACAAGGGCATGCCGCACCATCATGGTGGTTGTCAGGGCGCTCCGGCGTTTGTGCCGGCTTCGGCCAGCGATGATATGCTCCCCTCCGCGGTGAACGCTCCTGCGTTCATTCCTGCGCCGATCCCGTCCAAGCGCTGGGCCATCGGTCCCGACCTACGCCCACCCATAGCCTGACAGAGCCATAGTGGACCGTTGCGCCTGAATTCAGGCCGCCGGTCGTCCATGACTCGTGTTCAGGATTCCTATTCATGTTCCGATCCATTGCAGCCTTATTGGCTGCCGTGTCCTGCGTCGCTGTGGCGCAGGCACAGGAGATGCCCGCTGCGGTAGCGGGGGCATCACCCTATACGCTTGATCAGGCGGTTGCCGCCGCTGGTGGCAGCGCCCCGGCGGCTGAAGCCGCGCAGGCCAATGTCGAAGCGGCCCGCGCCGCACGTACCGTCGCTGGTCTTCGTCCCAATCCCACCGTGCAGACGCAGGTGGAGAATATCGCAGGAAGCGGACCGTATCGCGGCGTTGGTAGCGCCGAGTCGACGGTCAGCATGGCTGTTCCCATAGAACTGGGTGGCAAGCGGTCCGCACGCATCGCGGTCGCTAATGCCCAGACCGACAAGGCGCTGCTAGTCTCGGCGATCACGCAGGCAGACATCAGGCTGCAGGTCACGCAGCTGTATATCGAAGCGGCTGCTGCCGAACGGCGTGTCCAGACGGCGCGCGATCAGGCGCGCATAGCCGGCGACGCCGCGAACGCTGCGAGTGTACGGGTAAAGGCCGGGCGGGCCTCTCCAATCGAGGAGCAGCGCGCCAATGTCGCGAAGATCAACGCCGATGCCGAACTGGTTCGGACTATCCGGCTGGCACAGGCCAGCCGCGCCAATCTCGAGCGTCGGATTGGGCAACCGATGGGCGGACCGCTCGATACGGCCTGGTTGGAGCGTTTGCCACGTGGTTATGGTCCCGAAGTCCCACCGAGCGCGGTAGGTACGCTGGCCCTGGCGGCCGCAGATGCGGACCTTGCCGTGGCTGATGCCAATGTTCGACTCGCCAATTCTCAACGAGTCCCCAATCTCGAAGCTGGCCCCGGTTTACGCAGGCTGTCAGCCACCAACGACACGGCCTTGATCTTCACGGTCACGATGCCGATCCCGATCTTCAATTCGGGCAAGGCAGCTGTCGCGCAGGCTCGCGCGCAGCGCAATCAGGTGGAAGCCCAGAAGCGGATGACAGTGCTCGATGTCGAGCAGGCAATCACCGACGCGCAGACATCGGCATCGAATGCCGCAGTCACTGCACAGACGGCTATTGGTCCTGCCCTTGAGGCGGCCCAGGAAGCAGCCCGTATTGCGCGCATCGGCTATCGCGAAGGCAAGTTCGGCCAGCTCGATCTGCTCGATGCCGAACGCACGCTGGCCCAGACGCGCCTCGCCGCCATCGACGCACTTGCCTCTTATCAGAATGCCCGCGCGCAACTGGAGCGCCTGACAGCGCCCGCGCCGGAACAGGGGAACTGATCCATGACATCCAAGAAGATCATCTACGCCGCCTTGCCCCTGTCCCTGATGCTGGCGCTCGCCGCTTGCGGAAGCGGTGCCGAGGAGAACCCGACCAACGAGGCGGCGCCCGCTGCTGAAGCAAAGACAGGGGATAAAGCCGAAGAGGGCAAGATCACGCTCTCGGCCGATCAGATCGCATCGGCTGGCATTCAGACGGCGCGCCCGATGATGGGCGGCTCGGGCACGATCGAGCTCCCCGCTACCATCGATGGCGACCCTCAGGGCACGCAGGTGGTATCGGCCGCGATCGGTGGCCGCGTGGTTTCGCTGACCCGTAACCTTGGGCAGTCGATCGGTCGCGGCCAGACGCTTGCCGTGATCGAGAGCCGCGAGGCCGCCTCGCTCAACGCCGAGACCGAAGCTGCTCGCGCACGGCTGTCTCTGGCGAACAGCAATCTCGCCCGCGAACAGCGTCTGTTTTCGCAGCGCGTCTCGCCTGAGCAGGATCTCATCGCTGCACGCACCGCAGCGACCGAAGCCCGCATCGCCCTTCGTCTGGCGCAGCAGCAGGTTTCTGCTGCGGGCACGGGTGGCGGCGGCCTCAATCGCATCGGCATCGTGGCGCCTATGTCGGGTCAGGTTATCGGCCGCAGCGTGGTGCTGGGGCAGACGGTCGCGGCGGATGCTGAATTGTTCCGCGTCGCCAACCTTTCGAGCGTGTCGCTTTCGCTCAACCTGCAGCCGCAGGATGCGGGCCGGGTGCGTCCGGGCGCAACGGTGAATATCAAGGCAGCTGGTCGACAGGCGACCGCGAAGGTGACGTTCGTGTCGCCGGCGCTCGATGCCAATACGCGACTGGTTCCCGTCATCGCGACTCTCGACAATCGTGATGGCCTCTGGCGCGTCGGCGAGCCGGTTACGGCATCGGTCGCGCTCACCGGCAGCGGCGGCGATGGCGCGATCCGTGTGCCGCTGACTGCCGTGCAGACGGAAGAGAGCCGGTCGGTCGTCTTCGTCCGGACCAAGACCGGGTTCCAGGCAACCGCCGTCCAATTGGGCGACAGTGCCGGCGACAGCGTGATCATCAAGTCGGGCCTGAAGGGCACCGAGGAGATCGCCACCGTCAATAGCTTCACGCTCAAGGCCGAACTCGGCAAGAGCGAAGCCGCGGAGGACTGAGCCGATGATCGCCCCAATCGTAACATGGGCGGTTCACAAGCGCTGGCTCGTCCTGCTGCTGACCGCCATTGCCGCCGTGATCGGCGCCGCCGCCCTGTCTCGCCTGCCTATCGACGCAGTGCCGGACATCACCAACAATCAGGTGCAGATCAACGTCCGTGCGCCCGCGCTTTCGCCCGAACTGGTCGAAAAGCAGGTGGCGTTCCCGATCGAGACTGCGCTCGCCGGCATTCCGGGCCTCGAATATAGCCGTTCGCTTAGCCGCAATGGTTTCGCGCAGGTGACGGCGGTCTTCTCCGATCAGACGGATATCTTTTTCGCCCGCCAGCAGGTCGGCGAGCGCCTGACAGGCGTGTCCGAGAACTTGCCCGATGGCGTAACGCCCGAAATGGGCCCGATCGCCACCGGTCTGGGCGAGGTCTATATGTGGACCGTCCGTCTGGAGCATCGCAAGGACGACAAGCACCAGCCGGGTGAACCCGGCATGCAGCCCGATGGCAGCTACATCACGCCGGAAGGCGAACGGCTGACGAACGACACCGACAAGGCGACCTACCTGCGTACCGCGCAGGACTGGATCGTTTCGCCGCTGCTGAAGAACACTCAGGGCTTGGCCGGCGTCGATTCGATTGGCGGCTATGCCAAGCAGTTCCTCGTCGTGCCCGACGTCCAGCGCCTGGCTTCGATGGGGATCACGCTGACGCAGCTCAGCACAGCCCTCGAACGCAACAACAACAGCGTCGGTGGCGGCTTCGTCAATCGCAATGGCGAAGGTCTGGCAGTCCGTGCGGACGCTCTTGTCCGTAACGCCGACGAACTTTCCAAGATCGTGGTGGCCACCCGGGAAGGTGTACCCATCACCCTTGGTCAGGTTGCATCTGTTCGTACCGGTCAGGCGATTCGCATGGGGTCGGCGTCCGAAAACGGAACTGAGGTCGTCGTCGGCACCGCCATCATGCGGATCGGCGAGAATAGCCGCACCGTCGCGACCGCAGTCGCCAACCGGCTGGAGGAGATCAACGCCTCACTGCCGCCAGACGTAATCGTCCAGCCTGTGCTGAACCGTACGGCGCTGGTGAACTCGACCATCAAGACGGTCGCCAAGAATCTGGGCGAAGGCGCGGTCCTTGTCATCGTGGTGCTGTTTCTGCTGCTCGGCAACTTCCGTGCCGCGCTGATCGCCGCCGTCATCATCCCGGTGACCATGATGCTGACCGGCTTTGGCATGTTGCGTGCCGGGGTGTCAGCGAACCTCATGAGCCTTGGCGCGCTCGACTTTGGCCTCATTGTCGATGGCGCCGTCATTATCGTCGAAAATGCCCTGCGACGCATGGCTGAGCATCAGCATCACGAAGGGCGTCTGCTCACCGTGAAGGAACGGCTGGATACGGTCGCTTCTGCTGCCCGGGAGATGATCAAGCCGTCGGTCTATGGCCAGGCGATCATCATCCTCGTTTATGTGCCGCTCCTCACCCTGACCGGTGTCGAGGGCAAGACCTTCGTGCCGATGGCGCTTACCGTCATCATCGCGCTGGTCTGCGCCTTTATCCTCTCCCTGACCTTTGTTCCCGCCGCGATCGCCCTGTGGCTGTCCAAGCGGATCGAAGAGAAGGAAGGACGGATCATGAGCTGGCTCAAGGCCCGCTACGAACCCGGTCTCGACCGGGCGATGAAGCGGCCTGTCGTCACTGTCGGCGCGGGTGTCGGCGGCTTCGTCCTTGCAATCCTGGCCTTCATGTCTCTGGGACAGGTTTTCCTGCCGCAGCTCGATGAGGGCGACCTGTTGATCCAGGCCCTGCGTATTCCGGCGACGTCGGTACAGCAGAGCCAGGCGATGCAGGTGCCGCTTGAACAGATGATGTCGAAGCAGCCGGAGGTGAAGTTCGTCTTCTCCAAGACGGGTACGGCCGAACTGGCATCCGACCCGATGCCGCCAAATGCCACGGACATGTTCGTCATCCTCAAGGACCGGAAGGAATGGCCGGACCCCAGCCTGAAGAAGGAGGAACTCATCTCTCGGATCGAGGGTGAGCTCGCCAAATTCCCGGGCAACGCCTACGAGATCACTCAGCCGATCCAGATGCGCTTCAACGAGCTCATCGCCGGCGTGCGCGGTGATATCGCGGTCAAGGTCTTCGGCGACGACTTCAACTCGATGAATGCGACGGCGGAGAAGATCGCCAGCGTCCTGCGCCGCACGCAGGGGGCGGCTGACGTGAAGGTCGAGCAGACCACGGGCCTTCCGATGCTCGACATCCGCGTCAATCGCGATGCCATGGCCCGCCTCGGCGTTACCGCTCAGGACGTGCAGGACATCGTGAACGCAACGCTGGGCGGCCAGCAGTCGGGCATGATCTTCGAAGGCGACCGCCGTTTCCCGGTGGTGATCCGTCTTTCCGAAGCGCAGCGCGCCGACATATCGCTGCTGAGCCAGGTTCAGGTGCCGACTCCGGGCGGGCAGTTTGTCCCGCTGGCCAGCGTGGCGGATATCCGCGTCGTTGACGGTCCCAACCAGATCAGTCGTGAGAACGGCAAGCGTCGCGTCGTCGTCCAGGCGAACGTGCGTGGGCGTGACGTCGGCGGCGTGGTCGCAGATGCGCAGGCTGCCATTGGTAAGGAAATGCGTCTTCCTCCAGGCAGTTATCTCGAATGGGGTGGCCAGTTCGAGAATCTGGCATCGGCTCAGGAACGCCTGCAACTGGTGATCCCGGCCTGCTTTGTCCTGATCCTGCTGCTCCTCTATGGAGCGTTGGGGTCGGTCCGTGATGCAGCGATCGTGTTCACCGGCGTTCCGCTCGCTCTGGTGGGTGGCGTGCTGGCCCTCTTCTTGCGGGGCATGGACTTCTCCATCTCCGCAGCGGTCGGGTTCATCGCGCTGTCCGGCATCGCGGTCCTGAACGGCCTCGTCATGGTGTCCTCCATTCAGGATCTCATGCGAACCGGCATGGACCGCGCCGAAGCCGCTCGGGTGGGCGCGCTTCAGCGTCTGAGGCCGGTGGTCATGACGGCGCTGGTTGCGAGCCTTGGCTTCGTGCCGATGGCCCTGGGCAGTGGTGCTGGCGCCGAAGTCCAGAAGCCGCTGGCGACGGTCGTAATCGGCGGCCTGATCTCCGCGACGCTCCTGACCCTGTTCGTCCTGCCGACGCTCTACGCGCGATACGGCCGCACGACGATGGACGAGGAGGATGATCCAGAGATCGAGGTCTCCCCGTCTGTTCAACCGCAGCACTGATGTGACGGGAGGGCAGCAACTGCCCTCCCGCCTCTTCCTGATCGAAGGAAAGGATCAGACCGATGAGAGAGGAAACCATGTTCAGTCCTCAGATCTCGCGTTTGCGGGCGTGGACGCTGTTGGCCGACCTCAATCGCTATGAAGCATGGCATCCCCACTATCGCTTTGGCGCGGGGGTCGTCGAACTTGGGAACAAGATCGACATGACCTGGACGCTGATGGGCAAGCAGGCATCGCTGGAAGCCAGAATTGTAGCCAATGATAAGCCCGATATCATCCGCTGGAGAGCAGCCACATTGCCGCTTTTCAGCATCGAAGAGGGGTATGAAATTTATGAGGATGAGACCGGTCTGCATGTCCGGCATAGCTTCGAATGCAAGGGTATCCTTGGATTGTTGGCACGCCCGCTAGCTACAGGCCTTCGCCGTCAAATGAGAACGCAGGACGCGAGTTTCATGGCGGCGGTGAAGCGCACGGTCCGCGCAGTCTCTCCAGCCAATCGCCACAAGCGGCGCTCGCTCAGCGTGATCAAGGGCAGGGGGAAGAGCGATGGTTGAGACCAAACCTGCCGGTGATCAGAGGATGGAGCGCAAAACGCTCTGGATCGTGCTGATCTTGAATGTCCTCATATCTGTTGCCTTCTTTGTCGTGGGCTTCACTGGAGACTCCAGCGCGCTCATCGCCAATGGCGTCGACAATCTGTCGGATGCTCTCGTCTATGCGCTGAGCCTTGTAGCTTTGAGCCGGGGACTCTTGTGGAAGAGCAGGGCGGCAATGTTCTCCGGCTCCATGCTGCTGGTCTTTGCAGTCGGCATCCTCATCGATGTCGGTCGTCGATATGTCTATGGCAGCGAGCCCATCGGCACGGCGATGATGGCGATGTCGGCAGTGGCAGCCGTCGTAAACTTCATTTGCCTGAGGCTTCTGCAACGGCTTGAGCAGCCCGACGTCAACATGCGTGCTGCGACCACCTTCAGCTTCAACGACTTCATCTCGAATGGCGGGATACTGATCGCAGGCGTGCTGGTCTGGTGGCTCGGCACAAACTGGCCGGATCTCCTTGTCGGCGTCGCGACTGCGCTGATCGCCATCAAGGGCGGGGTCGAAATCCTTCAGGACGCTCGTAGCGAAATTCGGGAGGCCAAAGGTCGCCCAGAAACCAAGGAAGTCTGACATGACGAACCGTACTTCTTCGAATGGACTTCCCTGTCCGGTCTGCAAAGTCGACCTCCTCATGAGCGAAAGGCAGGGTATCGAGATCGATTATTGTCCCCAGTGCCGCGGGGTTTGGCTCGACCGTGGTGAACTCGACAAGATCATCGAACGCAGCATCAGCGAAACTCAGCCGGCCGAACGGCGTGAAGGCACGCTGGGTGTGTTCGGCTCAAAGCATGGAAGCGATCGTGGCGATAGCCACGGATCTCGGGGCGGCCATCATGGTCGTCGCAAGGGCTTCCTGCGGGAACTGTTCGACTGATGACCAGCTTGGCCGCCGCACCTACCCCTGTGTGTGAGAACGGCCCGCGCCATGGGCGGCTTCCCTCGCCGTCCATGGCGACAGTTTATCCTCCGGATCCGGGAAACAATATGCGCCTGAAACAATATCGTTTGAGCCGTCTCTCCCTGACTGGAGGAGCCCTGATGCTCAGCCTGATGGGATGCCAGCAGAATAGCGGCGGTGATGAAAGTCGCCATGATCGTAACTCAACGCCAGCGTTAGTAGGCGAGCATCTCTATGTCTGCGAGGATGGCACCCAGCTCGATGGGGATTTCCTGGTCGACGGACTGACACTCGATCTGGCCATCCTACCGGATCAGAAGCCTATCCGGCTCACCGCGCCCGACACGGGCCTGACCTATGTCGGCAACAAGCTGAACGTCAGCCTGACCGGCGTAGACACGTTGAAGCTGGTACGCGCGGATCAGAAACCGCTGATCTGCAGGAGAACTCGGACGATCAGCAAGCAAGGACGCCTGCATCCACCCTGATGGTAACTGCTTTTACCGAAGATAGCGTGCCCCAACCAGGATGATGGTCATGATTGAAAAACTCCGCCTCGATGTCCCCCTGCTGCTCCCCGAAGTCATCGACACGGCTGATGGCTGCGTTTCGCGCCTGATATCCTTGATCGAAAGCCGTCCCGGCGTCTCTGAAGTGCATGTAACGAAGGAGCCAGCCGGTACACTGCCGCAGTTGTGCATCCACTATGATCCGGACGCGATCTCACTTCCGCGTATCCGGGAGCTGGCGAAGGCGGCGGGGACGCAGATCGCAGAGCGCATCGGCCATGTGGTGTGGGAGGTCGACGGCATCGGCCACCAGAGGCGGGCCAGGTCCATTGGCGAAACGCTTCGCGCGCTGTCAGGCGTGCTCGAAGCCGAAGCCATTCTTCCTGGGACAGTGCGGGTCGAGTTCGATCGTATGCTCACTTCGGAAGATGGAATTCTTACGGCGCTTCGCGATGCAGGTGTAAGCCCGAGGGCTCTCACCGCTCCGGACAAGAAGCCGTCGGCACATGACCATGACAAGGATCACGATCACCCGGCTGGCGAGAAGCACGACCATGATCATGGGCACGGCGGATTGCTTGGACCCAACACCGAGCTGATTTTCGCTTTGGCCTGCGGCGGCGCGCTGGGCGTGGGTTACCTCATCGAGACGTTCCTGCAGGCACCCGCCTGGGTTCCGTTCGCTCTCTTCATCGCTGCTTATGTCTTCGGCGGTTTCTACACCGTGCGTGAGGCTATCGAAAATCTGCGCCAGAAGCGCTTCGAGATCGACACGTTGATGCTTGTGGCAGCAGCAGGTGCGGCCGCTCTTGGGGCATGGGCCGAAGGTGCTTTGCTGCTGTTCCTCTTCAGTCTGGGGCATGCGCTAGAGCACTACGCCATGGGCCGCGCCAAGCGTGCAATCGAAGCGCTGGCCGAACTGGCGCCGCGGACGGCCACTGTTCGGCGCATGGATGGTGGCTCCAGTGTCGTGCCGGTCGAGGAACTGGTCCTCGGTGATGTCGTCATCATCAAGCCGGACGAACGCATCGCGGCCGATGGCTTCGTCATCAAGGGGAACTCTGCCGTCAATCAGGCGCCGGTTACCGGCGAAAGCATCCCCGTCGATAAGGAGCCTGTAGAAAGCCCTGAGGCGGCCCGAACCAATCCCGACCGTGTCGCGGCAGCAAGCCGGGTCTTCGCCGGCACAATCAATGGCAGCGGTTTGATCGAGATCGAGGTCACGCGGCTGTCGAGCGAAAGCACGCTCGCCAAGGTCGTGAAGATGGTCAGCGAAGCGGAAACGCAGAAATCGCCGACACAGCGGTTCACCGATCGTTTCGAGCGCTTCTTCGTGCCTGCGGTGCTTGTATTGGCGTTCCTGTTGCTGTTCGCATGGGTCGTCGTCGACGAGCCTTTCCGCGACAGTTTCTATAGGGCGATGGCCGTCCTTGTGGCCGCCAGCCCCTGCGCGCTGGCCATCGCGACGCCGAGCGCCGTGCTGTCGGGTGTTGCCCGTGCAGCGCGTGGCGGCGTCCTGGTGAAGGGCGGTGCCCCGCTCGAATTGCTGGGTTCGCTCGACGCTATCGCGTTCGACAAGACCGGCACGCTGACGATGGGTGAGCCGCGCATCCAGCAGATCATCCCGGCGCCTGGCGTCACCAGGGACGAGCTGATGGCGCTGGCGGTGGCTGTAGAAAGCCTCAGCGACCATCCCTTGGCCCAGGCAATTGCGCGAGATGGGCGCGAGCATATTGGCGATCATCCAGTTCCGGAGGCTGAAAATCTGAAAAGCCTCACGGGTCGCGGCATCTCGGCTCTTGTCGGTGAGGACGAAGTTCTCATTGGCAAGGCCGAGATGTTCGGCAGCGATGGCATCGCCCCGCTGTCCACCGAGATGGATGCTGCGATCAAGACGCTCCGGGAGGCAGGACAGACCAGCATGGTCGTGCGCAGCGGCTCGCGGGATATGGGGGCTATCGGTCTTCTGGATACGCCGCGCGAAGCAGCCCGCGCGGCGCTGGAACGCCTGCGCGAGATCGGCATCAAGCGGATGGTCATGATCTCGGGCGATCACCAGCGTGTGGCTGATGCCATAGGCAAGCAGGTCGGGATCGATGAAGCCTGGGGCGATCTCATGCCTGAAGACAAGGTCGAGGCCATCAAGAAGCTGCGAGCCGAGACCAAGGTCGCCATGGTCGGCGACGGCGTGAACGATGCACCAGCTATGGCGACCGCAACCGTGGGTATCGCCATGGGCGCAGCCGGCTCAGATGTTGCTTTGGAGACAGCCGATGTGGCGCTCATGGCCGACAATCTGTCGCACCTGCCGTTTGCGGTGGGCCTCAGCCGGAGCACGCGCTGGGTTATCAGGCAGAATGTGTTCGTCAGCCTGGGTGTCGTCGCCTTCCTCGTACCGGCGACCATCCTGGGTCTTGGCATCGGACCGGCTGTCGCCCTTCATGAAGGATCGACTCTGTTGGTGGTCATCAACGCGCTGCGGCTTCTGGCATATCGGGATCCGGTCCGTGCCTGAGCAGGGCGCGGGCCACCATCGAGACGCGACGTGAGGATCGGACGATTCGACGCCATCTTCGTCGGGACAGGCATATTGATATGCGTCGCGCTCGCTGTCGTGGGAGTGTGGGTGGTGTCCGGCGTACTGCACGCACCGCCCAATGATCCTCCCGCCGCGAAGCGTATGAACTTCACGATCCGGCCGGGCGAAACGCAGCGGGTAGCAGTCTATGTGGCGGGCGAGGGGACCGTACGGTTCGTGAGCGACAGTCTCGGGGCGAAGGTCCGCTATCGCCTTCGCCTGGAAGATGGGCACCAGGGCTCCATTCTTGCCGATACGATTGCTTCAGGCGCTCAGCGGGGGGAGTTACGCCCCCAGCATGGCAGCTTGTACGAATGGTCTTGGAACAACCTATCGCCCGGGCCGGTGCATGTAGGCTTCTTTGCCGAGGGCAATTTCGACATCCTGAACCGAACAGGCGCTCGTCAGCCTGAATCCTTGGTGGCCCCCTGATTTTAAGAATTGGGCGCTACACCTCTCACATCATAGACAATGGAGCACCGCGATGATCGTCGGAGCGCGTCCCCGCCTGCAGCAGATAATCCTCGAAATCTGGAAGCCACTGACCATCCTGTTTGCTTGGGATGTGGCAGTCACCATCTTCCACCGGTTCATGCCAATCAAGGAGCCCGCGCTGCCAGTCGCACTGTTCGGCACGGCCATAGCTTTGTTTCTCGGCTTCAGGACGAACGCCGCTTACGCCCGCTGGTGGGAGGCGCGCACCTTATGGGGCGCCTTGATCAATGCATCGCGCAGCATTGCCCGGTTGTGCCGCAATGTATTGCCAGCTGGCCCGGAAGCGGAGGCCATTGTGCTGCGGCAGATCTCTTTCGCGCACGCGATGCGGTGCCGGCTGCGGGGGCAGGATCCGACAGAGGATATTGAGCGGCTGGCGGGCAAGGAGGCGGCCGAAGTCGCTGCCGAGCGTACGAACCGCCCCAACGCGCTGCTCGAGGACATGTCTCGCATCGTGTCTGGAGCGCGGGCTGATGGAAAGATCGACACCATCCAGCAGTCCCTGTTCGAACGAGTGATGATCGACATCGCCAATGCCCAGGGTGGCATGGAGCGGATCAAGAACACGCCGCTGCCCAGCGGCTTCGAGTTTATGCCGAACTTCTTCACGCGGCTGTTCTGCGTGCTGTTACCGATCTCGTTGGTAGAGACGCTGGATCTCTACACACCGATAGGATCGACCCTGATCGGGATGATCTTCCTGGCTGCGTTGCGGATCGGGCAGGATCTGACGGACCCGTTTGCCAACACCGTCCATGACGTGCCGCTATCAACGATGTGTCGGACGATCGAAATCGACCTTTTGGAGTCTTTGGGGCGGAAGAGCCCGGGGCCGCTTCCTCCTGTGGCGGGAACGCAGTGGTAGGGTAGGGGATCAAAGGCCGGACGTAGCCGTTACACCCTCCAACAGGCCGTAAAGGGGCGGAAATCAATCGTTACGATCGAGTTGGGCGCCGGCGACAGACGGTTCCTATCTGCCTTGCGCCCCCATTCATTTGAAGGAGTATGAAGTGGCAACAGCAAGCGTAATCAACACGCAACCGACACCGGACGAGGCCCTGCAGCGCCTGGTCGATGGCAACGAAGCTTTCGTGGCCGATGCGCCGGTGCCGGCCGACTTGTCACGCGAGCGGCGCTTGGCGCTGGCAGAAGGTCAGCAGCCGTTTGCGACGCTGGTGGGCTGTTCGGACTCTCGCGTTGGCCCAGAACAGCTGTTCGGCGCCGGCCTCGGCGAACTGTTCATTGTCCGGACTGCCGGTAACAACGTGGACACCGCCGGCATGGGGTCAATCGAATATTCGGTGGCCGTGCTGAAGGTGCCGCTCATCGTCGTGCTGGGGCATGAAAAGTGCGGTGCCGTTGCGGCAGCCGCCGACGTCGTGACGAAGGACACACGGTTTCCGGGCAGCATCGCTCGTATGATCGAGCCGATCGTGCCGGCCGTTTTGGCGGCTCAGCGCAACGTTGGCGAAGACAAGCTGGTCGATACCGCGGTCGAGGAAAACGTCCGGCGCATGGTCGAACGTCTGCAGAAGTTTTCGGAGCCGATGCTGATAGAGCCGCAAGATCGTGGAGAGTTGAAGGTCGTGGGCGCTGTGTACGAGCTGTCAACGGGCCGGGTGCGCTGGCTATAAGGCGGCAAGCATCCCTGACGGACGTGATCGGAAATTGAACCGATCATGTCCGTTAAGATGGCATGGATATTGGAAGTGTAGGTAAGCTTTGATACGATTTCTCCAGTGGCATATCGTAACATGATCGATATCCACAGTTTTCGGCAAGAAAAGGGACGTCGCAGCCGAAAATCACTGTAGCGTCGTTGCCAAGATGTTCTATCATTGGCTCATGGGGAAGAAGATCACCGATAATCAGCTCATTGGCGAGCTGGGAGAAGCGGCCGTTCGCAAGCGGTTCCTGTCCATGGGCTTTCAGTTTGACCATCGCAGTCGACTGGAAGCCGGTATCGACGGGCTAGCTGAGGTCATGATTGAGGGTGAGCCGACAGCGCGGATGATCGCCGTCCAGATTAAGTCGACCAGGGCTGGTAAATACACGTCCGAGACGGAAACTGGGTTTACATATCTCCTCGACGTGAAAGACCTTCAATATTGGAAGACGTCCAATTTGCCGGTCATCGTGGTGATGTATCGCGAAAGCGACGATAGCCATTATTGGGCTCAGGTTCAGTCGCAACCAGGCGTTGAGCAGCGCCGCCTCACTTTCGATAAGGCTCGGGACGTTCTCGACAAGTCATCTCTTGATAGGCTTGCGGCCCTGACGGTCCCTATCAACGGTTTTGGCTACTATGTGCCGCCGTTGGGCGGTGGTGAAACCGCATTGGTCAACCTGCTGCCGATCAAACTGCCGGCCGAGATATTCGTCGCGAGCACCCCTTTCGATCGCAAAAGCGCGATCAAAGAGATGTACGACACGGGTGAAACGGTGCGGTACGACTGGGTGATCAAGGATGGGACGTTTTGGTCGTTCCATGATCCCCGCGAAGCGGTGACTGGCGCCATAGTCGATCTGGACCAGGTGGAAGCCGTCGAGACCCGCATGATCGGATATCATGAGGACATCGACGAGCAGAACAACTTCGCGTTCCTGTTGCGTCAGACGCTCCAGCACCAGATGCAGGACGACCTGGCATGGGACAAAGATGGTCGGGTGTTTTATGTCAGGGCGCTTGAAGACAGCCAGCCTCGCACGTTCCATTATCAGTCCGCCAAGGTGAAGACGAAGGCCGACGTGGTGAACGTCATCATGAGCACCAAGGTGAAAGACAAGGTCGGCTTCGTGCGGCATCACGCCTTTGCACCCAAATTCGAGTGCATGATGGATCAGTGGTTCTTGATGGTCAGCCCGACCTACCACTTCACGACAAACGGCTACTATCGCCATCCATTCCCCGACGCGTTGCTGTCGGGGAAGAAGCGTTTGGAAAATAATGCGGCGATACGGGGGCAGGTGATCATGTGGCATCGTTTCCTCACAAAGAATGAGGAAGGTGGCACCGATCTGTTCGCCGAGCCTGTCGGGCCAGCAGTGGTGTTGCGCTTTGATCCACCCCCGGAGATCGAACTGCCAACGACCGTACCGGATGATGTCTGGGGACGGCGGCCGGCCGCAGAGCAAGATGATGGTGAGACGTCGGGGTCATTGTTCGATGAAGTTTGAATGTCGGATATTCGACGAGCCGCTGCTCGAGTTCGGCGACCAGCATAGCCATCAGGATCCTCGCCTCGGCCTAACCGACGCTGGTCCTTTACAGGCTCCGTTGGGCGATAAAATTCGCGTAGGTGTCGTAGGCGATGCCAAGACCGTCGAGGGCTCTAAGCAGTTCTTGGTGGCGGCGGCTAGCGGCTTTGCGTCGAAGGCGGAAAGCCATCCAAACATGAATCCCCATTTTCCGGGCCTTCATAACAACAACCCTTTCCGCTGTGGCTTTGAAATTGACGATGACGCTTGCAGCACGCTGACTAGAGCGCAGATCGATCGCATCCTGAAAGAGCCTCATCACGGCAAAGCCGTTGAGATGGCAGTTGATGCCATCATGGATAGTCTCCAGGCGATCGATGACAGCGGAAATCGACCTGATGTCGCATTAGTTGCGCTTCCGGTTGCCCTCATTGAGCGGGTCTGGAACGCCAAAACGGATGCCGATGGGACCACAGAGCAAGAAGATGCGGGCGGCTCTGATGCTCCTAATTTCCGGGGCCTGCTCAAGGCCAAGGCGATGCCGCTCAACTTCCCGATCCAGATCATCTGGGAAGACGTCATTGACGAGAAGGCCAAGATCCCTCGGAAGGTGAAGGTCAGCAGCGATCGGAAGATCCAGGATCAGGCCGGGCGGACCTGGAACCTGCTAACCACCCTCTACTACAAGGGAACGGGGCGTATCCCGTGGCGTCGTTTGCCGAAGGAAGGCGAGTTTCGCGCCTGTTACATCGGGGTCAGCTTTTACCGGGATGTCAGCGGCCAACAGCTTTGGACCAGTGCGGCTCAGATGTTCGACGAACGTGGCCGTGGGTTCATTTTGAAGGGCAAGCGGGCACAGACGGAGACGCGAGGCCGGCATCCTTACATGACCGAAAGCGACGCCTATGATCTGGTGAAGGGCGCGCTCAAAGCCTATCGCGACCATCACAAGCATCCGCCAGCGCGGGTGATCATTCTGAAAACATCGCGCTTTCGGGCTGAAGAGGCCGATGGCATCCTTCGCGCGCTCGACGAAGCAGAAACCGAGTTTCGCGATCTTGTCTGGGTCCAAGAGTCGTATGACGCCAAAATCCTAAGAGATGGCGATTATCCGGTTCTGCGAGGTACGTTCGTCGAGCTGGACGGCAAAGGGTTACTCTACACGAACGGCAGCATCCCGTATTACGGCACATATCCAGGCCTGTATGTGCCGCGGCCGCTGCTCCTATGTCCTCATCCTAGCAGCGACAGCACAGTGGCACAGATTGCTGAAGAGGTCTTTTCGCTGACCAAGATCAACTGGAATTCAACCCAGATGAATCAGCGTCTACCGGTCCCCATTCGCGCTGCTCGTAAGGTCGGCGAGGTGCTGAAGTATCTGGAGGAGGGGCAGTCGGTTAGCGCTGACTATCGACGGTACATCTGATTTGGCGTTCAGGTGAGAGGCGCCGATCGTATGTTGTCATAAATTTATCCCACATTTTCTCGAATCGTAAAAATGTGGGATAAATTGCGATATTCCTGTCGGTTATGCCACTGTCGCGACTTCGACGGTAAGGTGCTGGAGCTCATGAACGGGCACCAGGCGCCGCCGGATTTCCGTCGCATCTACACCCGGATGGGCAGCGACGCCGACGATCGCTGAGTGGGCTTCGGGGCCGACCTTCCAGACGTGCAGATCCGTGATCCGGGCATCGCCTGTCGTTTCGACCAACTCGCGGACTTCATCGGCTACGTGGCGATCTGTGCGGTCCAGGAGAATGGCGGCCGTGTCGCGCATCAGCGACCATGACCAGCGCGCAATCACGATGGCGCCGACGATGCCCATGATTGGATCCATCCACACCCAGCCCAGATAGCGGCCGGCCAACAGAGCTGCGATTGCCAGCACCGATGTCAGGGCATCAGCGAGAACATGCATATAGGCGGAACGCAGGTTGTTGTCGCCACCATGGCTGTGGCCATGCGAATGCCCATGATCGTGGTGGTGGTGATGACCATGGTTGTGTCCATGACCACCAGATAGGAGGAAGGCCGACGCTATGTTCACGAGCAGTCCGAGGATTGCGATCCATGTGGCTTCCGCGAAGGCGACGTTGATAGGCTCAAACAGCCGCATGACGGACTCAACGCCGATAGCGAGGGCGATGATGCCCAGGACGAGGGCCGATGCGAAGCCGGCGAGATCCCCGACTTTCCCGGTGCCGAAGCTGAAGTCGCCGTTATGAGCATTGCGTTTCGCGTAGGCATAAGCCGCGGCTGCAACACCAAGCGCTCCGGCATGGGTGGCCATATGGAAGCCGTCAGCCAGTAGGGCCATCGATCCAGTAGTGTAACCAGCGACAATCTCTGCCACCATCATGAGGGCGGTGAGCACCACGACCCAGAGTGTCCGGCGGGCATTGTCGTCATGGCTGGCGGCCAGGAACATATGTTCGTGCGTCAGATGGCCGGTATCGGCCAGCACGGCGGTCTTGGTGCTCACTTGCTGTACCTCCGGATGATCGTGACGAGATCCTCTGCGCCCTGCTGGCGTTCTTCTGCCGACAAGCCGTCGCGAGCGACGTGCGACTCTAGATGCTCGACGATGATCTCATCGAGAAGCCCATTCACGGCGCCGCGAACGGCTGCGACCAGATGGAGGACTTCGGTGCAATTCGCATTGCCGCCAAGCGCGCGTTCTACTGCGCCAACCTGACCCGCGATGCGCTTGATTCGCCCGAGTAGCGCGTCTCGGTTCTCATTGATGTGAGCCATTTTCCCTCGGCAGCCTCGGTGTCACGCAGCAAATTGCTGCTGGTCGGATGATGCCTTATAGGGTAGGGGGGTAGGGTATTCAAATAAATTCGATGGAACGATCTGTGCGCTCGCCTTGCATTGAACTTTGTGGTTTTGACGCCTCGTCCGGCTGGTGCCGTGGTTGCGGCCGTTCTCGTGAGGAAGTGCGTCGTTGGCGCAATCTGCGCCCGGGCGAGGCGTGTAAGGTTTCGGCGGACTTGCCACAGCGCCTGTCCAAGCTGCGCGCAAAGAGCCTGACGAATGATCGCACCGACGACTGACTAACTTCTCGGCTGATGTCGTCAGTGCGATGGGTGGCAAGCTGAAGCTTTTAGCCAGGCGCGACCTTTAACTGATGATCGTCTCCGTATCGAATGCGGCAGGAATAGCCATGGCCGCACTCAGCGTGCATCTGTGACACGGCGGCTTTGGTCAGCCGCTGTGTCTGGCCGCTATCTTCGATTTCGATCCGTTCGACCGATTGGAAATCGAATGGCGCGACAGGGACGTTTTCCCGACCCTGTTTGATGAGCACCCCATAGTGCGATGTGCCTTTGAAATAGGTCACACGGATGTCGTGGGAGCTTTCATTCTTCCATCTGGGGTGGACCGGCCCACAGGCGGACAGGGAGAGGGCCAAGGCGGTCAGTAAGATCGTCGGTCTCATGATTTCTTCTTATTCGCTAGAACCGCGCATAATAAAAAGCCCGGCCTAACGGGGCGTGAACAGCGATGTCCTGAAGGCGATCGAGCGGCGTTCGTAGCTGCTCCGACGCCCGCTCTCGTAGCAGGGAAGAGTAAACTCTCACCGGAATAGCGGAAGCATTAAAAAACTCGTTTCGCATTAGAAATCATGCTGCTAGAGTTTTGTTACGGGGTTCTCCCCTCGCATACGCGCTGTAGCAACTGCGGCGTAAGAGTTAATGTCTGCGCATATCATACGCGCCATGATTTTCCGTTATCTCATGGTGACTGGAAGGGAGACCCCGTGCCACCGGCTCATATTTTTGGACCGATGAGCTTCGTAAAGTTGCCGCCACAATTGACGACTGAAGCAAGTTTTCTTGCTTATCTTGGCGTCAGTCCCGCGGAGCTGAGCGTCATTAGGTGGTACGCCGGCAGGATGTACCATAACTTTGACATCAAGAAGAGGTCGGGCAAGTCGAGGGTTATCAATGCACCCGATTATCGACTCAAGATGCTGCAGCGAAAGATCGCCGATTTGTTGACGCCTCTCTACCGGAGGCGCAACCCCGTTCACGGGTTCGTTATCGGTCGGTCTGTGAAGACCAATGCTCAGTCCCATCTGGGCAGCAAGTTCATCGTCAACTTGGATTTGAAGGATTTCTTCCCGTCCATTTCGTACGGACGTGTGACGGGTGTGCTGCGCTCGCTTGGTATGAAGCGGGAGATTGCGGAGGCGATCGCGACTATATGCTGCTTGAATGGGACGTTGCCCCAAGGGGCCCCTAGCAGTCCGATCTTGTCCAATATGGTTTGCTTCCGCATGGATAGGAGGCTGCGGGAGTTCGCTAAGGACGCCCGTTGCATTTACACCCGCTATGCGGACGACCTGAGCTTTTCCAGCTACCAGCCGCTAATGGGATTGTTCGAAACGACACCACCGGCATCAGGGCATTTCTCACCGGATCTGTTGTCGGAGAAACTCAAGCAGATTTTCAGCGGTAATGGGTTTGTGCTGAA
This sequence comes from Sphingomonas sp. S-NIH.Pt3_0716, assembly GCF_003950715.1. Taxonomy (NCBI): domain Bacteria; kingdom Pseudomonadati; phylum Pseudomonadota; class Alphaproteobacteria; order Sphingomonadales; family Sphingomonadaceae; genus Sphingomonas; species Sphingomonas sp. S-NIH.Pt3_0716. The sequence goes on along the minus strand of NZ_QLJK01000007.1, from coordinate 24,743 downwards.
CCCAGACAAGGCTCACTATGCGGATAAGCATTCGCGCCGCACCGTGACAGGCATCCGGATTAACGAGGCTCTCAATGTCGACCGGCGGTTTGTGAGGAATTTGCGGGCGGCCCTTTACTCTGTTGAAACGCTGGGACTGGCCGCCGCCCAGGCAAAATTCAAATCCTCGCATGGTGGTAAAGCTGACGTCGGCCAGCACTTGCAAGGCAAGGTATCGTGGCTGGGATACATCAAAGGCGCATCTGACCCGGTCTTTCGCAGTGTCGCATCCCGTTTCAACGCTGCATTCCCGCCGCTCGCGCTCGACATTTTGCCCAGTCCCCAGGAAATACGAGAACGATCAGTGTGGCTGATTGAGCATTGGGAAACAGGGGGTGACCAAGGCACGGCTTTCTTCATGAAAGGCGTTGGCCTGGTTACGGCAGAACATTGCGTATCGCCGTCCGGGCTAGTCGAGCTTTATCATCCATCGAAGCCGTCGAATAAATTCCCGGCGTATGTGAAGCATCGTTGCCCAAATCGAGATCTGGCGGTTCTCGACCATGCAATCCCAAGTAACGAGTTCTATGAGCTCGAGACCGCCGCCAAGGCGGCCGCGACAGGTGAGGCCACGACCGCGATCGGGTATCCCGGCTACGGCCCCGGCGATAGACTGAACATCCGACCTGGTGCGGTTACATCCCTGCCAACCAAAAGCGCGGTGAAGATGGTGGAGGTTCAGCAGATGCTGACACCGGGGATGTCAGGGGGGCCATTGCTGGATGTGGATGACCGCGTTGTTGGCGTCGTTCACAAGGGTGGCCATGATCATGGTCGGCAGCTCGCCATTGCCATATCTGAACTGCATGCTTGGCTGCCCTGACCAGGTCCGCCGTTCAGCTAATCGCGCAGGCGCCGAACCAGTCGTTTCCAACTAGCTTCGCTGTTCATCCAGTCAGGCCGGTCTGGCTGTCGAGGCGTTGGAGCAAATCGTTCAGGATGTCCCCGACAGCGCGTGCAGCGCAGGTGCGATCCGACGGTTTCCATAGCGGTGTTCCAGCAATGCGCGAGGAACCAGCGGTTGAGTTTTTCAGCATCGATTACTCCTGAGTGGCCGCATTTGCAGATGATGAAAAGATTGGCGTTTCGGTGGGCATAATCGCCGAGGTTTCGCAGGGGGACGTTCGCCCCCACGTCAAAGGGGAAGGGTCATATGCCTGCGATCAAAGTGAGGCGGCTGACGTTCCATGGCCACGATAATTGTTTGGGCCAGTTCTACAGCAGCTTGCTCCCGCAACCGTTCGTTTGGCGCCGTCAGTGCCACTCGTGCCCACCCAGGGGCGTTAAGAAGGCTCTGCGCGAGCCAGAGAGAATCGGGCTGTGTCATGTCCGGCGATATGCGAACAAAAAGAGAACATGGCAAGAGCCTGTTCTTCGGCAAACGAGGTTGATGGATGGGCTTGGACTAGCCGAAAGGGGGCGGTCCCTCATCCCGGTGCAGCAACAGGTTACGCTGAGGACGTGCCTATTTTTGTCAGTCGTCGGCAAGGAGAGACGCGAAGCCGTGGATCGTGAATGGCATGGCGGCGTCAGGCACCTTCGCCTCGCTTGGAACCTCATGCATGAGTAGCAGCATGCCCTCATGTGGAAGATAGGCGCAGCCGAAGCCCTCCTCCCGTCGCTGTTTTGCGGCTTCGAGAACAGCTGCGCGGTAGGCGTCATGAACCTTATTTCCGACATGCAGCTTGGTGAGATCGATGAAGCCCAGTGCATCGCCATTCGGGCCCTCTTCGCTGACGCCGAAGATCATGGTTTCATCGGGCATTTCGAATCCTCATTTCATTTCGCGAACATTCGCGAAGTGTGTTTCCAAGCATGACGACGTCGGCGCGCGGGGCCTCAATGATCATCTGGTCGCGCGCTATTGCGCCTTTAATCGCGGCCTCGACCGCGAGGCATAGCAAAGCTGTGCTGTTCGCTTGCATCTGGATCTGTGCGGCCTTTCGGCTTGATGACTAATTCGAACTTGATGTCGCTCGCCTGCGAAGCGATCCCGCGAGTAACTGCCTCAGATAGGTAGGTTCCCTCCGCATCGCCCCCGGTGATTTCAGATTCCCGATCGAGGCCATTGGGCACTGGCTCTAGCGCTTGTGAAGCAAGGCGTTCCAACCGCGCATCTAATGCTGCGGCGCCAGGGCCACTGGCTCGCGCTAAAGTAGCCCCTAAATCGATCCCTGCTCGATGGAATTCTGACACTCGCTCATAACGGCCGACGGCTGCCATGGCGATGTCCTGCTGACCCAGGCCGTCCTTCTCCAGCGTTCGGATGCCCATGCTGGATACGAGCTCCTGAGCGGGCTTGGCGATCGCCATGCCTCGGCTGACACTCAGGGCTCCGCCTCGGCCGATCAGTTCGAGGCCACGCGCCTCTTCCTGAGTGGCGACGTCGTAGAGGATCATCCGGGCCTTTTCATTTGGCGAAAGGGCCCCATTCGCCGCCTCGTAGATTTCTGCACGGACAAAGGCGCGTTCGGTCGCCGCAAAGCGGTGCTCATTGAGAGGCATCCCGGCATCGCCAAGGGTCAGGACCGCGCGTTCAAGGGCTGGATCAACAGCGATCGTTGCGTCGCGGTAGCGAAGCTTGTCCTGAACGGTCCGAATTTCAGTGGCGGCGCGGACCAACTCAGCAAGCGTCAAAGTCCGGAAAGGGCGATACTCTTCCGCCTGAGGGCCGGTGGCCATCTCCAGCCGCGCCAAATCGAACGCTTCAACGCCGGAAGCTGCGGCTGTCTTCGCCGCAGCGCCTATGGCAGCCGTCGTGGCATTCTGTCGTTCCTTCGGCATCGCGTGCCGTTCAGGCGCATCAGACAGCCATTCCTCAATTGCTCTGAAGTCCATTGTAATGCTTCCCTGCAAGACCGGGAGTAATTGTCTCAGACCGATTGGGCAAATTCCAGACCCCCTTCACCACAGGTTGCATTGAATATGGAACAGGCCGCTTCGAATCTTACGGAAAGCGGCTTATGCGCCGCAGTTATCGGCGGCGTTGGATTGAACCGATGGGCTGGCCAGGCTAGTCCAATGGGGGACTATTCTTTATGGACTTCAGTGCTTCCGATGCAAGATAGAGTTCGTCTTGGGCTGCCTCCCATTCACGGCGGGCTTCATCCCAGCGCCGCTTAGCGATGAGCAGGCGATCTTGCGCTTCCTGTTGTTTATTCCGTGCACGGGTGCGGATGCGTTCCCCCGTTCGGCTTAGCGGCAACCGATAGACGTCGTTGTCGGTCAGCTTTCGACCGCACGACTTTGGGCTATGTTGATTGCGTATGTGGGCCCATGATCCTTGCAGCTTGTGGACGGAATTACCGCAGCGCTTGCAAAACCATTCGCGCTCAATGCGATCGGCCCTCACAGCAGCACTCCGATCATCAGGCCGACGAGCATCCATGTGAGGCCGGTCATGACTTGCACGGGATCGCGCCAGTATGCGCGTTCAATTATGGCAGAGCTGCCGCTGGCCACATCCCTGAGATCGTCGCGACACCCGGGATAGGGATATTCCTCATCCAGATGGTTTGCGAGACGTTCGAACGCGGCTTTCTTGTCGGGGGGAATATTCCCGGGCATGCTTTCCTCAATCGCTATCGGCTATACGATAGTAATCGTCGGATTTCCCGGCGAGACCCTCGTTGAGCTTTTGCACTGGTCTGCAGCAGGACCGCGGGTTCGGATTTGCGGCAGTCAGGCATCGCACCTGGGCAGTGGACGTAGCTGGCACATGCATCTTGCATGGGATATTATCGGTACCTGAGCAGGGATGTCGCAGGCGGGCTGCACATTTCTAAGATGGACCGGGATCCACGGAAGGGATGGAGCGGTATGATCATCACCCTCTCAGACCTTTTAGCGGGAATCCGAGAGCGCAAGGCTGCCTTGGGCATCATCGATACCCCAGAGCGTACCGATGCCATGCGCAATAGCGGATCGCGCCGAACAGCGCGCAAGCGTGCTATGTTGGCCCGGATCGAGGAGCGCTCACGCGACGCAGGCGTCGTCTAGGCTGACCAAGCGCCTTGTTTCATGATGTTGGCGAAGCGCATGCGGCAGTAGCCCGCATCATGTATCGTGGGCAAACCGACCTTCCGCGCCCACTTTTGTGCTGACTGGGGAGGCAATCCCATCCTGTAGCCGATCTCGACCGATCCTATGATCTCTGCTGCAGCCTGAAGAACATCCGCTGCGAGATATGCTTTACCCTGGCGACGTATGCGGCCGGTGGCGACGAATCTGAGAAACTGATTGGTGGCCAGGTTGAGTATCTCGCTGGCATCGGTGCCTGATAGCTCATCCTCGACATGGGCGCCGGACAACGGGTTTTCCAACATCCGCAAAGTGTCGATGAGGTCGGCCGGGATTAGTATCTGGTGGGACAGGTCTGTCGCTTCGGGGGCCAGACCAAATCGACCATCCGGCCCCAGAAGCCAGGCGAAGATGCCGGCCCAAGGCTTGGCGCGACCGCCAATGGCCCTAGCTGCGATTTGTAGCGGTATGCCGTCAACTATAGCAGGATCGGCTTTGGCTTGGATTTTTGCCTCGAATGCCGCCCAGGCCTTGGTGGTGGTATTGCGGACGCCATATCGCGCCTCCCAATAAGGGTGGGTCAGCGGGGCGAGTAATCCAGATTGCATCAACTGCGCTATGGCATAGCGGGGCAACTGAGTTGACTGCGACACGGCGGTCAAAGGCAGACGGTCAGGCTTGGTACGTGCCAGTTCCTCGATTTCTTCGGGATCATGGAACGGTCGAACCACGCCATGAACTCGCACGTCGGTTAGCTTGAAGACGCCAGCGGCTCGCAGCTTTGCGATGATGGTATCCGTCTCGCGCAGCACACGCACGGCTGATTTGGCGGAGATCAGTCCAATTATGTCATTCCCCTCGTCGGCCGACGGGAGGTCGGTCAGATCAGGGCTTTGACTGAGATCGGGTTGCTCTTGCTGCAGGCCATGTAGAAACATCGCGAACAGGGCTTTGACGCGGGGCGAGGAGCGGCCGATCCGGGCTTGCTTGACGGCGTGCCCCAGCTTGTTCGACCAGTTGTCCCCTTCGCCTGGAGTTGGAAGTAGCTGGGCTGGAACGATGGGCCATTGGCGCAGCAGCGTTACAGCGTCATGAAGCGCGCTGACGACCGCCATTGTAAGGTCAGGATTGGTCAGCCATTTTCCGCGCAGTTGGTCGTTTAGCCAGGGGGAGAGCTTCAAGGCCAAGTCGGCAATGTCGTGCGGCTCCAAACTCGCAATCGGGTCAGGAAACTGTGATCGCGAAGCGGCACGTACATCGGGATCATGGCTGAAGAGGCCAGCATAGATGCCCAAATTGTCGCGCATCTCGAGAGGGATGAACTCGGCCGGTCCCTCACGCAGGTCCGCGCTGCAGACATCTTGGTCGCAGGTGGCAATGCCGTTGGCATACCGCCATCGTTGGGTGACGCCGCATTCGTGACATTCGCTGCGCAGGATCTGAAAGGTTTCCGGGCAGAATGGGACGGAGGCCAACTGCCAAATCGCACGATGATGAGCCGATAGGGCAAGGCTGGCCGGTGCGTACCTGCGGATGGTGGTTCTCAGTTCGCTCTGCCATGCGCGTCCACCAAACCAGTGTATTATAGCGCTGCCGTCTTCTGGGCCGTGGGCATGGTGGAGTAACTGGGGGTATGGCACCACCAGAATGTCGGCCAGCGCCGGTAGATGTTCGGCATTGGTTGTGGCCGCCGTCGGCTTGTTGTCGTAAACCCAGCCAGCCTCGGCCAATAGCGTTCCCGTCCGCGGATACCCGTTCTCGGCAGTCACACGGGCGACAAGGCCCATGAGACTTTCGCCAGCGATCGGCGCGAGCGGGTATTTCACTTGGCTCAAGCTTCGATCTCCACGAACGGATTATAGTCGATGAAGCTATGGGCAATGGCCCAGCTGTTCACTGCCATGGCGAGATCGTTGCGGGTAATCGCATGCCGACCTTCACGCACGACATTTATCGCCGCCGTTTCCACGATGCGGCAGGTGCGGCCGATGATTCCGCTGCTTGCGAGGCAAAGGGGGCGAGCAATGTCCTCTTCGACCAGGCCGCTGGCGACCTTCATGATCTGCTTGTCGACCATGGCGGTATCGAGGTCTTCGACGAAGTCCAGGAATAGGTCTCGATCGTCATCCGCCCACCAATCAAGGGGAGGAAGCGTGAGGGGAGGGAAGAGCCGGCCGTTCAACTCGTGGCTGGAGTGGAACAGCTTGTCCGCGTCGTGGGTGCCGAAAAAGGCGATAGGAACAAGGCCAGAATCAAGGAACGTCTTCAGGCTATCCGTGACATGGGTTGCCGCCGATGACCGGCGCGACAGATGTTGGATTTCATCGATGACGAGCAACTGCACGTTATCCCGTTTGATGGCTTGCACGGCGCGCTTGTGCAGGTTGGGTTCGGTGCCGCGGTCATAAAAGGGGTCGTCCAGGGCCTGCAGGATGGAAGAGAATAGCGACCTGGCGGTGCCAGTGCTCATGAGCTTGACGATCAGGACGGGCCGGCTGCCTTCGGGAAGTTCGCCCAGGCGTTCGATGCCGTCCCGGAAATGTTCGGCTGCTGTCGTTTTGCCGGAACCGCTTTCAGCCAGGAGGGTGATGCCATATTGCCGCTCGCCACGGGTGGCGATGCCAGAGCGCCGGACCTCATCCAGCCCTGCAATGATAGCCTCTTGGCGAGGATGAACAATCTTAATCTGGCGGAACGCGCTGCGGGCATCTGCCACACGTTGAGAGCGGGCAGCGGCTTCATTCGGCCGTACAACGGGCGGGTTTGATGTGGTGGTAGTCATGTGTTGCCTTTCGGGTAGGGGTTAGAAGTAGCTGCTGTCGTTCGAGCGCTTTTTGCGTTCACGGCGTGGTTCGGGGTCGGTGGTCGACGCGTCCGGGGTGGGTGGCGGCGCAGGAGCACGCCGGTCGCGCTCTGGCATGTCCTCTGGCGTCGCCTCTCGGGCATTGGCAGCTTTCGCCTTCTGCCGGTTGCTCCGCCGTTTAGATGCGGTAGGGGCAGCTTTCTGTGGAGCGGGGCGACGAGACAGGGTGTCGGCATCGTGCATCTCGTGCTCGATCACGTCTGCATAGATGATCGGGATATCGACCGGCTCGGGGCGCTCGCGCTGCAGGCTGGCGAGTTCACCGGTGATGCTGCGGATGCGGTTGTTTTCGTACAGCTTGGCCAGAAGCTTGCGTTCACGCTCCTTGGCTTCGGGCGTCAGCTGGTCGATGGCGTCGAGAAGCTCGGCGCGGCAGGCGTCACGCCATTCCCGTGAGTTGAAGTCGGCGGCTTCCGCTTTGGCCTTCTCACGGATCTGTTCGTGCATCCACAGGCTGATCGGCTCATCGCTATAGCCGGCCGTCTGGCAGTACAACTCGACGTCCTGATTGGTTTTGCGGTTGATCACCCAAATCTTGCGCAGATCGTATGGGTCATAGCGGAACGACACCGTTGCAGTGGCATTCTTCAGGCGCTGACGCTTGCCTTCCAAAGGGACAAGATCGGCGAGCAGGTCAGGCACGGCTTTGAAATCGCCGAAGCGCAGGCCATTCCACTCGATGCCAGCGTGGGTCAGCCGGTGCGAATTGATCTTGGGGAGGAGGGCCTTCTCGAAGATGCGAGGGTCACGCGGTAGAACGATCCCGTACTGGGCGGTGCCCTGTTTCCAACAGAGCAGAGGCTGTTTCTCGTTCAGGCCGCCATGCGGGGTCGTGTGATAGACCGCGATGGCGAACATGATGAGTGCCTCGAGTTCGTCGAGCGTCAGCACGGCATCCACGGCGGGGTCGTAATCATACTCGCGGGAGAGGGCGATCGGCAGATGGGCGCCGGCCACCTTCGATGACACGTAATTGTGGATGGTGAGGAAGATGCGCTCAACAAGGGCTCGTTCGCGCGGCTTTTTCCGACCACTGATGCGGATCGTTGCACCGGTCGCCTTGCTCATGCTCTCCATATCGTGGCTGCGGAATTCCATACCGCCATCCACGTGATATGTGCTGCACAGGCCGCAGACGTCCTGGGCTTCAGGGTGCTTGTTCTTGATGATCGGCGGCACGATCTTGGGCAGAACAGACCGGCGAAGCAACTCCGACACGGTGGCGTATGATGGGGCATTGAAGGACAGCATGTGCGAGAGCACGACCCTGCTGAACCCATCAACAAGTGCGGAGAAAGTCGGGCGGCCCAGAATGATGGCGCGTTCCACGTCGATGACGAGGAGAGCGGGTATGGGGGTGTGATCCATAAGCCCGAATTCCAGAGGACGCTCCGCCTCATGCCCTTTCCCTGCGCCACGCCACCGAGAGTAGGCTGCCTGCTTGCCGTGGCGGGCAGCGACCGTTTGCTCGCACTCAAGCATTTTGATGTCGCGATATGTGGTGCTCAGGCTCACCGGGAGGAGCGGCTCCGTAGGCATCTCGTATTCGAGCGAAGTGCCATCGTTGACGCGGCTAATCTCAGCGTTGGTCAGCACATTGATATCGGTGACGCTCTTCTTCGACGCATAGTAAGTCAAAGCCAGGCGCTGGCGGATTTCCATGCGGATGCCATCTTCATCATAGCAATGGCGCCCCTGGGCGCTCGTGGCCTCACGAGCATCGCGGTCGCCGACTTTACCGCGCTCCCGCATCCAGCGTTTCACGGTGTGTGGATTGGGTGCCTCGCCATATTTGGTGTGCAGCTCGGGGGTCCAGTGCTCGGCAAGTCCTTCAGAGATTGCCTTCACGCCGGTCATTACGCCGTTCCGATCGAGCAGCCGTAACGTTGCCAGCCGGAGCGCGCTGTCGGCGTCGAGTTCCTCGCATTCGGCAGGCGTCAGATGTGATTCAGCGATCTTGTTCTTGGCCGGCGACTGCCCACGGTCTGCCATCTGGAAGAATTGACCGTTCTGAAGCAGCGTCCGGAAGCGATCCTGGTCCATTGGACGGACGACGCCGGCGTCATCGAGATATTCGACGGGCTTGCCTGTGGCAGCATGTTCGAAGTTCAGGCGTGTGCGATATCCATGTGATGTAAAAACACAGGGTTGACCTTCGATACTGTATAGCTGATTGCGTTTGAGCTTATAGGGGAAGTAATTCACGTATCTCTCCCGAGATTTGGGTATTCTGAGGGCGCGCAAAATCCATCAGCAGTAGATATTTCTACGCTGCGAATGGCATTGCTTCTGTTGTGATGGGTGCCTGCGGGTTCGTCAGGCAGTTATGATTTCACTCTAGGTCACGGTTGAATCCTTCCTGGGGTATTTGATCTATGATCAGATGAAGCTGACAGGCATCTCATCGATGAGAGGCTGCGTGAGATCGAGCGACACGATGCGCCTCACCAGCATGGCGAAAGTGATTGCCCGCCCTTGGACAAAATTTCCGGGCGCCATCAGCTCAGCGAATTCGCCCAACTGCATGTCATCGCCTTTGCTGCGGAGGCTTTCGACGAGCCGCTTCTGCGACGATGAGATGGCCGTGCGGCGCATCGAGCTGGCGAGGCGTACGTTGAAGCGGTGGCGGCTATTCTCGAAAATTTCGGAACCGAAGGTGATACGGAACTCATGGCCCACCCGGCGGCAAATCTCGGCGACGCCGGCGAGTTTCAGCCGATATTCTGGATCTCGGAGGTCCGCATCGTCGCCTTTGACTTCGACGACCGCCAGGCGGCCATCGGCGTCCAGTATGTCGACGTCACTGGTGTACCGCTCCTTCCTCCGCAGGATGAATTCGAAGCGGCGAGCCTCTGATTGGTAGTGGACGACATTGGGGTCCGTCTCGCACCGCTCGATCAGTGCAAGCTGATGCAGGCTCTCATAATGCTGTGTGCGGCCGACCTTCACGGAAGGGTACCAGCCACTCGCATGGTGTGTTCCGCCAGAGACTGTTCGGAGTGAACCATTGTCGTTGGCGACCACGATGCGAGCCATGGTGTTGACCAGGCTGTTGTGCTTCCTGAGCAAGGTTTCGGCGCGCAACCGGCCAGCGGAGGGTTCGTATGACGGGTTGCGCAGCATGAGGTTGATAGCGGCGCGAACGTCGATCTCAGCCAGTTCTTCATATGCGTCAGTCATTCCAGAACGTCCAGCCGCGACGGTTGCTGTTGGGCCACTTGGAGCGAGAACGACTCCACGTCTTAACGCGCTGCTGTCGTTCAAAATGTCGGATGATCTCGATCAGATACTCTGTATAAACGATTGAAACGAGGTTGTTTCGATCTGCACTTCGCGGTTTAGTCGTCATCGCACTGTCTCCATGTTGGTCACGATACTGTGCATTTAGGAACGCTAAAATGACCGTGATGGCAACAGGAATGTGGTTTCAACTGCACAGTATCGTGACCAACTCACTTGACGATGCGTGCCTTACTGTTCTAATAAGTCATGGATGAACAGTAAGAAAAACGGCACGCGCGACGTTGGTTCGGACCGGTCGGCCCTCGAAACTGACGAGGAGTTGATCAAACGGCATGCCGCTTCAGGCTTTTCTGGCGAATCAGAGTACGCCCTGTTCCTGTCTCTGGATGATTCTAAGCGGGAGGCGGTGATTGCCAGACTGAGGACGATGGACCTCTATCTTCGCGACGATGACCCTATGCCCGTGGGCGACGCGTGCAGCGCGCTCGATATGGAGCAGCGCAATTTTTACCGACTGCTGAAGAAGCTGAAGGATCTGGGCCCAACACGAGGTCTGTCACCGAGCTTCCGGGTGAAGGCTGTCGCGGCACCAGCACAGAAAGGCTTCGCACCCGTTGCCGAGCGTGCGCTGCGCTGGAAACTGCAGCATGAGCCCGCGGCTTCGCCCGCGTCGATCATACGCTGGATATTTGAATCCTGCGCGGACGCGGGCGAGGCGCCTCCGTCCGCATCTTCGATCCAGCGACGCATAAAGGTACTCCGCCGGGAAGGTGTCGCAGAGCCGGCGGCTGGGGCTGCTGGTCTTCAGATCCTGGTGGACCAGACCGCAGTCGATGTGATGGTTCAGATCAGCGGCCGGGTGGAATTGGCTACGGCTACGTTCATTGTCGATACCAGCTCTAGGATGATCCTTGGATTGGGGGTGGGCGATCCGCTGATTCCGGAAGACGGGCTTATGCGCGCTACCCGCAATATGGATGACGACCTCATGCGCCATCTCGTGCAGCACACGCAGGTGCATTTCGATCGCGTGGAGTCGATCGACTTTATCGCGCCTCCAGGCGGGGCGCGGCAGAGCAAGCAGTTGCAGAAGCGCTTTCGGGTCTTCAACCGCCGAGTGTCGTTTGACATTCATGCAGGCGGAAAGTGGCGTCACGGTACGCAGCTGGTCCGCTACCTGGGTGACACGCTGGGGCCATATCAGTTCAAACCGAGATTTACGGAGGAAGGGGCTCCTCTCAGCAACTCGATCAGCGAGGGGATTGAGCAAGAGGTTCTCGAGCGGGCGCTGCTCGTAGAGGCGATGCGCTGGAACGAAAGCCAGTGGCAGCAGGCGGAGCCGACGGTCGAGAAGTCTCAGCGCATGCGTGAAGAGCGGGCGAATGCGATCACCGCCCTTTTCCGTGATGTAGTCATGCGGCCCGAGTTCTAGTCGGGCCCGAGCAACGCGATTATTGCGATGTTACGATATGTCGATTTCTAGCAGATACGCTGGAACGGTGCGTTTCAACGTTTCGTAGTGCGGGCCAACTTTGGAGGCGGTGACGTCGGCAATGTGGGTTTCGCGGGTTAAGGTCAGTTGTGCGCCGGTGGCGAAAACGACCTCCTTCTCGTTGCCGAGGTCTCCATCCCGACTGTAAGCGTAGGCTTTGGTTTGTGGCTGGATGACGTGGACGACCATCAGGTCCATCCGGCCAGCGTCATAAGCTTTGCTTTTCCACTCTGCATTCCTGCGTGCCACTTGCGGGCAGAAGGATGTGGAGAATGGGCGGGTCGTCGTGAAAGTTTGTACGCCGAGCGGCCATAAGCCACCGTGGAACAAGAATTGTCCATTTGGCATCGTCACCCCGATAGCTTTGATCGCGCTATCCGCCGCAGATAAGTCAGCCTCTGAGAACTCAGCCTGATAAGCACTTAGGGCTTGAGGCACGTTTGACGGCATCAGGTTGCGGAGATCGCGATATTCAGAGCTTGCTGACAGCGCTTTGTCTATGTGACGCTCGAGCGCGTTATCTGCACCCTCACGAAGCATGCGCGCCGCGGCCTGGACATGGTTCGAGACTTCCTCAAGCAGCTTGTCTTTCGTGGTGAAGGATTCGGCTAACGAATAACCCTTTTGGCAAAGGGATAGCGCTTCTTCATCGGTGGACTGGCGGTAACTCCATGCTTCGTATGGGGTGGAAAATACGTTCACAACCCGAGCGATCTGATTCATTTGGCTTGGTCATCCACCCTGTGAGGTTTTCTTAAAGCGATCGGCCCTCAGGCTTCAGAAAGCTCTATGAGGAGCGCTTCCGCGTCTCCGACGCCGACTATGGTTATGACTTCAACATCGTTGATGAGAATTCCGTCGTTGCGGTTGGCGACAACATCACCGACCTGAACAGCGCCGGCGAGCGGCACGACATAGCCGAAATTGCCTGCTTCAAATCGGTAGTCCGCAGTGCCACTGTCGGTCAGCACAATGCGCGAGAGGCGGGCATTGGTTCGCATTGGCAGTGAATTGCCTTCATTGTCGAACCCGCTGGCCAATGTAACGAACTGCCCCGGCTCACCATCGTCAGCGAACCCATTCGTGAAGGAAAATGGCTCGCCAGCCTGATGGTTGGGCATCAGCCAGATCTGGACAAATTCGACTGGTTCAGCTTCGTCTGGATTGCCGCGCCTGATAAAGACACCAGTTCCAGCTGACATGATCTGACAATTGCCTGCCTGGAGCATCCCGACATTGCCCAGGTTATCTTCGTGATAGAGGAACCCACTGGTGACGTAGGTCAGTATCTCGGTATCGGCATGCGGAGTTTGCGGCAGGGCAGCGCGGGGAGAGATCGTCTCGTGGTTCCACATGATCATATCGCCCCACTGCATCGGATGTCCGCCGCAGCTCTCAGGCCCGAAATGCTGAAGGCTTTGGAAATGATCCAAACGGAAGCTGCCGAAGTCGCGGGAGGGGCGTAAGGTGATCATCAGGGTTCCAGTGCGAATATGAATGGCTAAAGCGGGTTTGAAAAAAACCAAACTGGCTTTGGACAGGCAGTTGCTATGCAAACGCGCTGCATTTCCGGGTGGACGCGCAGCTAGACGCTGGCGTTGGGCAAAACCTTGCCCACCCTGCGACCCAAAGCGGCCGCATGCGCGGAGAGACCGCGCGCAAGGATGTTGATTGCGTTGTTGGTGCCTCGTGGGACATCGGCGCCGCAGGCACAGATGTGCCGGTCAGCATCGTTACTTTCAGAGGTTGGTGATCCGCATGCATTGCACGTTTGCGTAATGTGTCTCGGATCGACAACGACGACTTTGCCACCAGCTTTTTCAGCTTTGTAGCGGATCATCTCAAGAAGGCGCTTTGGTCTTGGCTCGGCCAACACCTGACCGTTTTCTCGTATCGCGATTGCGCCAACGCCGTCTGATGGGCGTCGTGTGCGTGTTGGTCGGGGAAATTGTTTGAGCGCGAGATCTTCGACCACGATCGTTTCAAATCGATTAGTGATCGCCGCCGAGATCTGATGCAGCCGCGTGGAACGGAGGTTTATCACCCGTTGACTGGCGCGGTCTTGGCGTTCGCGCAGCTTTTTACTTCGGCGGGAGTCTTTCTGGCATCTTGCCAGTGCCCGGTAGGCCCGACGCAACGCGGAACTCTGAGTGGTCTTACGGGGTGTGTCGTCGAAGAGAGAGCTATCTGACAGCGATGCTAGTTGCTCTATGCCGAGATCGAGGCCGCATGCGCTACCGGGTTTCTTATGCTCTTGATCGCCGACTTTGCAATCAATCAGGATGGCAACATGCCATTGGCGGGCTCTGCGGGTGAAGGTGAGTCTGGCGAGGCGAGCGTCAGCCGGCAAAGGGCGATGCATGCGCATGCGCAATTTCCCGACGATGCCATCGACCGTTAGGTAGCCGTCGGCAATAACACATCCTCGTACGCCGTGGACGCCAAAACTGCGCCAACGCTCTTCGGAGCGGAAGCGCGGGAACCCGGCGTTGGGGTTGGCCGTCAGGCGATCGCGATACCTCGTCATTGCGGTATCGACGCAGCGCAAGGTCCAGTTGTTAATGCCCCAGGGCAGGGCAGTATGCTGGCGGTTGGCCATTCTATACGCAGGGAGAGACTTGGTATCGTCTTCGTATGTGAGATGGACGCCGCGCTGAAAGGCTGCACGCCGATTTTGGAGCGCGTCGTTGTATAAATTTCGCTGCAGCTGCAGGATCGACGCCAGGCGCGCATGTTGCGCCCGGCTTGGCTCGATCGGAAATTTATACTGCAAGAACATGCGCTTGCATCTGACGTGCAAAAGTTAACGCAAGGTGGATTTTCAAAGATCAATCGAACGGCATGACGGTGGGGATCCATTCGGACAGAATGATGAGATGCCTACTGTTGGATCGAATTCTGTGATCTGCGGGTGCGCGAAATCTTCAGCGTCGGAAGCGTCGCTTCGCCGGTAATTGCCGGGCAGCCAACGCTGTGCCGCGGACGTTGATCTCGATGCGCCTGCGGCCGATAATCCGACCCCACTGGTAGACGGTGAGATCCATTGCGTGGTTGCCATTATACGCTGAATGCTCGGATACTTCGTAACCATCGCCTGAGCAGTGTCCAATATCATTCTTGGTCCACGCTTCATGTCCGCGGTTCCTAACCGTCCATCGTACCGAAGCGCCCACTGGGAGCGAGGCTGCGTTGACCAATGTAAAGTCGATGGAGCAGTCTTTCAGGATCGTGGGAAGCTCGTTCACCCCGAAGCGCTCGTAATTCTCATTGTTTTGGGACCAAGCCCGAACGTGAATTTCGGGGTCGAAGCTGTAAGCGACCAAAGCGTGATTTTTTGCAATATCGCTGCGTGCTGCAGTGGTGGCGTTTGCTTCACCCTCAACATCCTCCGGCATAGGGAAGAAATGCTCAAAGGCCTCCGTCCAGATCTGGGCCGCCGTCGCCTCGCTGGTCGCAGCGTTCGCTCGGCGCGCGGTGTCTTCGAACTCGCGGAGGCGTTCGCGGAGATTGTCGTTTGCGTCGTCAGAAAGACGGTTCAAATTTTCTTGGGTATCGATCGGGTTTTCGACCTCAGTATCGTCATCAAGGCGATCTGCGATGATCGTGATAATTTCCGCGAGGACGTCGTCGTCGTCTCTGGTCTCTGAAAGATCAATCCCATCCAGAGCTTCGGCGACCAGAACCGTAAGTGTGATCGATGAAGGTCGGCTTGCCTCGTCTTCGATCTTCAACGCTGCCCACATCTTGAAATAGCAAACGAGTCGACGCAGCTGAGCCCGAATTGCTTTGTCGTCGTGGAGATCCTTGAACCACACATAGATCGCCTTGGGGTCGCTTGCCTCCCAGCCTTTGGTCTCTGTTGCCAGCGCGCGCCGGTCCTTGGCACGATCAAGGTGATAGCAGGGCACATCGATGTGAAAGTCGGGATTGAAGGCAATGCGGCAGCATCGCTCTTTGGGCTCTTCGACCCCTGAGGCGTCGTTGTCCTCGTCGTCTGCATAATCGAGGAGAGCGTTCTGGATCAGCTCTTTGAAACCTTCAGGATCATAGTCGCCGTCATCGTCAGAGCCGGCCCATTCGAAATATAGTCCGAGGTCTATGTCGAACTGGGCGCCCGTCGTCCACGGCCTGATCTGAGTGTCGAATTTGTAGGAACCCTGCAGCCAGGTGCTGATCGGATAGCCGGTGTCGTCTTTCATTCTGGATTTCAGAAAGTCGGCAAGGTCATTCCAGCGGGCTTGTTGAGTCGCGAACTGATCGGTTGATGGGGTGATGCGCTCGTAAAGCGTCTGATCGGACTTCGAATGAAAGAGGCGTGCAGCAGTGGACATCGGACACTCAAAGCTTAGCGTTGACGAAAGCGAATGGCGGGGCCTCGTGTGACAGCAGTTGCCGGAGGCGAGGGTCGGCTGACACCTCGGCAAACGAGCCCTTGGCGATGGAAAGTAAATTGCTGATGGCGCTGGGGGTGGCGGCATCCAAGGCAAGTTCTTGCCGTTGTTCATCTGCCTGTCGACGGTCAATCCGTAGGTAACGATCTTTCAGCAAATGCTTCATCATGTCATCGGCCAACGCCTGTTGTGATCCGATCATCACATCGGTCAGGCGCTGGTTTTTCATCCAACCCATCACCCCAATGTTGGGATTGAGCGAACTGGACATGGCGAAGTCTGTGGTAGTGGTGCCGACGCTTAAGACTGAGATGTCGTCACGGTTAATGCCCAGAAACATGTCGGCCTCATGAAGGGCGATCATATCGGGTGAGTTGGCGAACATCCCTCCGTCCGAAAACAACTCGTCGCCGATCCGATGTGCAGGGAAATAGGTCGGCGCTGCCGAGGTAGCCAATGCGACGTCTACGACCTTCAACTGCCAATCGAGGACAAATCGCTTGTGATGTCCTGTCTTGAATACCTTAGGTCCGCCCTTGGTAAGGCTGACAGAAGGGATGACCGTCGGCCGGGCGAGGTCCGACATCAACGTTTGGGGACCGACGATTTCTTCGATCGTCTCGCGCAGCGCGTCCTGCTTGTAGAGAGGGGCAGGCAAATTTCTGGTGAAACGGATCAACCAAGCCAGTTTGGAGTTCGCTGGCGCGCGAGGGAAAATTTTAGGACCGTGCTCGATGAAGGCATCACGGATTTCAGTGGCACTCTTCCCAGCTGAAAGACCCAGAGCAATAATGCCGCCAATCGACGTGCCGGCGAACATATCGAAGCACTCGTTCAGGCGCTTGCCCGAACGCTGTTCTAGTTCTGCAAGAACTGCGGCGGTGTAGAGGCCCAGAAAGCCTCCTCCCGACAAGGATAGGATTTGAAACGCCAAGCGACACCCCCTCTTGCAAGTTAGAGAGGCGCCTCGAAGTTTCAAGCTAAGCTATCATGATAAAAGAATGCACCTGGGCGGGCACATGACCAATGGCCTATCTACTTGCGTGGAGAGATGGGGGATAGGCGTTTCCAATCGGCGTCGCTTTGGCTGGCCCCTTGGTAATCGCTTGGACCGCTGCCGCGGCTGATACGGCAGGCTCGGCCTCTCGATTGATCTGCAGGCCAGCGTGATAGCGCTCCAGAAGCAGAGCGACGGCTGGACGCACGACAGGCAGAGGCAGAGTTTCGCGAATTGCGAATGGGATGGAAGGATTGCGGCGCGGATTGAGAGGCACGCGGCCGAGCTTGGTGCCGAACATGGCAGTGAGGGCCAATCCTGGCCGACGAGAATCCACCTGAACGTCTGACTTGGCGATGCCGATCGAGCGCAACTGGGCTTTCGTGCGTAGGTCATCGACAGGAGCGTTGCGGTATATTGCCAAAGACGCGCGTGCGGGTGATGCGGAACTCATCTGTTCAGCGGCCTCGGTGACCAACTGGAGGATGTCGTCGGCAGTTGGCCTATCTGCAGTCACCACATGGGCAAGAGCGATACCACGGCTGACGTCGATGAACGCGGTGAGGACAGCGTGATAGGGGATGTCATCAGGGCCATCGACCGCCACATCGAGTGGCGACATATCGATGGCGTAATCGGTATTCATGCCGGTGTAGGACGCGATATCGGTCACTTCCATGGGCAGATTGAGTCTCGTGCGGACTGCCCGTTTGCTTGGTGGACTTATTTTACGCTTCTCGCACAAGGCTTCGGCGGCAGCCTGGATCGCCCCTGGCCGAGCGCCCGGGCCGGCGTGCGCGATGGCTTCTTCGAGAGCTGCTCTCGTTTCAGCAGGAAGCTGGCGGGGGTAGTTGGACAGAACCTGATCGTTCAGCTGGAGCGAGTCCTTGTACGCCCGAATGATCTTGAAGAAGTTGCGCTCCTTATACCCCAGCCGAGTGGCGGCAGCGGTAACAGCTGCTGCCATTCGCCGACCGCCCTTCCTGGGGAGCTCTTCAACTTCCAGAGCGCGCCGATAAGCTTCCGGCCACTGCTGAGGCGTGAAGGTCACCATGTAGTGGGCAATGCGATCTTCCATTTTTCTTCACTCCTGAGTTTCGAGGAGCGAAGCTGAGCGTATTCAGAAAATTCAGGGCGTCACTGAGGCCAGACCATTGAGGTATGTGCTGATGGACGACGCTGCGGCTGTATCAGCCCGATAGATCACCTGTTTTCCCGCACGGCGTGAGGAGACCAGGTGGGCACGCGATAGAATTCCCAGGTGGGAAGATAGCGTGTTTGCAGCGACATTGAGGTGGCGCGCGATTTCTCCCGCCGGCAGGCCTTCAGGCGCCCGGGCGAGGAGGCGGTAGATATCATGCCGAGTCGGTTGCCCCAGCGCAGCCAGGGCCTCGACCATTGCTGATGAGTCCATGGACCAGACTATCAGCGATCCATCCCAACCGGTCAAACGGTTAGTGACGGACAGATCCGTCAGCCAAACCAACAATGTACCGGCCGATGTCCGTTTCGACGTCCGTTGAAACAGCAAATCGGACACCGTTCAATTCTACAATTCCAGAATCATTGAAATGAATGTACAAGTCTGCAAGTGGAGCAAGCGACTCGCGCAGGCTTCTTCTGAAAAGGATGGTGACAGAAAGGGTATCGCAATGCTGACGCATGAGATGTACGAACAGAGAATAGCTGCACGGACCCAGCGCTCAGCGCTGGATTACTTTACCACTTCAGCTCTGTTGGGACGCCCTGATCCGCTAGCCAGCGATAGCCCCGACGATGTGTCATTCGATTTGACCTACAAGATGGTCGATCGCCTCGTGATCGCGGCCGTTGAAACCGGCGCTCGGTTTGAGCGTGACAGCTTGCCGTCCGATCCATTGGCCTGGCTGTATAGCCCGCAGCCTCCGTTTGACGGGGCGCGACCGCTGGAAGCGTGTTTGACAGCGCCGGGGTTGATGAGGTGCATCATGTTCCACTCGCTCGATCTGGAACTGGGCATGCCAAGTGATCTGGTCGATCAAATCCTCCGTCGTGACGCGGGCATGACCGGAGAGACGGTGGCCGGGGGGCTCTGGAATACCGGCAGGGACCGGGACAGTGTCGAACATGGTCGGACGCTTTACACCGCGACGATCGTCGATGTGCAGGTGAGCCAAATCCATCATGTCTACCATGCGATGATGGCCTGCGATCTCGCTGAGGCGAGAGGATTGCTCAGACTTCGTTATGGAAGACAGTTGGCGGACCAGGCTGAGGTCCGCAGAGGGTACGACGCGAGCAACCCGCTGGCGGTCTCTATGGTGTCGGACGCGATGGGGGCGATCTTGGCGATGGTAGCCAGCAATCCTCAAAGTGCGTTGGCTGAAGGGCTGGACCTGCAGCTCGAGTCTAGGTTCGCGCCGTAGAGAGGCGCGCAGGCCATGATGGTCGTCACGATCACAATCTGGCCGGGTGGCGATGAGGCAGCGGCTTTCGATATCGCTCAGATGAAGATCGAGAACGAGAGTAGGCTGGCGGACGTCAGCGACTATACCGCCCGCATCGTCCAGCGGGAGAATTCCCGGATAGGAGTGCTAGGGATGGATACCTGGGTGGGAATATCATCGCATCCGCGCCGGGATGGACCTTGGGCATTGCTCAAGCGGATACTCGATCGCCTCGATTTGCCATCCTGAATGGACGTTCCTAATTCCTCGCTGACGGCGAAAACCCCTACTTCGCTACACCCTCTAAGAACCGGAATGGCCGAAATTGGCCATTCTTGCAGCTCAGAGGATCACGAAAATGAAGTAAAGGAGCAGTCTTACTGACAACCGAAACCTGATTGGCGACCCCGGCAGGATTCGAACCTGCGACCATCCGCTTAGAAGGCGGATGCTCTATCCAACTGAGCTACGGGGCCGTGCGCGGGAGCGATAGCGGGGCTTGGGCCGCGGCGCAATCTTTCGCAGCCGTTGCAATCGTGTGTCGGCGGGATATGCACCGAAGGATGAGCGACGCGGGCATCCGGAAAATCGACGCGACCGTGCTGGGCGCACGGCCGCTGCGTTATTATGATTTCTTCATGGCGGCCTTCGTCGCCATATTGCTGCTGTCCAACCTGATCGGTGCGGCCAAGCTGTCGTCGCTGGGCGGCGTGACCTTTGGCGCGGGCATCCTCTTCTTTCCGCTCGGCTATGTGATCGGCGACGTGCTGACAGAGGTCTATGGCTATGCGCGGGCGCGGCGCTGCGTCTGGGCAGGATTTGCCGCGATGCTGTTCATGGCGCTGATGAGCTGGGTGGTGGTGGCCTTGCCGCCGGCCGAGGGCTGGCCCGACCAGAAAGCCTATGAGGCGGTGTTCGGGAGCACCTGGCGGATCGTCTTTGCCTCGCTTTGCGCCTTCTGGGCGGGGGAACTGGCCAACAGCTTCGTACTGGCCAAGATGAAGATCATCACCCAGGGACGGCATCTGTGGATGCGCACCATCGGCTCGACCGTGGTGGGGCAGGGGGTCGACAGCCTGCTCTTCTATCCGCTGGCTTTCTATGGCGACTGGACCACGACGCAGGTGCTGACCGTGATGGTCACCAACTGGGCGATGAAGGTCGGCTGGGAAGCGGTGCTGACGCCGGTCACCTATGTGGTGGTCAATGGCCTCAAGCGACGCGAGGGGCTCGACGTCTATGACGCGGGCACCGACTTCACCCCGTTCCGCACCCGGCTCCAATAGGCTGTGGTCAGTAAATTATGTAATCTAAAGAGAGTCTTTACCTTGTTGGGCGCAGGAGGAAGCGACAAAGTCAGGAAAGAATAGTCGCCCATCGTGCCCATCGCCTCCGCCCAGTCCATTGTTCCTGATCGCGATCCCGTGATGACCCCGGATGCGATCTGCCGGATCGACCGCCTGACCCATGTCGCGCGGGCGCTGAGCCAGGAGGCGCAGACGATCCAGGCCAATCTGGCCAATGCGGAGCGCCGGTTTCAGGCGACCTTCCAGCACGCGCCGGTCGGCATTGCCCATGTCGCGCTCGACGGCACCTTCCTGACCGTCAATCCCCGCTTCGAGGAGATTACCGGCTATTCGGCCGCGATGCTGATGCGGCTGGGTTTCCAGCAGATCACCCATCCCGATGATCTGGATGCCGATGTCGCGCTGCTTGGCCGGCTGCACCGAGGCGAGTTGCAGCGCTATACGCTGGAGAAGCGCTATATTCGTGCGGATGCAGCGCTGATCTGGATCAACCTCACCGTGGCGCTGGTCCGCGACGAGCGGGACGAGCCGGAATTCTATGTCGCCGTGGTCGAGGATCTGTCGGAAATGCGGCAGGCCCATTTCGATGCGATCCATGATCCGCTGACCGGTCTGCTCAACCGTCGCGGCTTCGTGGTGCGGGCGCGGGCCTTGTTGCGGCAGGCAGCCGAGGTGCATCGCGCCGTCAGCCTGATCTATCTCGATCTCGACGGGTTCAAGCAGCTCAATGACAGTCTCGGCCATAGCGCCGGGGATCGCTGCCTGGTCGAGGCGGCGCGGCTGATCGAGGATATGGTCGCCACTCGCCATGTCGTGGCGCGGATGGGCGGCGACGAGTTCGTGCTGCTGGTCGATGAGGAAGGCGCGGATCTGGGCGAGGCGCTGCGCGTCGGATTGATGAAACTGGGCGGCGCACATGGCGGTGTCAGCGGCAGCTTTGGGCTGGTCACGCTGATCCCCGACGATGACACCGAACTGGACAGCATCGTGGCGCGCGCGGACGAGGCGATGCTGGCGGCCAAGCGCGCCGGCAAGAATCAGCTGGTGACCACCGCGCTGCTATAATCGGCACGCACGAAATAGAGACCGTCCGGCGGCGCGTTGAGCGCCAGCCGGGCGCGGTCACGCGCCTCCAGCGCATCGCGCAGGTCATCGGCGCTCCAGCGGCCCATGCCGACCATGGCGAGGCAGCCGACCATCGAGCGGACCTGATGATGGAGGAAGGATCGCGCCTCCGCCCGGATGGCGATGCGATCGCCCTGTCGCTCCACATCCAGCATCGCCAGCGACTTCAGCGGACTGGCCGCCTGGCAATGGACCGAGCGGAAGGTGGTGAAGTCATGATGACCCACCAGTATCTGCGCGGCGTCATGCATGGCGTCGGCGTCGAGCGGCTGGATCACCCGCCAGGCGAGACCCGATTCCAGGGTCAGCGGCGCGCGGCGATTGGCGATGCGATAGACATAGGCGCGGCCGATACAGCTGAAACGGGCATGCCAGTCCGGCGCGACTTCCTCACAGGCGAGGATCGCGACCGGATGGGGCCGCAGCTTTGCATTGATCGCCTCCATCAGGCGAAAGGGCGTCAGCGGCTTTTCGACATCGGCATGAGCGCGCATGGCAAGGCCATGGACGCCGGCATCGGTGCGGCCGGCGGCGTGCAGGATGGCGCGCTCGCCGGTGACGGCATGGATCGCATCCTCGATCGCCTGCTGGACGCTGGGGCCATGGGCCTGACGCTGCCAGCCCATGAAGGGGCGGCCGTCAAATTCGACGGTGAAGGCGAAACGGGCCATCGGGTCAGGCGTCGATCCGGCTGCCGGTGGGCATGTCGAAACCGCGCAGCAATTCGCCCGCCGACATCGCCGCCTTGCCGGCGCGCTGGATCAGGGTCGGGCGGATCGCGCCATGGCTGCAGCCGATCAGCAGGCTGTGGTCGAGCAGTTCGCCCGCCGGCCCGGCATGATCCTCGACCGTGGCGGCGAGGATGCGGAAGCGTTCGCCGCCATATTCGAAAAAGGCGCCGGGAAAGGGGTTGAAGGCGCGGACCTGACGTTCGACCTGATGCGCGTCGCGGCTGAAATCGATCCGTGCCTCCGCCTTGTCGATCTTGGCGGCATAGGTGACGCCCTCTTCGGGCTGGACTACCGGCGGATGGCCGGCAAGATCGTCCAGCACATCGACCATCAGCTCGGCACCGGCCTGCGCCAGTTCCTGCGTCAGTTCGCCCGCCGTCTTGTCCTCGATCGGGGTGATATGCTTGGCGCGCATCGGTCCGGTGTCGAGCCCCGCCTCCATGTCCATGATGGTGACGCCGGTGACATTGTCGCCGGACAGGATGGCGCGCTGGACCGGCGCGGCGCCGCGCCAGCGCGGCAGCAGCGAGCCATGGATGTTGAGGCAGCCATGGCGCGGCATCGCCAGGATTGTACGCGGCAGGATAAGGCCATAGGCGGCAACCACCGCGACATCGGCGTCGAGCGCGGCAAATTCGGCCTGCACCGCCTCGTCCTTTAGCGAAACCGGCGTGCGCACCTCGATCCCCAGTTGCTCGGCGCGGGCCTGGACCGGCGAGGGGCGCAGCGCCTTGCCACGGCCGGCCGGTCGGGGCGGCTGGCTATAGACGGCGACGATGTCATGCCCGGCCTTCACCAGTGCATCGAGCGCTGGAACGGCGAAATCGGGGGTGCCCATATAGATGATACGCATAGTTTTTCCGCTTCCCGCACCAGCCCGCTCCCCCACCCGGCCACCCTTTAAGATACTGCCGTTGGGTGGCCGGGTTGGGGGAGCGGGCTGGCACCGCATTTGAAATCTGCCTGGGGCCTATTTCCAAGATCGCTCTCAAACCTCTTGTCGGGACGACTTGCAAGCCCTTATCTCGGTTCCATGGCATCCCCAGAAATCGAGACGCTGACCCAGGCGCTGTCGCGACTGCCCGGCCTTGGCCCCCGTTCGGCGCGCCGCGCGGTGCTGCATCTGCTCAAGAAGCGCGAGGGCGCGCTGGAGCCGCTGTTGCGCGCGCTGGCGGCGGTCAACGAACGGCTGGTCACCTGCCAGACCTGCGGCAATGTCGACACGGTCGATCCCTGCGGCATCTGTGCCGATCCGCGCCGCGACGCGCGGGCGCTGTGCGTGGTGGAGGATGTCGCGGACCTGTGGGCGCTGGACAAGTCGCGCCTCTTCCCCGGCCGCTTCCATGTGCTGGGCGGGCGCCTCTCTGCGCTGGAGGGGGTGCGGCCGGAGGATCTGAGCATCGACGCGCTGGTCGCGCGGGTCGAGGCGGGCGGCATCGACGAAGTGGTGCTGGCGATGAACGCCACGCTGGAGGGGCAGACCACCGCCCATTATCTGGCCGAGCGGCTGGAGCGCTTCCCGATCCGTCTGACCCAGCTGGCCCATGGCGTGCCGGTGGGCGGCGAACTCGACTATCTGGACGAGGGTACGCTGGCCCAGGCGCTGCGCGCGCGGCGGCCGCTGGGCTGAGGGACGGCCCAAAGGCGGGGGCACGCGTGTCCCGAAGTTCACACCGTTATCGGGGTTTCTGGGCGAAATGCGCCGGGAACGCGCCTGCGACGCGACAATCGCGCTTCTGTCCCGCACCAAGGACGCCCCTATGGCGCGATCACCACGCGTCGATGGCCCGTGCGCAGCGGGCCATGACAGGGGTAGAAGGGCAGGGGGATGGTGATCCATCCGGGCAGTAGATCAGACAAGCGGCGTGTAGGACAGGCCGGATGATGGACGGGAAGGGCGGCGGATTTTGGGTGTTTCCTGCCATTCCCCTCCCGCAAGCGGGAGGGGCAGCGAGACTTGCGCGCGCAGCGCGTTAGTCGCAGCGGGGTGGGCTTTCGCGATGTCCAACACACCCCCTCCCCCCCCCCCCTCCCGCCCACGGGAGGGGGAACAGGTCCGCTTCTGGTCGGGCAACTTTCCTCCCCAGGAGCGGACCGAACGCTAACGGG